>JALZAY010000205.1 GCA_030948025.1 Pseudomonadota bacterium
GCATCGGCGGCGCGGGCGGCAATGCCGTAAACAATATGATTGTCTCGGGCCTGATCGGGGTCGAGTTCATCGTCGCCAATACCGACGCTCAAGCGCTTACCTCGTCGAAGGCCGAGAGAATTATCCAAATGGGCCTTCAGGTCACCGAAGGTCTCGGCGCCGGATCGCAGCCCGAGGTCGGCCGGGCCGCGGCGGAGGAAGCGATCGAGGAAATCCGCGATCACCTTTCCGGGGCGCATATGGTCTTCGTCACCGCCGGCATGGGCGGCGGAACCGGCACCGGGGCCGCGCCGGTCGTCGCGCGCGTCGCCCGGGATATGGGCATCCTGACCGTCGGCGTCGTCACCAAGCCTTTCCAGTTCGAGGGCGCGCGGCGCATGCGTGTGGCCGAGGCCGGTATCGACGAACTGCAGAAATCGGTCGATACGCTGATTATCATTCCAAACCAGAATCTCTTTCGCATTGCCAACGAGAAGACCACTTTCGCCGATGCTTTCGCGATGGCCGATCAGGTGCTCTATTCCGGTGTGGCATGCATCACCGATCTGATGGTCAAGGAAGGCTTGATCAATCTCGATTTCGCCGACGTTCGCGCCATCATGCGCGAGATGGGCAAGGCCATGATGGGGACCGGCGAGGCTTCGGGCGAAAAGCGGGCGATCCTCGCCGCCGAGGCCGCGATCGCCAATCCCCTGCTCGACGAGGTTTCGATGAAGGGCTCGCGCGGCCTGCTCATTTCGATCACGGGCGGCAGCGATCTCACCCTTTACGAAGTCGACGAAGCTGCGGGCCGGATTCGCCAAGAGGTCGATGAGGACGCCAATATCATCCTTGGCGCGACCTTCGATCAAACCCTCGACGGGGTTGTCCGCGTCTCGGTCGTCGCGACAGGGATCGACCATGTCGCGGGCGTCTATGAACCGACCGCCGCGGAGACGCGCATTGCCGAAGTCACCAACCGCTTAAGGGCGCAGACCGCGGCGCGCCCAATTGACACGGCGCAACCGCGTTATCCTGGCTCCCAGCCGGAGACCTATGCGCCGGCGGAGTACGAGCCGCGTTATGAAGACCGAGTTTTACAAGCTCCCGCGGCGCTGGGCACGGGAGCCCGGCAAGGGGTCCGTGTCCAGGAAGTCGCTCCGCAATCGCGTCATTATGTCGAACAGGCGCAACAAGGCATGCGGCCGGCTGAGCATTTCGACGCTGGTCCTTTCGTTCCCCCGGCACCCGATTCGCCTTTTGTCCGGCCACAGAGGATGCCGCAAATCGACGATTTGCCTCTCCCGGCGCAAAACGAAATCCGCGCGCGTCGCGGCGAACGTGGGGCGGAGCCGCATCCCGAAGCCAAGCGCCGTTCGCTCCTCGAAAGGCTTGCCTCGTTTGGCATCAGCCGCCAGGAAGAAGCGGCCGCGGGTCCGGTCCCGCGCGAGTGGCAAGCGCCCGCGCGTCAGCCCGCGCAAGGGCAGATCCACCCGCAGCAGCAGCCGGGTCCGGTTCATGCCGAGTACGGCAAACGTGCGCAGCATCCGCCAGCCGCGCAAAAAACTCCGCAACCGACGGCGGACGCGCATGGCCGCGGCGCCTATCAAACCCGGGCACTCGAAGAGGACCAGCTCGAGATTCCCGCCTTCCTGCGGCGCCAATCGAGCTAAGGCGGGGGTCAAAGGAAGCAAGCTACAGTTGCAATTAGCAGTTGCACCTCCGCCGCAAAAACCTGGCAGGCCTCTTCCACGGGCCTGCCCTTCTCCACCTCGTCCTTAACGCTTGCCCCCAGCGGTGCTTTAGGCATCGGCGCTGGTTCTTGGCGCGACCGCAATCCTGCCGGCGGGCTTGCGCCCGGTTGGTTTCGCTTCACCTGCCTTTGGCACGCCCGGCCATGCACACCATACTCGCACTTATAGAATATACAAGTTATATAGGCATGTGACTATCCGGCTGATAGATTGCCACGTCGTTCACATTATCCTTTTTGTCCTTTCGAAGCCGCTTCGGAGAGCTTCTTACCTAAATGTTCAGTTTGTTTCGCCGACGACTAACACTCGACGATATGTGGGCGGTAGGCGTCCCGGTTGTCTTCGAATCTATGAAGGAAGAATGCCCTGGCACGGCTTTTCTCTTTGCTGGGACGATTCGTAACTACCAAGAACTCAAGCCCGCTATCGATAGTGCTGCACGCATTCAAAATGCTGAGATTGAAATGGCGCACCTTCGCTCCTTGGGAGGTCCGGGGGATAAAGCGTGTTATCTTGGACTCCGATTTGTCAAAACCTCTGAGGTTTCCCTGCGGTCACGCGACAAACCGGTGAGAATGCTGATTTCGCGTGCGATTCGAGACATAGTCCCGTTTGCAATAACCTATCGAAACCTTGAGCCGCGAGATTATCAAACCCCGCCAAGCGAGATTGTCCGCCTGTCTTTGGAGAAGCAAAATTTCAAGTGTGTCGCTGATTGCATCCTCGCAGTCGTCGCTGATTACAACGCAAGTCCGTCGGCGCAACCCGATTCGATCTCTTGCTCCGAGACTGTTGAAACGCTCCTCGCCAATTTCGATGCATGCGCAGAATGGGAGAACGGGTCTTGCAAGACTTATTTCGCGCGTCTAAACAGCATCATACCAGATGAACGTCCGCGCTGAGGCAACGAGCTGATAATAAACTCTGTGCAAAACGACGCACCGATTAGATTGAAAAATGTGGCTCAAATTCGCACACAAATGGAGCGGTGTATAGCGGTTCTCGAAAAGGAGGTTGCTCGCATCGTCCCAGATTGGTGTGTCCGACCGAGTGGTGGCTCAACCCTCCCGCTACGGGGTCGATCATGCGGATGGCGTCGTAAGCTTCTTAAACGCTAGGGCATTTGCGAATTTCGCCGGGAGCTCTCGGTGAATTTCTTTCAGTTTTTTCATTTTTTCCGCTACTTGCGTAGCAAGTCGCCTCCAACTCTCGTCATCGTTCCTGAAAGTGTCGCGCTTAATCAACAAATCAAAAAAAGCCTGACATTCTCCCTCAATTGAGGCTAGATAGGCATGCATATTTTCATCGAAGAAAAATCTCGACTCATCCATCTTCACAAAGCTAGAACGTATGAGTTCAGAGTTTTGTTTTTCGAAATCAACATTGCTTAATATGTGCTCAAGAACGTTAGTAGTAGTCTTGTATATTTCATACCTTTTTTCAAATAGGTCATACTTCAGCTTCTCTAGAGCTATGTCGGACTGAGCTATCGCGATGTCCTTCTGAGCATTCGCAATGTTTAGTTGACCACTCGCGATTGCCACTTGCTTGCGCGCGAAGACGGCTGTGATCACGGTGGCAACGATTGAGGCAACTAATGTCGCGAAAACGCCAGCGAACGCTTTTACATTTTCGAGAGACAACCACTCGGGCATCTATCCGCCTCATACTTTTCGATTACGATCAAGCAATCCAATTTCCAGACCATAACCAATAAAACGTCTTTTGCGGGCTCTAATGCGGGTCAAAAGGACCCATGCACGCCGTCCACATAACTCTCCGATATGAAGCATGCTGCTGGCTCTGGCAAATTGTCCTTTGCCAAAAGCTATTTTGCCGAAGTTGCTATTTTCTCTGAACCGTTGCTGCGTCTATTAAGGTTGGCAGTCGGACGGCAATCACTGACTGTCAAAGGCATTGCGGACAGCGGTCCTCTTCCCGCACCTGCCTGTTTTCAGTTCCGCTCGCAAGCCGCGCTCTTCGCGCCGCCAAACCGTCGCTCGATATAAGCCTCGACGATGTGCTTGAATTCGGCGGCGATGCCTTCGCCGCGCAGGGTCATCGCCTTTTGCCCGTCGATAAACACGGGCGCCGCCGGTGTCTCGCCGGTGCCGGGCAGCGAGATCCCGATGTCGGCATGTTTCGATTCGCCGGGGCCGTTGACGATGCAGCCCATCACCGCGACGTTCAGCGCCTCGACGCCCGGATAGCGCGCTCGCCACAGCGGCATCTCGTCGCGAATATAGGCCTGAATATCCCGCGCGAGTTCTTGAAAAACCGTGGAGGTCGTGCGTCCGCAGCCAGGACAGGCGGCGACCAACGGCACAAAAGTGCGAAACCCCATGGTCTGCAAAAGTTCCTGCGCCACTTTCACTTCGACCGAGCGGTCGCCGCCGGGCTCCGGGGTGAGCGAAACCCTGATCGTGTCGCCGATCCCCTCCTGCAACAAAATGCCTATGGCGGCGGCAGAGGCGACAATGCCTTTCGAGCCCATGCCCGCTTCGGTGAGCCCCAAATGCAGCGCGTAATCGCTGCGCCGCGCGAGCGTGCGATAGACGGCAATGAGATGCTGCACATCGGAGACCTTTGCCGACAGGATGATTCTGTCCCGGCCAAGCCCGATGTCCTCCGCCCGCGCGGCGGAGGTGAGAGCCGATTGCACCATCGCCTCGCGCATCACGGCGCCGGCCGGGCGCGGCGAAGGCGCGCGGGCATTTTCGTCCATCAACGCGGTGAGGAGCTCCTGATCGAGCGAGCCCCAATTGGCGCCGATCCGCACCGCCTTGCCATAGTTGATCGCCGCCTCCACGATGAGGCCGAATTGCTTGTCCCGCTTTTCCTTGAAGCCGACATTGCCGGGGTTGATTCGATATTTGTCGAGCGCCTCGGCGCAGGCGGGATGATCGGCCAAGAGCTTATGGCCGATATAATGGAAATCACCGATCAGAGGAACGCCACAGTCCATTTTTGCGAGACGGTCGCGGATATGAGGCACGGCGGCCGCCGCCTCGTTGCGGTCGACGGTGATCCGTACGAGCTCGGAGCCGGCGCGGGCAAGCGCCACGACCTGGGCCGCCGTCCCTTCGACATCGGCCGTATCCGTGTTGGTCATCGATTGGACGGCGATAGGCGCGCCGCCGCCGGCGAGGACCGCCGCGTTGCCGGAGCCAATGCGCACGCCAACGGAGCGGCGGCGGGGCGCGGGCCCGGCGTCCTCGGGATCCGCGAGACCGGGGGCGGTTGAAAGTTCAGAGCAAATTGTCATGCGTGGTGTTTGTCCCTGGCTGAGGAGGCGTCCGGCGGACATATCTCATAAGACTGTCGCGATCGTGACCCGAAGGGCCGCGGAGAGTGGCGGCGCTCCACTTTTGGAGGGCAAGCCCAACCCGCCAATGCGCACGAATCGAAGATATCTTCGCGCCGGTTCATTCGCAGGCCCTCAGCCCGGAAGCGGAGGAACCCGCAGCCCTTGGCCGGATAGATCTTGGCGGGATCGGACAGCAAATCCGATGATATTCGCCGCCGTGGCCGGGGCCATATTCGGCCGCCGCGATCGTCCCTAGCGTATCGCCGGGCCGCACGGTATATAACTTCGATTCAGCGGCTTTAGCGGCGGCTGCGAGATCGTCTTGGACGGTGGCAACACCCGCCGGATCGTCGGTCGCCGGCGCGATCTTCTCGGCTTCTTCCGTCGCGGCGGCGCGGCCGGAGAGGACGGCTTTGCCTCCTTCGGTGTGTCCTTCGGACTTGACCTCGCCTTGCGCCACATCGAGACCGTGCTTTTCGGCCTCTTGCTTCAATTGCTCGGGGGGAGCGGCGGCGGTCTCGGTCGCGCCGAAAATTTTCGTGTCGGCCGCTTTGACAAAACGCAAAAGGCCCATGTCCATCTCCTGCTTCGAGGTCTTGCTTCGAGGTCTACCCATTTCCTTCTTGCGGCAGCCGCGGAGCGTCCGGACGGCAGCAGTGTAAGCGAGCAGGCAAACCGACCATGACGAGCTTAACAAACTGGCCACGAAATGCCATCGATTTGATCGGCGGAGCATGATCCGATGGGATTTTATGCCCGCGCCACTCCGGCAAACGACTTCTCCACGCTTTGGGCACGCTTGGGGAATGAGGGCATGAACGGCGGATCTGGTTTTGTTGCTTCGCCCGGCGCCACGCTGGTGACCGGCCGGAAAGGGGATCGGGCGGAAGATCGCCGAGCGCCTTGCGCTGGCCCGCGCGATCTCGCCCGCCGATGCCGCCGGCGCGGTTCTTTATCTTGCCACCGCGCGCAACGTGACCGGCCAGATGATCGCGGTCGACGCCGGGCCGGCATCTCGCCTGGCGAACGGCCGATGTCGTGCCGTAAAACAGACTAGGTCATCGACTCATTAAAGCGCATCCAGATTCGAAGTGAAGCGAGTTTGACGCCGGCGAGGAAGTTATCGGGCGTTTTGTCGTAGCGCGTGGCTACGGCGCGGTAGTGTTTGATTTTGT
>JALZAY010000206.1 GCA_030948025.1 Pseudomonadota bacterium
AGCGGCGAAATCACCGACCACTCGACATCCGTCAAATCAAAACGAGCCATTCCAACCTCCATGATCTGAAGGTTGAATCATTCTCTTGCCGATTCGGGAATCCCCTTTATGAGATCATGACCTAGGAACCGGCTTGCCCCACTTTTCATTTGCATGCATTGGATACGTTTTGGGCGCCGCCGGACGGGTGCTTCGTTGAAGAAGATTCACATCAAACGGATTTATGAGCCGCCCACGGCTTCGGACGGTACCCGGATTCTGGTGGACCGGCTATGGCCGCGCGGGGTGGCGCGCGAGGAGGCGCGTATCGATGCCTGGATTAAGGATGTCGCGCCAAGCGACGCTCTGCGCCGCTGGTATTCCCACGATCCCGAGAAATGGCCCGAGTTCCGGGCCCGCTATATTGCCGAGCTGAAGCATAATCCAGGGTCGTCGAGCTGCAAGACATGGCTGCGAAAAGCAAAACGCTAACGTTGTTGTTCGCAGCCAAGGATAACCTGCGCAATAACGCGACGGTTTTGCAGGAATTCTTGAGCGGCGGCGCGACTGGGTAGTGAAAATTATTTTCTTTCGCGCAGGGCCGCCCAGAACCGGCGCTGATCCGAGCGGCGCAGAACGTCAAGCGGAATCGCGCGATCGATTTTCTCCGCGTCGAGTAGGCGCACGAGATCATCGGCACCGGTGATAGCGGCGCCGTCAACGGCCAGCAAAATATCGCCGGTGAGAAGGCCCGCGTGATCGGCCGGGCTTCCCGCTTCGACCGCGCTCACCATAGCGCCCGTCCTTTGCGCGAGGCCGAGGCGCAGCCCGATTCTGCGCGGCACTGGAACCGTGCTGGCGCCGATGCCGAGAAAGGCGCGGCGAACCCTTCCATGCGCGACAAGTTCTCCGAGCACGAAACTTGCCGTATTGGAGGCCACCGCGAAGCAAATTCCCTGCGCGCCGGCGATGATCGCGGTGTTGATGCCGATCACCTCGCCTGCCGACGAGACCAGCGGGCCGCCCGAATTGCCGGGATTGAGCGCCGCGTCGGTCTGAATCACATCGTCGATCAAACGGCCGTTTTTCGACCGCAACGAGCGCCCGAGCGCCGATATCACTCCCGCCGTGACGCTGGCGTCGAAGCCCAAGGGATTGCCAATCGCGATGGCGATCTCGCCCGGCTTCAGGCTTTTCGAATTGCCGAGCTTTGCCGGCGGAAACGTCGCGTCCTCATCGATCCGGACAAGGGCAAGATCGGTACCGGGATCATCGCCGAGGACACGGCCGGAGAGGCTGCGTCCATCGAGAGCCGTCACCCCGGCGCGCTTGGCGCCTTGCACGACATGACTATTGGTGAGAACGAGCCCGTCCGGCGATAGGATGACGCCGGAGCCTGATCCGGCTCGGCCACGGCCGCCGTGGAGGATATCGAGCCGCACGACGCTTGGCCCGACCCGCTCGACGACCTTAGTTACGGCGTTCGAATAGGCATCGAGAAGCGTGGAGTCGCCGCGCGGGTGACCTTCGAATGCGTGATCTTCGCGCGGATCCGCGCGAGAAACGGCGGGCGAGTTCTCGCCGAACTCCGCGTCCGGTCCGTCCGGCATGTAAGAGCGGGAGAAATCGCGGGACCCGTGAACATTTTCGCCCATGCCCAAAGATAGGGACCGATGGCCGGGTATTTAAGAGGCCCTGCGGGCCACGCCGGATGAGGCGGCTTGGCGCTCTGCCTGTCCAGGGGTGATATACCCGAGGAAGGAATGAAGCCGCTGACGATTGGCGTATCCTTCGATGCCGGCGAACAGGTCGCGCTGGGCGGCATTGCGTGGCACATCGTGACCCCGTATTGGCAAATCGGCACGTTGCTCGGTCGCAAACAAAGCGCGCCCGAAGTGAACATTCCTGTCACCGACAGCGGCATAGCCGCATTCAAAGGGCCAACTCAACAGCGACCATCCTGGCGGGCGGACGTGCGCGGCAGTCTTCGCGCCATTGCTTCATACGCCCGAACCGGTTAGTTTCGCCAAAGCTGGAGGTACCCTCATGAATTTGTCTGTAAAACCTTCCCTTAATTTGGTCGAATCGTCCCCGGTGAGCCGGATGTTTCCGCGCCTTCGCGTTTTTTTTGTTCTCGCCCTCCTGGGCGCCGGCGTTTCAGGCTGCGGCTACAACACGATCCCCACGCTCGAGGAACAGGCCAAGGCCAAATGGGGCGACGTGCAGAACCAATATCAACGGCGGGCCGATCTCATTCCCAATCTGGTCGCTACTGTGCAAGGCTATGCCAAGCAGGAAAAGGATGTGCTGACCTCGGTTGTCGAGGCGCGGGCCAAGGCGACTTCGGTCAAGATCGACGCCTCGCAATTAACCGATCCCGAGAAGCTCAAGCAATTCCAGGATGCCCAGGCGCAATTGTCCGGGGCGCTCGGCCGTCTCCTCGCGGTCAGCGAAAATTACCCCGATTTGAAATCGAATCAGAACTTTCTCGCATTGCAGTCGCAGCTCGAAGGCACCGAGAACCGCATCTCCGTCGCGCGGCGCGATTATATCGAGGCGATCCGGGCCTATAACACCAGCTTGAAGACGCTCCCGAGCCTCATTTGGGCATCGACGGTTTTTCGCGGCAATAAACCGATGGCCGAGTTCGCCGCCACTGAGCCGGCGCAGACGCCGCCGCAAGTGAAATTTTGACGGCCCAATTTGGGTCCACGCGTCCGCGTCCGGCAGGGATGATGCCGTTGGCTAGAATTTGGCGCCGCGACAGGCTTATTCCGCGCCGCGCGGAAAAGTCCGCGATGGTCGGGCTTTGCCTTTCGGCTCTGCTCGCGGCCTTTGCCTTCGTCAATTTGGCGTTGGCGTTCGCATTTCCGCCGCTGACCGGGCGCGTCGTCGATTCCGCCAATATCATTCCGCAGGCCGTATCCGATCGGATCGCGGCAAAGCTGGCCCCACTCGAAGCTAAATCCGGTATTCAGCTCGTGGTGGCGACCGTCAAATCACTCGAAGGCGACGACATCGAGCCTTACGCCAACGCGCTGTTTCGCGCCTGGAAGCTCGGCGAGAAGCAAAACAACAATGGCGTGCTGCTTCTCGTCGCGCCAAACGAGCACAAGGTACGGATCGAGGTTGGCTATGGCCTCGAAGGCACCCTGACCGACGCCTTATCAAAAATCATCATTACCAATGCGATAGCGCCACGCTTCAAGACGGGCGATTTCGGCGGCGGCATCGAGCGCGGCGTCGACGACATCATCACCGTCTTGACGACGGATTCCTCGGAGTGGGAAAAGCGCCCGCAGCTGCGCATCGTCCGCCAGGACACGACGCTCGACGCCCTCGGTCCCTGGATTGCTCTTGGACTTTTCGTGTTCATCTTCTTTTGGCTGACGCCGCCCAGCCAACGCGGCAATCTCCTTTCCTTCCTGCTCGGCATGCTGATGAGTTCCGGCCGGGGCGGAGGATATCGCGGCGGTTCCGGCGGCGGATGGTCCGGTGGCGGTGGCGGCTTTTCCGGCGGCGGCGGGTCGTCGGGGGGCGGCGGCGCCTCGGGGAGTTGGTGATGATGCATCTCTCGGCAGACGACCAGCACCGGGTCGGCGACGCGATCAAGGCGGCGGAAGCAACAACGGCCGGGGAAATCGTCTGTGTGCTCGCGCGGGCTTCTTCCGACTATATGAGTTATGCGACGGCCTGGTCCGCGCTTCTCGCCCTGATTGCGCCCTGGTTCCTGATCGCCTTGACCAAGTTTTCCGTGCACGAGATTTTTTTGGCGCAGATCGTCATTTTCGTGGTGCTGTTTTTAATTCTCTCCGAGTCTCCGCTGGGCCGCGTCCTCGTCCCGCGCCGCGCGCGCCGCGCGGAAGCGCATCGTGCCGCGATGGAGCAATTCATGATCCGGGGCATGGCCCGCAAGCAAAACCGCGCGGGTGTCCTGATCTTCGTCTCGCTCGCGGAACATTACGCCCGTATCGTCGCCGACGATGGTATCGCTTCCAAGGTTCGTCAATCCGTCTGGCAGGACGCGATCGATGCTCTTCTGGATCGCGCTGGCAACGGCGAGGTGGCGGAAGGTTTTGTCATCGCGGTCGAGAAATGCGGCAGGGTTTTGGCCGAGCATTTCCCGCCCGAAAGCGATGACAAGGACGAGCTGCCGGACAGGATTTATCTGATTTGAGCGTGGATCCAAAAGCCCGTCTCAAAAGCGTGCACGCCCTCACCCCGACGGAGCCCTCATGCTGAGGAGGGCTCGAAGAGCCCGTCTCGAAGCACGAGGGCGCCCCTGTAAGGTCACGCGACAGCAAAAGCAAACTCGTGATTGACCGCTCGACCGCCGCCGCCTTATCATGGGCCACCTGAGCAGGCGCGGCCGGATGTCTCAAATTCGCGCCGCGGTACAAAATCAATCGCGCTTTCCGCTATTTGCGCGAACGTTTAGACTAGGCGCGGTGTCGAGCGGCCTGCGGGCACCCCGAAGGGCGCGCAAGCGAAAAGGACAAACCATGAGCACCAAGACGATGAAACATGCGATAGCACTCGGCGCTGGCGGTGCACTGGTTGCCGGTGCAGTCGTGATCGCCACGCCTAGCCCGTCGTGGGCTATGCCGGTTCTGTCGAATACGGCCTCGGTGAGCGCAGCGGCTTCAAACCAGGTAACCGATGTCCGCTATTACCGTCGCGGCTATTACGGTCGCGGCTACGGACGCGGCTATTACGGTCGCGGCTACGGACGCGGCTATTACGGTCGCGGCTACGGACGCGGCTATTATGGCCGTGGCTACGGTCGCGGCTATTATGGCCGTGGCTATTACGGTGGTGGCTATGGTTACCCCTATTGGGGCAACCCTTATCCCTATGCTTATTCTTATCCTTTCCCATTCGGCTACGGCTGGGGTGGTTGGGGTTGGTAAAGGCGCCACCATCGTAGCGGAAAAAGCGCATTTTGATTGCGCGCGGTGTCGAACTTTGCGTCACGGCTTATCATGGGCCACCTGAGCAGGCGCAGCCGGACGTCTCAAATTCGTGCCGCGGTCCAGATCACTGGCGCTTTCCGCTATTTGCGCGAACGTTTAGACTAGGCGCGGTGTCGAGCGGCCTGCGGGCGCCCGGAAGGGGGTGCAAGCGAAAAGGACACGCCATGAGCACCAAGACGATGAAACATGCGATGGCGCTCGGCGCTGGCGGTGCACTCATTGCTGGTGCGGTCGTGATCGACACGGCAATCCCGTCGTGGGCTGCCCCGGTTCTGTCTAGTACGGCCGCAGTGAAAACAGCGGCGTCAAATCAGATAACCGATGTCCACTATTACCGTCGCGGTTATTACCGCCATGGCTATTACGGTCGTGGCTACTACCGTCGTGTCTATGGTTATCCCTGGTGGGGCGACCCTTATGCTTATGCTTTTCCCTATTCTTATCCTTATGCTTATTCTAAGCCTTATCCTTATTATTATTCTTATTCTCTCCCCTTCGGCTGGGACTGGGGCTGGAGCTGGGGTGGTTGGTAAAGGCGTCGCCATCGTAGCGGCAAAAGCGCAATTTGATTGCGCCGGAACTTCGCGTCACGGCTTAGGCGCTTGCGGTGTGGCCGGCGCGGCGATCTCTTTAAGTTTCGCCTTGTCGTCCTCCGAAAGCCCCTGCGCACCGGCGCAATGCGCCTCGTCGAGAAAGGTAGAAGCGAGAGCCTTTGCCGCATCTCTATGCTCACGAAAAAGCGAATTATCGGGCATGTTTAATTGAGCAACCAATCCGTGAAGCACATAGGCGCTCCCTCGGCGGCGCAGCCCGTCTCACGCCATATCCCGGCGAGGCTCCTCTCATAGACCTCCGGAGGGGGAGTATCACTTTCGCGGGCGGCCCAAATCTTTGCCATCTCGTCCTCGCCTTCCAGGGTCTTCGTTGGATCAAGGCGTTCCTCGATCCTTGCCATGGCGTCGTGCCTGTCGATGCCTTCGGGAACCTCCCTGGCGATGAGCTGTTTGAGTGCCGCGAAGGAGGCCACCGTCCAGTCGCATTTAGAAACCTTATCTGCTTTCGGGCCTGTCTCCGGGCCGGCGACCCTAGAGCGCCGGATTCTCAGATTGACTCGATGAGGATTCCTTTGAGGCGACGCTTGTGATTCACTTCCCCCGGGAGGTGATTCGCGATGCCGCAAGCCTATTCGCTCGATCTGCGTCAAAGGGTTGC
>JALZAY010000207.1 GCA_030948025.1 Pseudomonadota bacterium
CCGCCGCGTTTTTTTTCTTGCGCGGGCGCGGTCATGACGCGCGCTCCGCGCCGGGCGCCTTGCGTTGCGCCAATTGCCGGACGAGACCGGCCAGACCTTGGAACAACGTGCGCTCGCTTTTTTCGGCCTCGATCAGGATCGCGTATTGATCCGGCGGAAGGTGCCGGACGATCACCTCTTCAACAAGTGTGCGCAATCTATTCGGATCGATGGCGTCGAGCTCGACGCTGACCGGCCCGAATTTTTTCGCGCGGCTGTCGCTTTGTTTTGTCGGCCGCGATGGAAGGTTCCACTCGTCGATTTGACGCTGGGTTACCGCGATTCGCTCGAAGTGAATTTCTGCCCCGGCGGCATGGTGGCGAAGTCCTTTTTCGATCGCCCGCGCCGCGTCCTGGCCGCTCGGATCGAAGTCGCCGAAATGATAGACGAAACACGCCTTCTTGACGGCAGCCATGTACTCACCGGACGAGTGCAGGAACGTCTCAGACGAATATCCGCGAGCCACCATGAGCGGCACGTCGAATTTCGAGATGACCGGTGTGATGACGCCGGATAGCGCGTCCTTTTCGAGCCATATCTCGACGTAGGAAGCGGCATCGCGCCAAAGGGCCTTCCGGTACGTCGCGGCGGTATCGGCTAGGGCTTCATCGATGCTGTCGAAGGTGACCGGCTTTCGTTGCCATCGCGTATGATCGACGATCCAACCGTAGGGCAATTGTCCCGACCGGCGCAAATCGACGAGATCGATCTGAACCCGGCTGTAGCCGCCCTCGTCCTTGGCGACAATGCCGCGCACGCTTGCCAAGTAAAAGATCTGGCGCACTGTCGCGGGCTGGGACGCGCGGACGATTTCAAGAAGCGCCGCCCGCCGATCGACAAGCCCGGTTTTGGTGACGCGATGACGCTTTGGCTTTTTATTCGGTATACCGAATAAAATTTCATCGGCCATTGAACTCGCATCGCTCATCGCCGCGCCTCCAGCTGGAGGGCGACGTTGATCAATTCGTCAAGCTCGTCATGCGCGAGGCGAAAGGCGCGGCTGCGGCCGAATGACGAGCGGCCGTCGAGAACGTTGATTCGCACTGCGAAAAGGCGGCGTGGTGCCGGCGCTGGCGGGACGAGATGAAGGCGGGGGCGCGGGGGGGAAGAAGCGCCGGTCATGGCGGCTCCTTGCGAAGGTCGCGAAGTTCGTTGCCTACCCTGGCGGCATGTTTGGTGTAAATGACGAGCCGGCCGAGGGAATGAATCAGACCGGCGTTGTCGGCAGCCTCGGCGAGGTCTTGGCAGACGTTGGCGTGAAGTTGGATGAACCCGCACGCTTCATGCACCGCCTCGCGCAGCAGCTCAAGGCGCGCTTCCTTGACGGCGCGAGGATTGCGCAAAATCTCCGCTTGAGCCGGAGATTTGTTCGGAATATTTGCTTGAAGGTCAATGCTGCCTAAGCTTGATGATTCAAGAGGGTCGCCCCCATGCCCGGGAGGCGGCCCTTTTGCTGCAAAAGTCATACTTCACACGGCCTCCACTACAGCGGCAGGCCGTTTTGATGCGCCAGTTTTCGGCGTCCGGCGCGGGCGGGATTTCAGCCAGATTTCGACCTCGTCGAGCTGCCACGCCAACGTGTTTTCGCCAAGGGCAACCGGCTTTGGGAAACCATATCTCTCAATCGCGCGTGCAAGCTGCATACGGTTCGAGATAATTCCTTCTTCTTCAAGATATTTGTAACGGACCAACGGCATGGGGAATCCTCGTAACGCACATGTGTAACCGTGCGTTACGAGATAACGACCGTCGAATTGTATTTCTACTGAACTGAAAAAAATATATTCAGTTCAGTACTGAAGTAGCCAAGCGTTGAAGTAGTTCAGTGCGGTTCCGGTTCATTCCTCTTGATCTGGATGCTCGCCGTGCGGCCGGTGGAGCGTCATTTTCCAAACTTCCACCCAGCTCTTTCGCCAGCGGCGCCAAATTTCCAAGACCCACCGTTCCGTGACCTTGTGCTGCTTAGCAAGCCGCCGTGTCGGCCGGGGGGTGCCCTTCCGCGCGGAGTCTTCCATTGTCAGCGCGATGTTGAGGTGCTTGGCGCCCTCCTTCCGGAATATGTTGAGCGCCCCGGTCCATTTGACCGGCGGCAGTTTCCAGTTGCTGATACGCTTGAACTTCGGGTCGATTATTTCTGCTAGGATCTCACCCACCTCAGGCGGGATTGGTTCACCGCTTCGCATAAGATTTGCTAGCGGCCCCGGGTCCGGCTGCTTGGAGCCAGGGTATTTGGGATCACCCTGGTCGATCCATTGAGAGATCGCATCGCCCCATTTATCGTCCATCGCGTGCATCCGCTAGCATCGTATAAACACGCGGAAATCGAGCGATGCACTCTCGACTTGTCGCCCCGTCGGGCTATCCGCGTGTGATCGTTTAGCGGCCTATCCTCGCGCCGCCGCAAGTTCGATCACATTGTTTGCCGCGCCCGGCTCGCAAATGGCGAGCACATGGTTTGCCCAAGCATCGAAGGCGTTCCTCTTTTCGTCCAAATAGACGTGCTGATCATAAATCTTGTGCAACCCTTTTTGCGTGTGCGCAATGCAGAGTTCCGAAACCGTGTCCGCAATCCGCAAGGCCGATAGTCCCGTCCGCATCGACCTGCGCAGATCATGGAACCGCCACGGATCGACTCCAGGCATAAGCACGTCGAGCTTTTCCTTAATGCCGGAAAAATTTGCGATGGGGCGCCGGCCGCTAGTTGTCGAAAAGACGAAAGGGCCGGCCCAGCGCGGCAACACTTCAAGGATCGCGATGGCTTCCGGCGAGAGCGGAACGATATGCGCCGCGTCTCCCTTCATCCTTCCCGGCGGAATAATCCAAAGCCGTTTTTCGACGTCGACCTCATCCCATGCCATTTCCGCCACTTCCCGCAACCGCTGCCCGCTCAGAAGCAACAGGCGCACGAATGGACCATGGGGATAGGGAAGGCCAGCGGTTGCCAGCCATAGCGGCGCCAATTCGCTATCGTTTAGGATGCGAGTCCGATGGTTCGGTTTCCCAAGTAAATCTTTTGCCGACAGCCTTGCGCAAGGCGAGACGGAAATGCCGTAACATCGTTGGGCGATTGCCCAGCGGAAGAATTTTGACAGATAGGCAAAAACATGCCGGGCCATATACGGGCGCGTATTTGCAATGCCTTTGAGCATGCGCGCAATTTCGGCGTCCGAAATGCCCGCAATCGGCATCTTGCCAAAAACTGGGAAAAGCTTGTTTTGGAAAGCCGCTTCAACATCGTGGGCCGAACGAAGTTTTGAAACATGATCGGCCAAAAAATCCTTGGCGATAGCGGCAAATGTTTCACGCGCCGCTGTCGCCTGGGCTTGCTGCGCCGCTTCCCGTTTGGCCTTCGGATCAATGCCGCGGGAAATATCAAGGATCGCGGCCCGCGCATCGTTTCGCGCGTCGGCAAGTGAATAAGGGAGCGGTTGGCCGGCCGGGAGCGGCACGTGCCACGCCACGCCGATTATCCGGCGAATGACTTTCCCGCGGAGGCGGCGCATAATGTGGAAGGAAGCCGCGCCCTTATCGGTGACGCGGACGCAAAGGCTTGGAACCGCACTATCCCAAATGACGGTCCGCTTGCCGGGCGGCGCCGGTTTGAGCCCACGCAATGTCCTATCGGTCAAGAGTTTCTTCATTCTGCCCGTCTCCAATCTCGGGGCAACAATAGGGCAGCTATCACGGCATGTCAACGGGTGTTAACCAGCGATATGAGGAGTTATCGAATTACCCGCCAGAAGATTGAATTATAACGATCTATTCCGGCTCAGATGTGTTCCGACGTTACCCAGGGATATGTGGCGCGACGGGACTCTTAATCAGCGGGTCCACGGTTCGAGCCCGTGTGCGCCCACCAAAAACACCAAAAATACCAATAACTTACAGGATAGAAATTCCCACGGTCACAAAGTCAATTTAGTATGACCGTGCGGTGACCGCGACGATTAAGCCGCCCGCGCCCTCCCCTACCGGCTTTGAAAAATGCGGCTATGTCCCGGTCCGCAATGGCGGCGCTTCGTCAAAGGCCGCGTGACGGGCAAAAGCGTCAATTGGCGGGAAAGTGCTATTTTAACCCGGAAGGAATTGAGAATGGCTCTCGTGATGTCGAAGCTTTACGCGGCCTTGCGCTTGGCCGGCGTGCCTGACGATAACGCGATTTCCGCATCCGAGGAAGTGGCCGGCTTCGAAAACCGGCTCGCTTCCGTCGAGTCCAGGTGGAACCTCTTGACGTGGATGGTTGGGTTCAATGTCGCATTAACGGCGGCAGTCGTCGTCAAGCTCTTCGCAGTGTAGCCCTCAAAGGCCAAGCCGGCGCGAACGTGGGAAGATGACAAAACCACGCCGGCCGACCGGCTAAAGGCGAGCGCCGGACGCTGCGCCTGCCGAGCCTATCGCGCCCGGCCTTCTTGCCAAAGGCCGCCGTCGCAATATTCGGGCGCCCGGGCTTGGCAGGCGCAATTTGCTTCGCGCTCGGCCACTCGACCGGTTTGGTCTTTGGCGCCTTCCCGGCCTTGGCGTGCGGCAGGGGATGGGATGGACTCGTTTCATCAGTGCGCCCCCGTTGCTTCCCGAACCGCGGCCCTCGACGCTTCCCGGAACTTCTTGGCCTCGGCAACGATAGCTGGCGCCGCCATTTTTTGCTGATGGCTGACCAGCAAGGTCCCGCCGAGTTGAACGGCGGCAAGCGCCTTTTCGAGTTGCGCAATGCGCTTCAACTCGCTGGGATATTTCCTTTGCCGCCACATCAACGCAAAGCTTGAAACCTCGGACTCGGAAAGCCCCGACAAGCACGGCGGCGCCGATAGGATCGCGCTCAAAATTTGATCGTTAGCGCTCTCAAGACATTTCATGATCGTCTTGCGCCGGTCCGCCGACGACTGGTCACGCAAAAACAAACGAAATTCGGTCGCGACTTGAACTGCTCGAATCGTGTTATCGACGGCCGGCGCCTTGATTCTGGTTTCCAATTTTGTGATTTCCGCTGCAATACTCTGGCTTGATTTATCGACCAACGGCAGGGCGCGCTGGCAGAGTTTGAACGAAATTTCGCTCGCGGCAACATGCCGGCCGGCTTCCGGCTGACTCAAGTCCGCATGAATAGCGCGAGAAGACGCGGTGCAACCTTGGGCCGCAACGCGAACGACTTTCAGCGTTTCATAGGCAAACTGCATCAAGGCCTCGCTCGGCTGAATTTCGCCGAGCGCGGCCTCGTTCATCGAAGCCGAAGGCTCCAGACAAAAATGCGACACGGAACTGTTGATGAAAGGTTTTGGTTGGTATGCTGGGGCCCGGCATGGCTTTCGATCCTTTCTGGTTTTGGTTTCTACTCGGTGGACTTGTCGCGAGTCGCCGGCAGGTTTTTCAGCTCGGCTGGCATGACCCTGCCGCCGGCCGGCTTCATGCCTTCCTTGGCTGTTGGCGTTTTCCGAGGGACCGCGAAAGCTGCGGATAATGAAACGGCGGGAGCGGCTCGACAATCGGCGGCAGGTCACGGGACATGCTCAAAACCCCCCGCGATCGGCGCCCAAAATGCCCTGTTGCTAACAGGGCGAGCCGCTGCCAGGCACAAAACACCCGCCGCCGAGTTGATCAAATCATCATGTGAGCCCGGCGGATGATCGATCATGTCGCGCCCGCCCCGCGCCGTGCGCCTTTCAAGCCCAACAAGCTGGGAGACCAGCCGCGAATTATCCAAAAGCCTGACTCGCCCGGAATTCAGCAGCGGCAGAAAATTCGAGTAGATCACGGACTTTGGGTCCGCGCTCTGATCGACGGTGATCCCTCGGCCAAAAATCTCTCTTCGACCCAGCTGACCCCCCAGCGGTCGGGAACTACCTTTCGCAACCATAGCACCTTGCCATTGCCTACGCGGGAACGTGCTTCCGGCTTGCGCCGCGCCGGTCGCTGGATACCAAAAGACGGTCCTCGCACGGTCATAACGAAAAGCTCACGGTTAATCCCCAAAGGAGAACAGCCGCTTATAGCACACGAGCCGCAAATTAGGAAACAGCGGCGCAGGTCAGAAAAAAATGGCGGCTAAGATGTAAGCGCCGGGCCCGAACGCGCCGCGAAAAGCGCGGGGTCTCAA
>JALZAY010000208.1 GCA_030948025.1 Pseudomonadota bacterium
GGAGCCGCATCTCGAAGCTCGGACTTCGGACCGTCTTATCGTAATTGGAAACGATATTCACCCGGTCGAGGAACACCGCCTTGATCGAATCCTGCCACGCCCAAAGCGAGAGAGGATAGTAGCTCAACGGCCGGAAGTCGGCATTGAGCACGAGCGCCGGACAGGCCTCGGGGGAAACCCTGGGTTGGGAATGAATCGTCACGTTAGCTACCTCGCTTAGCGCGCTACGCGCGAGCGGCAACGCCGCAGCCCCATGATTATATCGGCATCGAACCCAAGGCTAGCCCCCTGCGTTACCTTCTACAGGCTCGATGACGCGTTTGTGAAGCCCGTCTTGAAACAACGCTCCGCGGGGCAACGGGTTATCGCGTCGGAATCGGCGTGCCGCTGCGATAATCGTAAAACCCGCGCTGGGTTTTGCGCCCGAGCCAACCGGCTTCGACATATTTCACGAGCAAGGGACAGGGACGATATTTCGGATCGGCCATGCCCTCATGTAGGAGTTGCATGACGGACAACGCAGTGTCGAGCCCGATGAAATCGGCGAGCTGCAAGGGTCCCATTGGATGATTCGCGCCGAGCCGCATCGCGGTGTCGATCGATTCGACCGAGCCCACGCCCTCGTAGAGAGTATAGATCGCTTCGTTGATCATGGGCAGCAGAATGCGATTGACGATGAAGGCGGGGAAATCCTCGGATACGGTAAAGGTCTTGCCGAGCCGGGCGATCAGCGCCTTGGCCGCATCGAACGTCGTGTTTTCGGTCACGATGCCGCGGATCAACTCGACGAGCTGCATGCGTGGGACCGGATTCATGAAATGAATGCCGATGAACCGTTCCGGCCGGTCGGTGATCGAGGCTAGCCTCGTGATCGAAATCGACGACGTATTCGTCGCCAACATCGCGGTTGGCTTCAACGAAGGGCAAAGCTTGGAAAAAATCTTGCGTTTGACCTCCTCGTTCTCGGTGGCTGCTTCGATGACGAGGTCGCTGTCAGCAAAGGCGTCGAAGCCGGGCGCGGGCTTGATCCGGCTCAAAGCCGCGTCGCGCGCCGGTGGATCGACTTGGTGTCGCTCAACCTGGCGCGCGAGGTTGCCCGCGATCGTGGCGAGCCCGGCGTTGATGTGGGCTTCCGAGATATCGTTGAGAGCGACTTCGATGCCGGCTAGCGCGCAGACCTGGGCGATCCCCGTGCCCATTTGGCCGGCCCCGATCACCCCGATTTTGTTTATGTCCATTTTATTCGCTCACAACGGAAATCAAGCGGGAAGACTTTGGCCATATTAATTCCACCGATTTCTAAACCAAATGCGAAACTATATCCACTAAACCGGCGAAGCTCCAGAGCACGATTGGCGCAAGGCGGAACCCGGTTTCGCGGAAGGTTCGAGTTGAGAACGCGCATTATACCAAAAGCCTGGAGCTGTCTCGCCCTTCCCTAAACCATCTAACGGCCGAGCTTGGCAAGCTCCTCGTTGAGCGCCGGCAGGATTGCGAAGAGATCGCCGACGAGCCCGTAATCCGCAATCTCGAAGATCGGCGCCTCCTCATCCTTGTTGATGGCGACGATGACCTTCGAGTCCTTCATTCCGGCGAGGTGCTGGATGGCGCCGGAGATGCCGACGGCGATATAGAGATCGGGCGCGACGGCCTTGCCGGTTTGGCCGACCTGCCAATCGTTTGGCGCGTAGCCCGCGTCGACCGCGGCGCGCGACGCGCCCATCGCCGCCCCGAGCTTGTCCGCGATGGGCTCGATCAGGGTCTTGAAATTGTCCGCGTTTTGCATGCCGCGGCCGCCGGAAATGACGACCCTGGCCGAGGCAAGCTCGGGGCGCTCGGATTTGGCAAGCGTCTCATCCTTAAAACGCGAAACCTCGGGCGCCGGGGCGGCGGCGATCTTTTCGACTGGAGCGGACGCCCCCGCGCCGGTCGGCTGGAACGCCGCTGTCCGGACCGTGATGATCTTCTTGGCGTCGGTCGACTGAACTGTCTCTATCGCGTTTCCGGCGTAAATCGGACGTTCGAACGTGTCGGGCGCGGCGACTTTGATAATCTCCGAAATCTGCATCACGTCGAGGAGTGCCGCGACCCTCGGCATGACGTTCTTGCCGGTCGAGGTCGCGGCGGTTAGGATCGCCGAATAATTGCCAGCCAACCCGACGAGAAGCGCCGCCAGCGGTTCGGCCAATTGATGCGCATAAACGGGATCGTCCGCCACCAGGACTTTTTCCAGGCCGTCCAATTTGGCGGCGGTCCGTGCGGCCGCTTCGACCTTTTCGCCGGCGACGAGGACATGAACGGGCTCGTTAAGCGCCTTGGCAGCGGTCAGCGCCTTGGCGGTCGCCTCGTTGAGCTTGCCGTTCGACACCTCGGCGAGAAGCAGGACCGCCATCAGATCACCCCGGCTTCGTCCTTGAGCCTCGCGACGAGTTCAGCAGCGGAGGCAAGTTTCGTTCCAGCGTTGCGGGTGGGCGGCGCAACGGTCTTCAAAATCTTGAGGTGCGGCGCGATATCGACGCCAAAATCGGCGGGCGTCTTCTCCTCGATCGTCTTCTTCTTGGCTTTCATGATATTTGGCAGCGATGCGTAACGTGGTTCGTTGAGGCGGAGATCGGTTGTGACGACGGCGGGGAGTTTTAGGCTCACGGTTTGCAATCCACCGTCTACCTCGCGGGTAACATCTACGTGTTCCTCGCCGACCGCCACTTTCGAGGCAAACGTGCCCTGGCCCCAGCCCAAAAGCGCGGCCAGCATCTGTCCAGTCTGGTTGCAATCGTCGTCGATCGCCTGCTTGCCAAGGATGATCAGCAAAGGCTCTTCGGCGAGCGCGATGGCTTTCAAGAGCTTGGCAACGGCGAGCGGTTCGACCGGCTGCTCCACCTTGATGAGAATGCCGCGATCGGCGCCCATCGAGAGCCCGCTCCTGATGGTCTCGGCGGCCTGCGCCGGCCCGATCGACACCACGATCACTTCGGTTGCCTTGCCGGACTCCTTCAGGCGCAATGCTTCCTCGACGGCGATTTCGTCGAAAGGGTTCATCGACATTTTGACGTTGGCGAGATCGACGCCCGAACCGTCGGGTTTCACCCTGATCTTGACATTGTAGTCGACCGCCCGTTTCACGGGCACGAGAATTTTCATGGGAAAAACTCTAGGCGGCGGAAAGGCCACGCGCGGTGCGGTCAGGTACAGGCCCCCCTTCCGCAAGTCAACGCTATCGGACTTGAACCAGAGAGAATCAGCCCTCGAAGCCGGAGAGCGCGATTAATTTGATAAAATATATCAATTGTCATATGCTAATGATTATAAACAGATATTTTCGCCGCTGGAGCAAAGGCGGGACGGCGGACGGAACGTCGCCCTGTTCGCGTTATAGTGGAGAAAGTATTATGGACGAAAAGATCAGGGACTACTTAGCCATCTTCGGCGGCATGATCATTATTGTACAAATCGCGCGCGTACTCGACTTCCTGCTGGGGAATTAAATCGTTGGCATCGCCTGGTACAAGGGCGGACCGGCGGCGGTCATCTGCCCCTTTTGCGGAACCGCTTTGAACCTTGAAAGGAGCCACCATGCCAAAATTTCTTATCCCCATGGGCCACGCGCTGAAATTTCGGGGTGTTGACTCTATCTCGCCGTTGCCCCGTTCCTTTATGCTTGTCGTAATGCAAGGATCAAGTCGAGTGGGCGCATCGGCCTCGTCACGCAAAAATAAGACTGCCGCAGCCGACGCATTTTTGGCCTTTGTAAGGAGGCGATAGAGGCTGCCCATGCCGCAGCTTCGTCGGCGTTTATTGGGTTTGCAAAGAACGCGGTGCGCACGCCTGAGGGGCGAATTGTGGACGTATTCGGAGGAGCTTGGGTCTCTGTTTACAAACCCAGCCATCGCGCTGAAAACTCTCGGTAAAATCGCGAAAGGCGACGGGGGAGCTTGGATGGTCTCAAATTTCGGGAAAAACGTAGTAAGAGAGCAGAGCGTCACAGCCCATCGAATTGCTTGTGACGCCGCTCGCGTTATCCTCCAGCAACGCTTCACATGATGGTGAGTTTCTTACCCACAGTTTCAGAGATTGATGGATGGTATCGCCGCAACGCCCATCGGACCTAAAGACCGGAAACGCCCACGCAACACAAACCAGCTCGCAAAGCTGATGGTGAAGCCGTTGAGGGCGCATTCGGAGTGGATATTGATTGGTAGAGGTAGGTTTCTCCCCCGACGCATCGGCGGGGAATTTTGCGCGGGAGCTGCGTGTCGATGAACTAGGGACGCGGGCGATCGCCAAACTCATTATCGAGCTACTCGCGCGCGTTTATGATCTTGGCACCAGCGACAAGCTAGAATATTACGCGCCGCTTTTATCGTCGACAAAGGGCAATCCCGTTATCGTTGATCCGGAGCGCTGCCCTGTGCCGACGAGTTCGCGCCGGCGCGAGTTGGCGTTGTCAACGATTCTGGCCCGGCACCCATAAAATATCGGCTTCGCCCTTACGGTTCACATAACGGGCCGCGACAAACAGGAAATCCGACAGGCGGTTGACATATCTGAGGGCTGGGCCGCCGACCTCCTCGCCCGGCGCCTCGGCCAAGGCGACGAGCAGCCGTTCGGCCCGCCGGGTCACGGTGCGGGCGAGGTGCAGGGCCGCTGCCGCCGGCGAGCCACCTGGCAGAACGAAAGAACGCAAGGGTTCGAGTGCCGCGTTGAGCTCGTCGATCTTGCGCTCCAAGCGATCCACTTGCGATTGGACGATGCGTAGCGGTTCGAGCTCGCCTTTCAAACTAGGCGGCACGCAGAGATCGGCGCCGAGATCGAACAGATCGTTCTGAACGCAGAGCAACATCGCATCGACCCTGGCGCAAACCGCGTCCGACGCGGTGGCGACGCGGGCAAGCCCGATCGCCGAATTGGCCTCGTCGATCGTGCCGTAGGCTTCGATCCTGAGATCGTTCTTGGCGCGGCGCTCGCCGGTGCCAAGCGCGGTCGTGCCGTCATCGCCCGTTCTTGTGTAGATTCTGTTCAAGACAACCATGGCGCCCCACATCAATGCTTAGCTGCGACGTCACAATACGCCGGCGACGATGAGTATAACGGCGAACTGGAGACCAGCCCGCCAGCGCACCGGTTTTTGCGACGCCGCCGGTGCCGCTTGCAACCATGAGATTGCTTGCGGCCTGGCTCTTGGTGCGATCCTCGAACTCAAAGCGTGCCGGACGGGACTCAATAGCGGCGCAAAAGACGTTCCAGATAGTCCATTTCCTCGCGCGGACGGGCGGGCTCGCCGAGTCTGCGGCGAAGTTCCTCTAAGACGCGCCTTGCCCGCTCGGCGCTGGGAAAACGCGCGGACGGATCGAACCCTCGCAAGCTTTCCATCTGGCGCCCGAGGGGATCGGTGCCCTCGGCGTCGCCAAATTGACCTGACGGGCCTTGACCGTCCTGGCCCTCTCCCGCTTCCTCGCCGGCGCCTGAACCTCCGGCCTCGCCGCGCATGCTTTCGGCGAGCTTTTGCGCGCCCTCGCGCAAGGCCTCCACCGCGCGGCCTTGCGCGTCCACCGCGCCATCGGTGCCGCCCGGACCTTGACCGAGCGCGTTTTCGGCCTCGCGCATCGCGTTTTGCGCGCCGTCTAGGCCATTGGCGCCGGCCCCAGCCTCGTCCAAACGCTTTTGCAGATTTCCAAGCCGGTCGCGGAGCGCTTTTTGGCGCCTGGCGAGATCGGCATCGTTGGATTGTCCGGCCCGAGGACTCGTGCCGCTTTTGGCGCCGGCGCCTTGGTCATTGCCTTGTCTGTCAGGGCCGCCTTCAATTGCGTCGCCGTCCTGGCCAAAGATGTCGCCGAGCGTTGGTTGACCCGGCAGGCCCAATTGGCCGCGTTCCGCGCGTTTCCGATGCCTTTCCGCTTGCCCATTTTGATAGGTTTCGTCGCGCAAATCCTGCTGGTCCTGGCTCATCTGGCCGAGCTCATCGAGCGCGCGGCTCATCTCCCGCGCCTTGGGGTCGGCCTTGCGCGGCCGCGCGACCCGCAGGTTTTCAAGGATGTTTTGCAATTGCTCCAGCATTTTCCGCGCGTTCACGCTGTCGCCCGAACGCAGCATCTCC
>JALZAY010000046.1 GCA_030948025.1 Pseudomonadota bacterium
ACAAACGGGAGCAAGTGCTCGATCCCCTCACCGCTTATCAGATCACCTCGATCATGGAAGGCGTCATCCAGCGCGGCACCGGCCAAGCGATCAAGGAAGTCGGCAAGCACCTCGCCGGCAAAACCGGGACGACCAACGACGCCAAGGATCTTTGGTTCATCGGTTATTCGCCCGATCTCGCGGTCGGCATATTCATGGGTTACGATCAGCCGCGCTCGCTAGGGGATTCGGCGCAAGCCGCGCATTACACGGCGCCTATCTTTCGCGACTTCATGAAGATGGCGCTTGCCGGCAAACCCGACATTCCATTCCGGGCGCCGCCTGGCATCAAGCTGATCTGGGTCAGCGCGAAAACGGGAATGCGGACGAGCGCGAGCACCACGGGAGCGATTCAAGAGGCATTCAAGCCCGGCAGCGCGCCACCGGAATCCTACGCCGCCGGAGATGCGACGCCGCGGGCGCTACCGGTCGATCCCGATACGGACCGCCTTGTTGGACCCGGGACCGGCGGGTTGTATTAAGCCGCGGCTCGATTTGGGCGCGACCACGCCTTGGTCCAATCCCTTTTGCGCATAGGTCTTGCCGGGGACGATTCCATTATTGTTACCGCCTGACCTTTCAGGGCGAGGTTCATGATGGCGCAACTCCCAGTTACAATCGCGGGCCGGGTCTACCGGGTGGCCTGCGACGAAGGCGAGGAAGCCAGTCTCGGCGACCTCGCGCAATTGGTCGATGCCAAGATTTCCGGGATGCGGCAGCGTTTCGGCGAGATCGGCGATCAGCGTCTCACCATCATGGCGGCGCTCACCCTCGCCGACGATTGGGCGGAGGCGAACGACCGCGTCCGGGAGCTCGAAGCCGAACTCACGAGGCTCAAAACTTCTGCCCCTCCCGCGCCCGATTGGGCCGAGGGGGTTGCCGTTTCGCTAGGCGAGGCGGCGCAGGGGATCGAGCGTGTCGCGCAGGCGGTGAATGACTCTAGCCGCGAATAGGCGTGGTGGCCAGATCCATTTATTCGCGCGGCGGAACTGTGGCGGACTGGCGGGGCCAATTCCCTTGCGTGGGGCTGTGGAAGCACTTTTGATTTGGTCTACGGTGCACGAAGAATAGACAATCGCAGGAATGGACATTGGCAATCGCCCCGGCCCAACGCCGAGAGAGCGAACTTTGCTCCACCCGCCAGCGGCTCCGAACTTTCCAGTTTCGATCATCGACTACGGCATCGCATTTACGCGAACGGATTTCTCAAAAGTCAGCGGTGAGCTGATGAACGTTCAGTTAACAAGCGGCATGCAATAGACTTTCAACGATCTCATCGATCTCATTCCGAGGTTCGACTCGCAATTGGTCCCAAAATCGCTCACATGCTAACAACCGGATCAGTTTGTCCATGTCCTTCGAGTGATATCCTTCCGGAAGATAGGCCTCAATCGTGCCAAGCTTCAGCAGGAAGACCCTCTCGTCCCGTTTGCGATTCAAGAAGGTGCGCAAGGTACGGAGTTCGTCCTCGTTCATATTAGGCCTCAACTCGCACCGGCGAGCCTTGATGTACGCCCACGTCTCGCGTGCGGCGTCCCACGAGCCATTCGTCATCGCTTCGTCAATTCTTGCTATGAGTGCGGCGCCATCACGGCTTTTTATATTGTCTATGACATCCCTCTTGATTTGAGCAGCATCGGTTCGAAAGAGGGCCTTTATGTCAGCGTCGCCTGCTCTATGTAATCGATATCAGCTACGGTGAAGTGCGAAACGTGACAGGCATCAAGTAACTTCTGGTAGGTGGCAAAAAGGCCCTTCCCGCCAACGCTAACAACCTCAATGATTTTATTCACCGGCTTGTTGAGTAGGCGGCGACGAAGCACGGCTTCGAAGAAAATGCGGTCTGAAAGGCCTTCAACTAATATCACCGCATCCGCGAAGAATATTCGCTCGTTGTTTTGACTGTTGACGAGATTGAAGAGGTGTTTTGCGTCCGGCAACCCGGAGGCAGTCAACCTGACTATGTGGCTCTTCTGGTCTCGGCTATACACCCGAGAAACATACTGGATGGATTCGGGCGAAACGAAAGTCGGCGAGTGCGTCGCCATGAGGAACTGATTTCCGGTCGACGACGCCAGCTTGGCGAAAAGATCGAGCAACGTCTTCTGCCACTTGGGATGCAGGTGCAGCTCCGGCTCATCTACAATAATCAGCGCATCTCGGACATTGAGAGCAAATATCGCGAACAAATAGGTCAGAAGCTCCCGTTCGCCTGATGATGCCAATCCGACAAGGAAAGACGATCCCTGCTTTTTCAGCCGCACGTCGTACTCATTCCGGAGCGGGTTAATGGGTGCGAGCTCCCACTCGTAACCTAGTTCGCTCAATACAGCCGTGAGGTCCCGCAAATTGGGATCATTCCTGAATTCGGAGGCAGCCCCGCCTTTGTCTTTCTCGAGAAGCAAGCGGTATTTCTGGGCGATCCTTCCGATAGCCAGCTGTATGAGTGAGCTCCCGGTCCTTGAGATGGCGGCATCGTTTTGGCGCTTTTGCTCGGCCTCATTGTAATTGGCCAGCTGTACACTGGACTGGAACACACCACTCGATCGGTTGACTGGCAAATAGACGATCGGCGTTTTGAGACTCGCTAGGTCAAACTCATCTCTAATCCGACTCTCGATTTCGAACAGCTGAAGGTATTGCAAGAATGGGGCGGCTGCAGAGCTAGCGTCAAAGATGAGCTCACCGTTCTCCAGTCGATAAACGAGTCGATCGCCTGCCCGCAACCGTGCTAAGTCCCATTCGGCTGCCGATTTAAGCTGTACGTTATGATATTTCTTCCGGGCGAGCTCGTGGAGTTGAGCAGCATCCTTCTTCATAGAAGCCATATTCTCAAGGTCACTGGCCGTGACCTCAACTTCCACTTCGATCAATTGCAGTCGGTCACCGCTCTGGCTGTGACGATCTAGCACCAGTTGATTTAACGCATCGTTGGGCCGAAATTCGTACCGGTCTTGCTGCTCAGCGGTTGGTACGTGCACGGCGTACATCGATGCGTACAAATAGCGTCGGAGCATTATCACTACAGTGTCAAGGAGGTTGGTTTTTCCGCCGCCGTTCGGACCGATCAAGATTGAGATGTCGCCATCGGTCTGAAGATCTGCTCGATCTAGGAAACTGCGAACGTTCTCAACCGCGACGCGTCTCAACAGCATGGTTGTCGGGTTCCCCAATTCTACAAAAGATGCGCGCAGTGCGCCCAGAAGGGACTTCTAACGTTTGATGTGGGTCTGTCGAATATCATCCGTGACCAGCGAAAATCGTCTGCTGCACCGGAGAACGTGGCCTCTATCTGCTTGCTGTGCGTAATGTCTGCTTGACTTCAGGCAATGGACGCAGACCGTGCGGCTCGTCAATGTCGCAACGTTCAAACCGACTGTGGGCAATGATCGGTACGGCTAAAGATGCCACCAAATCCACGGGACTACGTATCCGGCCGTGATAAACTCCCGGGCCTGCCAGGGACTCATCACGGAAGTTGGTTGGGCTCGACGCCTCGGCGCGCGTGGTGAACCCCCCGCGCTACCGCCCCTCCCCCGCTTCCCAAAGCGCTTCGAGGCCCACGCGATAGGTTGGAAAGGCGAGTTTTACGCCTAGCTCGTCTTTCAGCTTGCGGTTCGACGCCCGTTTGTTCTCGGCATAAAAACTCCGCGCCAAAGGGGTCAGATCGGCGACTTCGACGTCCTGTTCGGGCGGCGGCTCGATTCCCATCAGCATCGCAGCGTATGTGATGACATCTTGCGGCGGCGCCGGCGCGTCGTCGCTCACATTGAAGACATCGCCCCGGCCTTTGCAGGCCACGGCCGCGTCAATCGCGCGAGAAATATCCTCGACATGGATGCGGTTAAAAACCTGGCCTCTCTTCACGACGCGCTTCGCCGTCCCTGCCTTGAGATTGAGGAGCGCATTGCGGCCGGGGCCGTAAATTCCGGCAAGACGCAGGATATGTACCTTTTTGTCATGCTCCGTGCCGATCGCGGCCCAGGATTTCTCGACCTGAAGCCGCGCCAGCGACCGCTCTGAGGACGGCGCCGGAATCGTTTTTTCATCGACCCATTCACCGCGCGCGTCACCATAGACGCCGATGGTCGAGAGATAGATGATCGTCTGCTGGCGGCGGAGGCTGGCGATGCGGTGGCCAAACCGCGCCAGAACCGGATCGACCGAGACGCCGGGCGGGACCGAGACGAGGATAACATCGGCTGAGGCAACCCGCTCCGCGATGGCCGCGTCCTCATGTTCGGGGCCGAACACGAAGGTCGCGATATTTTCGCTCGCCAACTCCTCGGCTTTGGCGCGCGCGCGCACGGTGCCCGCGATGGCATCGAACGAACTTCCCGAGCGGGCGATGAAATGACGCGCGCAATAGCCAAGACCGAATGCGAAGAGATTCATGACGGCCGGCCTTCTTTCAAATCAACCGCTCCTGGGGCCATCGCTCCAGTGGCCGTCGCCGCGCCAACCACCGCCCATTCAACTTCCACCATTGCGTCGATCTCACTGGGGCGCCAGCGGCATTCGAATTCAGCCAAATCTTCCGGCGAGACGAGCCGGCCGAGCGCCCACACCGCCATCGCCCGCACCAGAGCCGAAGCGCTTTTCAGCTTCTCCGCGACCGGTCCGGCGAGCGCAAGATCGCCGCTATTGCCCGCCGCGATCAAGACATTGCGCATGAAACGCTCGAAGCCAATTCGCTTGACCGCGCTTCCCGCAAACAGCGCCCGAAACGCGGCATCGTCAAGGCGAAGCAAATCGGCGATTGGGGGGGCGGAAAGCTCTTCCCGCGCGCGAAGCTTCGTTTCCCGCGCCATTGCCGCGAATTTGTTCCAGGGACAGACCGCTAGACAATCGTCGCAGCCAAAAATGCGATTTCCGATTAGCGGCCGGAACTCGCGGCCGATATGGCCTTTGTGTTCGATCGTGAGATAGGAGATGCAGCGGCGGGCATCGAGCACATAGGGACGCGGAAAGGCCTTTGTCGGGCAAATGTCGAGACAGGCTTGGCATGTGCCGCAATGATCCGGCTCTGGCGGGTCGGGCGCGAGCGGCAGATCGGTAAAGATGGAGCCCAAAAACAGCCAGGAGCCGAACTCACGCGAAACCAGATTGCTGTGCTTGCCGGCCCAGCCGAGACCCGCCGCCTGCGCCAGCGGCTTTTCCATGACCGGCGCGGTATCGACGAAGACCTTGACTCCAGTTCCCTTGGCTTGGGTGACGAGCCAGGCGGCGAACAGCTTGAGCCTTCCCTTGATAAGCCCATGATAATCGCGGTTTCGCGCGTAGACGGAGACATTTCCGGCCGATTTCCGCGCAAGCGCGGCGAGCGGATCGCCAGCCGGGCCATAATTCATGCCAAGCATGATAATGCTTGCGGTCTCGGGCCAGAGGTTGCGCGGATCGGAACGCCGCGCTTGCGTTGCGGCGAGCCAGTCCATGGAGCCCGCCGCGCCGGAGGCAAGCCAGGCGGCGAGCCTTTCCGGCGCATCGGGAATGGCGCCCGGATGGGTGATGCGGCAGATGTCGAAGCCGCGCGCGCGCGCCTGCGCGCGCAACAGCACCTTAAAGTCCGCGCCTAGAAATCGAGATCCGCGTAAATCGGGTTCGGACAGAAGCCCGACAGCCGGTCCGCGAGCAGCGGGCGGAACGACGGACGCGATTTTACCCGGGCGTACCAGAGCTTTGCAGTCTCGTTCGTTTCCCATGGCACGTCGCCCAGAAAATCCACGCAGGAGAGGTGCGCCGCGGCGGCGAGGTCGGCATGCGAAAGCCGGTCTCCAGCGAGCCAATTCCGGTTGCCCGCCAGGTAACCAATATAGCGCAAATGGGTGCGGATATTGACCCGCGCCGCATGCACGAGATCCATGTCGGGCCCGCCGCCGCCCTGCTCGCGCGGCATGAATCGCTTATAGACCTTTTCGGTGACGAGCCAATTCGTTACTTCATGGAAGAATTTTTGACTGAACCAATCGAACAGCCGGCGCGCCTCCGCGCGGGAACCCGGATCCTCGGGCAACAACCGGTGCCTGCCCAAGGCGAGACCGCGCGTCTCGTCGAAATATTCGGCGATCGGCCCGGGGCCCGACACGACCGTTCCGGACTCTTCAACAAGAACCGGCGTTTGCCCGGCCGGATCGAGGATGAGGAAATCCCGTCTGCGCTCGAACGTTTTTTCTTCGACGAGTTCCGGCTTGATGGCATATTCGGCCAAGAGCAGCCGGACGAAACGCGAATGCGGGCAGAGGGGATGATGATAAAGCGTGATCATTCGGCTTCATGTTCGGCAGCAATCGGGATCGGGACGGACAACTGCGACAGTTAAAGGTTTATGCAAACCGGCATGGCGCCGTTCGGGCTATGGAAGGAGAAATCCCAAGTTAAGGTAAAAACTTGGTAAACGCCGCGGTTTCGCGGCCGCGTCCAAGCTGGTGAGATTGGCGTTATGTCGAGCACTTTCCGGAGATATTAAGCGCATCGCTGATCGTTATAGCGAATGGTGTCGCCGCAACGATGAGGGCGGACGCCTAAACCGGCCAGACATTTAAACCCGAATCCTTCTGATTGTCTTTTCAGGATCAGCTTTCAATTCTTTTTCGCACACTTCCATTCTTTCGGCAAAATGCTTGAACAATGCCCAATAAGGCTCTTTTTCGCTGTCGAACGGCAGAATGGAGGAGTCTTCCAGCATAACAGTGTATAATAGCCGAATTCATAATGCGCCCACCGGTCATCTATTACTTTCGATTTTGATAGTAAAGCCACGCGTTCCAATAGAACAAAATTTGTCTCTCGTGGCGACATTTATTGCTCGTACCTTGATCTCGGCGGCCAACCTGTTTGGTCATTACTCTCGAAGCTGAGCGGTAATCGTCAAGAGCGTCAAATACATATCCAACCGTTTCTTCGTCATCAAATTGCGATCTTAGTTTATCAATTAAATCGATTCGTTGTTTACGAATATCCTTAGAATAGTCAACACGCTTCCACAGATTGGTCAAAAAGACAATCAAACTTAATAATAAGCTAAGAGGTACTGCATTAAGTTTCAGCCAACCTTCGATTTCCGTGACGCTCATTTGCGATGTCCGCCTAGCGTTGCACGACCTGGACGCGAAATTGGCGAAGATCGCAGGGGCCCCGTACTTCGCGTGGTCGGGCTATTGTGAATCGAATGTCAGCGGTTTCGGCCTTCGGCTTCTATTTCTGACACGACCCCTCTTTTGGGCGCCTCTCGCCGCAATCCACAGCACCAATCACACCCTCGGCACGACATCGACTTGCACATCGACGTCCTGCTCGCGCGAACCGACGACAAGTCCAGCGACGGGAGAAATATCGGCGTAGTCGCGGACTTTCGCGAACACGATATGGTGTTGCCGATCATCATCGAGTTGGTTGGATCGAGGCCGGCCCAGCCACGCGCCTCTTGATGCCATGGATCGCGGATAGCAACTCACGGTGCCTGGGTTTTCGTTTTTCAAGAGGGTTGTCTAACGTCAGGCTGCGGCGGCGCCGCGCTTCGCGCCGGCTCGCGTCCCGTCCCCTTGAGGTGAGTGATACGCTGGAGAATGTCGAACCAGAACGAGGCGCCGAAGAGGGCCGAACCAGCGACCATGAGCCAGCTTGTGATCGCAATGAACAAAGATGGGCCGTCGTACGGCTTCGGCCCCTTGACCCAGCCGATGAGAAAAGCGGGCTCAAGGGCGCTGAAGAGCTTCGACGCGGTTGCGGCGGCCTGGTCAGGTTTCATCGCATCCTGGTTCGCCTCGAAATGTAACGTCGTCAAGTCGGCAATGACAGCCGGCCGCGTCCAGATCTGCGCGCTCTCATAGAGGACGTTGACGTTGAAAATCGCAGCGATCGCAAGCGCCACGAAAAACGACACCCACTGGGTCCGCCTTTTGTACCATCCGCTGACGCGATCCATCGAATTATCGAACCAGACGGCGATATTGTTCTTGAATTTATCGATGTCTTTCGAGGAAGTAGCCCACAAGGCTTCCATCGCGGCCTTCAACTGCGGGTCTTGGATGTTGGCAATGACCTCGGACGGTAATCCCCCTCCCAGCGTGTTATAAAAGGCCAAGGCGAACTGCCGGGAATCGATGTAGGCTGGCTTGTGTTTGATGTCCTCGAAAGACGTGGCGGTGCCGGAGGTCAGCGGGCTGATCAGCGCAGATTTGTAGAGATCGAGGGCGAGTGGATGAACTTCCGGATGGTAGTTCAGAAGCGCCTGGATGCCGTTAGCCAGGGTCTTCTCTCGCCATTGCCCCCGCGAGCTCATTGCTTCGGTAATCGCGCTAGCCGCGAGGCTCACGGCAAGGAAAGAAAGGACCATCCCGATTGCGACGTCGATGATCGTGCTGTTGAACATGTCGATCCCCCCTGATGCAAAAGGATATTTTTGTTTAATATTATTATCACGGCCAAAAATACCTGCAACTTTTTGATCACACCCGTGGCACGACATCGACTTGCACATCGACATCCTGCTCGCGCGAGCCGAGGATAATTCCGGCGACGGGAGAAATATCGGCGTAGTCACGGCCTTTCGCCAAAACGATATGATCGTTGCCGGTCATCATCGCATTGGTCGGATCGAGGCCGGCCCAGCCACGCGCTTCGCCGCACCAGAGCGATACCCAGGCGTGCATCGCATCAGCGCCTTCGAGGCGCTCCTTGCCGGCGGGCGGAATAGTGCGGATATAGCCAGAAATATAGGCGGCGGGCAGGCCGATGCCGCGCAACCCGGCGATCATGATATGGGCAAAATCCTGGCACACACCGCGCCGCTTGCCGAAGGCTTCGGAAAGCGGCGTCGAGACCACGGTGGCCTTCGTGTCATATTTGAAATCGGTCTTGATCCGCCGCATCAATTCCTTGGCGCCTTCGAGGACCGGGCGCCCGGCCGGAAAGCTTTCGCGCGCATAATCGGACGCTGGTTCGAAGCGCGGCGCGAGGCGGCTTGGATGCAGGAAATGGGCGGGCGAGTCCCTGTCGAACGAAGTGCTGGCAAAGGCTTCCTCCCGCACCATTTCGAACGCCGGTGTTTCGCTTATGTTCAGCGGCTCGCTCCGGTCGATCTCGACGCTTGTATTGGCCTCCACGATCAGTTTGCGATGCGCGGTTTCGATCGTGAGAAAAGTGAGGCGGTTGCCGAAAAAACACATCCGCTCGATCGTTTGCGTGGGCGCGGGGGTAATGCAAAGCTCGCTCGAAAGCACCGTTTGTCCTGGCCCATCCGTCGGCAGAAGCCGCAGCGCGCAATGCGAGAACGTCACGGTCGAGCCGTATTCGTAAAGCGTCAAATGGCGAATATCGTATATCACGCGAGGCCACTCGATTTGTCGGCCCGGGCGACATGTGGACCTTGCAGGAAATAGCGCGCGGCGATCGCGTCGGCGAGGCCGAGAAGGCTCTGCTCGAAGCCGAGAATCTTTTCGTTGTCGAGGCTTGAAGCGGTCGCGGTCGCGATTTCGGCGGCGAGCTGCAAGATCAAGCGGCGCGGCGCCTCGAGCATTCCATCGTCGCTGAGCAAGGGCAGAGTTTCAAGATGTTCGTCGAGCCGCTCGACCTGGAAGGCAACCGAGCGCGGATTGAACGAATCGAGCACGACCATGTCGCGAACCGGGTTGAGAGCGACGCCCATTAGATAGCGCGAACGATAGGTGATCTGCGAGTCGACGAGATCGAGCAAGACGTCGAGATCGTCGGCCGGCGCGTCGCCGCTCGCGAAATGGCGGGCAAAGCGGCATGTATTGACGCCCCGCTCGATGCGGCGCCCGGTATCGAATACGCGCCAGCCGGCGCCGCGATTCATGTTTTCCTGAGCCAAACCGGAGATCGCCGCGATCGTCCGCAAGGCCGCGTCGGCGCGCTCGAAAGTCTCGGCTTCGGCGAGCGGCCGGGGCACATCGATGGAAAGGTTTTGATTGAGATCGCCGATAAGCCGCCAAGTGTCCGTCGAGAGCCGCTCGCGAATGAACGACGCGGCGCGGCGCGCATCGCGCACGAGCGACAGGGCCGAGCCATAGTCCTCGTCGCCATGCAGGGCAATCGCGGCAAGCGCCATGGCGCCGGAGACCGCCTCAATCGGCGCCGCGTGCCATGCAACGAGCAAGCTCGTGAGCTTGGATACCGCCCATCCGGGATTGGCGATCCCCGCATCGGTCTCGATCATCCGGCCGGCGAGGCAGCGGATCAGCCGCAAGGTCGCTTCCGAGCGCTCGATATAACGCCCGAGCCAAAAGAGATTGTCCGCGGCCCGGCTCGGCAAGGTGCCCATGATGCGGCGGATGCGAACGGTCTCGTCGGTGGGCAGCAAGCTGACCATCGCGACAGGCTTGTCGGCAAGCACCCAGACATCGGCCGATTGGACCCCCTCGCCCATCGACACGGCGCGCGCGTCGGCGCGACCGGAAATGCGGCAGAACCCGCCCGGCATGATGTTCCATCCCTCCGGCGTGCGCGCCGCATAGACGCGCAGAACGAAGGGCCGTGGCTCGATCCGGCCATCGTGCCACACGGGAGTTGTCGAAAGATTGGCGACTTCCTGGCCTACGAAATCCACGCCGCGCTCGGCCATGGCGGCAGCGAGCCGGCTCTTCGCTTCCGCGGCGAGCGACGCGCCGACGATTGGCTGGTTGCGGGCAAAGCCGAGGACCGAATTGCCGAAGGCGCCGGCGATCGCAAGCTCGTCCATGTCGGCGAGGACGGACCGGCGCGCTTGGCCCTGACCGCACCACCAGGTTGCGATATTCGGCAGGCGGAGGTCCTCGCCTAGCAATGTACGGCAGAGTCTTGGCATGAAACTCATCATCGCGGGCGCTTCGAGCACGCCGGACCCGAGCGCATTGGCAATGACGACACCGCCCTCGCGCAGGGCATCGACAAGCCCCGGCACACCCAGTCGCGAACGGGCGTTGAGTTCGAGCGGATCGGCGAAATCGCTGTCGATGCGCCGCCAAATCACGTCGGCGCGCTTGAGCCCCGCGATGGTGCGGACATGCACCTTGCCGTCGCGCATCGTCAAATCGCCGCCTTCGACCAGAAGCAAGCCGAGATACCGGGCGAGGTAGGCCTGCTCGAAATAGGTTTCGTTAAAAGGGCCCGGCGTCAACAGGCAGATACGCGGGTCCGAACGCTGTGCCATCGAGGTGAGGCCGACGCGGAACGCCTCGAAGAACGGCGCGAGCCGCTCGACATTCATATCGCGGTAAAGGGCGGGGAAAGCGCGGGCCAGGACAAGCCGGTTGGCGAGCGCGTAGCCGGCACCCGAAGGCGCCTGCGAACGGTCGCCAAGGACCCACCAGCGGCCATCCGGCCCGCGCCCGATGTCGGCAGCGTAAATATGCAAGAATTTGCCGCCCGGCGGTTTCACGCCATGCAAAGGGTGCAGAAACTCGGGGCTGCCGGTGACGGCGGCGGCGGGCAAGTCGCCCGCGTCGATCAACCGGCCCTCGCCGTAAATGTCGGCCAAAACCAGTTCCAGAAGCCGCGCGCGCTGCTCGATCCCTTGCGCGATCTCGCGCCATTCGCCGGCCTCGATGAGCAGCGGCACATGCGAGAGCGGCCACGCACGCTCGCTGGTATCCCCGTAGGCGCGATAGGACACGCCGGTGTCGCGAATATGCCGGTCCGCCGTGGCGAAGCGCCGGCCGATGTCATCGGCGCTAAGTTCCATCAGCGCGGCGAGAAACCGCAGCCAATGCGGGCGCGGGCGCCCGTCCGCGCCGACGAATTCATCCGGGATACCCGGCAGCGGCGTGTAACCGGCCGCGAGCTCGGCCATCCGCCGCGCCGCGTGGAGATCTGCTTTTGCCTGGTCCGGTGCGCTTAGGCTCATCTATGATTGCTTGGGCCGGAAGGATTTTAGGATCGCCGCGTCGGTTTCTATATATGCGGCGCCAATGAGATCGAGACAGTAAGGCACCGCCGGAAAGACCGCGTTCAGGCAGGTTTCGATGGACGCCGGTTTGCCCGGCACATTGATGACGAGACAAGGCCCGCGATGCGCGGCGATCTGGCGCGACAGGATCGCGGTCGGAACCTGCTTCAGGCTTTCCTGGCGCATGAGTTCGCCAAAGCCAGGCAATATGCGCGCCGCCGCCGCCTCGGTCGCCTCCGGCGTCAAATCGCGCGGGGACGGTCCGGTGCCCCCGGTGGTCAGGATCAAATCGCAATGCTCCTTGTCGGCGAGATCGATCAGCGTATCGCGCACCGACTCGAACCCGTCCGGAACGATCTTTCGCAAGATATGGAAAGGGCTTGTCAGGATCTTCGTCAGATAGGCGACGATGGCGGGCCCGCTTCGATCCTCATAGAGCCCGATGCTGGCGCGGTCGGATGCCGTGACGACCCCGATGATCGCCGCGCGCCTTGTCTCGTCCACCATCTGCCAAGCCTTCCCCCGCCGGTCTCGCGGCGCTCAGTGTAACGGATTGAAAAGGATTTTTGAACCGGCGCGGCGCGGCGGGCAGCTTGTTCATGCCGCCGACTGTATGCTTAGCCAAGCAAATTTGCAAGCATAAAATTAATGCCGCTTGCTTAGCAAATATTTTTATGCCATGCTTACTAGCAGACAGCTTCCTTAGCTACATGTAAGGCGAAGTGTAGGAAAATCAAATGGATGATGACAAAAGCCCAGAATCCAGGGGTGCAAAAGGCGGTATGGCGCGTGCGGCCAGACTTTCGCCGAAGCGGAAGGCCGAGATCGCGAAGAAGGCGGCATTCTCAAGATGGCAAAGCCCGCACAGCAATAAATCTAACCAGATCAATGTATTAGTGCCTTCTGGACCCCAAAAGCCGCGCGACCCCGCGCAGGGCATTTTAGACCTTCAGATCGAAAAGCAGATCGAGATTGATGGAATTGGAATGGGCGTTCTGTCCGACGGGACTGCCTTTTTGAACGGACGCGGTCTCGCCAGACTTTGCGGCATCGATAGTTCGCGCATCAGCGAGATGGGTGCGGACTGGATAAAGGCCACGTTACCGTTGACGACCAAGGTGAAGGACATCCTGAAACAGCGCGGCATTGTGCTGGATCATCCATATATTGAGATTAAACAGCGCAGCGGGTCGTTTCACGCGTTCCCAGATTTTCTGTGCTTGGCGGTTCTTGAATATTACGCCTTCGATGCGCCTACGACGCGGGGTGAAGCGCAGAAAAATTACCGCCTTCTCGCCGGAAAGGCGTTACACGACTTCATTTATACGCAAGTCGGATACGACCCCAACAATTACGTTCCGGAAGTTTGGCGGCAGTTCCACGACCGTGTATCGCTCACCTACAATTCCGTGCCGGCCGGCTATTTTGGCGTCTTCAAGGAAATCGCCGACATGATCGTCACGCTCGGACAGGCCGGACTGCAGATTGATAGCTCCTTTGTTCCAGACATCAGCGTCGGGCAGCATTGGGGAAGGTATTGGGATGAGAAAAATTTTGATACGATGTATGGCGAGCGCGTGAAATGGGATCACAATTATCCGGAATATTTCAAGCAAGCGCGTTCAAACCCGCAGCCTGCATGGTGTTACCCGGAAATGGCATTAGGGGAGTTTCGCCGGTGGCTACGCGAAAATTATATCCATGGTGGGAAATTCTCTGCCTACATCAACAATAAGATTCAGCAAAAGGCGCTGCCGGCGTCGTTCGCGCAGTTGGTAATCACCGCCTACAACCTCGGCGACTGAAATGAGAATCAGTTGGCCAGCGCATTCCTATGCCTTCGCCTTCTTGGGTGGGTTAGACGCGGTGCAATACTTTTTGTAAACCTTACCAGAACTTTGCGATTTACATGAGACTTGCGAAATGAGAGTCCTTCCGGAGCTGGCCTCGCCAGCCTCCCAAAGGAGCCTGTCATGCGGGCCATCCTAGGTGCTTGCGCTTTGTGTTGCGGTATTTTCTCCATGCCGGAAGCCGATGCATCCGTGTTGATCAATATCGATCTTAGCTCGCAGACCATGCATGTGAGCTCGGACATCGGCAGCTATGAGTGGCGGGTTTCCACGGCACGTTCAGGCTACCGGACGCCGCGCGGAACTTACCGGCCCTATCAGTTGCAGCGCACGCACTATTCGCACAAATATCATATGTCGCCGATGCCCTATTCCATCTTTTTCGCCGGCGGCTATGCGATCCATGGCACTTATGAGACGGCATCGCTCGGCCGTCCCGTCTCGCACGGCTGCATTCGGCTCGCGCCGGGCAATGCCGCGCGCCTTTTCCACATGGTGCAAGTTGAGGGCGCGGAGATCACCATCTCCGGGGCGCCGCCACGCATGAGCACTTATGCCAGGCTCCATAGGCGGTGGCATGGCACCGGCACGGCCTATGCCTTGTGGCGCCGGAAACCTCACAACGCGCTCGCCTACGCACCGGCGAGGCGTGCGCCAGCCGCGGTCCGGGCCTGGCAGATCAATCCCGTTGTCAGGTCGTTGCCGCAATGGCCAACGGGGCCATGAGCCTCAAGATCCAGCAGCATCCGTTGCCATCAAATCGGATCCATGGCTAAGGCAAAAGCCGGCCGCACCGGCGTTCCATCCTTGCGCGAAATGCGCCGTGAAGTGGCGCAAATTGGCTTCAACCAAGCTTTCCAGCGCTTCACTAACCAATTGATTTTGCACATCATGACTTTCCATGACTTTATGCTTGGCACCAAATTACATGACACTATATTAGATTTTATTGGACAAATGGAGTTTGCGCCATGCCAAGGACAGTCAGAGAAAGGCGTTTGGATAGTCCCGCCGCCAGAGCCAAACTCAAGCCTTCCGGCAAGCCATACTGGCGCGCGATCGATACCGGGTTGCACCTTGGTTATCGCAAGGGATTGAACGGGGGACGATGGGTTTGCCGACGTTATCTCGGCACAGGGCAGTACGAAATCGCGACCGTCGCAATCGCCGATGACCATTCGCCGGCCGACGGTGCCAGCATTCTAGACTTCTTTCAGGCGCAGCGCAGGGCGCGCGAGATTGCAGCACTTGCCAAGACGCCCCCTGCAAAGACTGCCTTTACGGTCGCCGCCGCGATGGACGCGTATTTTGAACGCCTGGAACATGAGGGATCTCGATCCCTGGCCGACGCCAAGCGGCGGGCGCGGTTTCATATCCTGCCCGGACTCGGCGATATCCTTGTCGCGGACCTGACACGCGACATCATTTCCAAATGGCTTACAGGGATGGCAGGGAAGGGCGCCGACGGCCGGTCCGGCCAAGACGCAATCCGGGCCAACCGGGCCTCCGCAAACCGCGTGCTGACCATCCTGCGCGCGGCGCTGAACCAAGCTTTTAGAGATGGCAAAGTTGCATCAGATGTCCCCTGGCGCATCGTCAAGCCGTTTCGCGGGGTCGACTCGCCGCGCCTCCGTTATTTCACGAAAGACGAAGTCATCCGGCTGGTAAATTCCGCGCAAGGCGATTTCCGGGATCTTGTCTTGGCCGCGCTGCATACTGGTTGCAGGTACAGCGAGCTGGGCCGTCTGCGCGCCAGCGACTTCAATCCGGAATCCGGAACGGTCTTTGTCGGCCAGTCGAAAAGCGGGAAGGCCAGGCATGTTGTGCTGGCGAACGAAGGGCGCCGGTTCTTTGCGACATTGACGGCTGGCCGTCCAGGCGACGCGTTGCTGCTGATCCATGCGGACGGCTCGGCATGGGGACCGTCGCATCAGATTCGCTGGATGGCATTAGCTTGCGAGGCCGCGAGGATCACGCCGGCGGCTGGGTTTCGTATTTTACGCCACACACACGCGAGCCACCTCGTTATGAACGGCTGTGCGCTGAACGTCGTCGCTCACAATTTGGGCCATGCTGACACGCGCATGACGGAACGCCACTATGCGCATTTGGCGCCGTCCTACATTTCCGAACAGATCCGCAAATTCGCGCCGGTGTTCGGGACGGCGGATGACTCCAACATTGTGCCGCTGGCGCGGGGATAGCGGCACAATGGTGACAAAGCGGACAGACCGGCCGAGGGGCAGGCCCAACTGGGACTTATTGGCCGATCGTGACCGGTACTTAATCGCCTCTTTCTTGGCGACGCACATTGTTGAAAATCAGCTCATGGGAGACCAAAAAGCAACCCGCCATGCGGTTGCTATGACATATGCAGCAATCGAACGCGGCGAAATGACGGGATCGTTGGAGAACTTGGCCGCGATATCCCGTGGAGAAGGAAAGCTCAAATTTCGAACGACAATCTCGCGCAGGCAATTTGAGGAGCGCCCGAAGGGCGCCCCCATAAATGCACGCGCCGACGATATTCGTCGCAAGGCGCGGCGGGCCATGAAATCTAATTATGAATGGACCGAGGCCATGGCTGACGCATTCGGGGTGGCGTACTACTTTCCGGAACGCGAATGCGCCCTAACGCATGCTCGCCTGGATTGCCTGGCGGTCTCCGAAGTGGACTTTTTTGAAAGGTCACTGAAACCATTCATCACGGGCCGGTTTGACCCAGCAAAACGTGTATTTTTTAGCCTGCCCGATTTTATGCCCAACTTTGTCTAGGCAAAGCGCGCGTAAGGCTCTGTCGTGTTCCTTCAACTTACGGGAAGTGACAATGAGCGCGAACGGCAAGGCCGGTTTTTCAATCAATGAATGGTGTTTTGACGCGGAATTTAGCCCTGCACTTTATTACGAACGCCAAAAGAAAGGCCTCGGACCACGCGTGGCCCATGTGGGCCGCCGGACGATCGTTACTGAACCGGCGCCCGAATATCTCAAGCGCCTCGAACTCGAAAGCTGCTTCCGCGCCCTGCACTGCGGAGGCCGAGTGACGAATGGCATTAAACGGAGAAGGCCTGGTCACGGGGGAGCGGACAAGCCTTCTGAAGTGTTTTGTTTGGCGACAGAACATCCCCCAATAGCCCCAAAAAACGGACCCGGCGCAAGATAAATTTGGCAACCCGCGCGCCGTGGCGGCAAATAAACCGGCCGCCGGCCGCCGGGTTCAGTTGCAATATCTCGCCCGGCGTCTGCACGGGCTGGGCGAGCGGCCATTATTCCACTTTCTCGACGAGGTCGAGCGTGGCGCGGACTTGCGCCCGCATCTCGAACGATACGCGGCGCTCCCGGCCGCTTTCATCAAAGCGAACGGCGGCGATAAATTTGCGGCGATCGTTCACGTGGTCGACGGGGGCGAGCCATGAGCGCGCTTCCCATCGATGCTGTCAAGATCGGCCCGCGTTCCCGCCAAGACCATGGCGAAATCGGCTCCTTGGCAAGGAGTATTGCGGATATCGGCTTGCTGCATCCTATCGTCGTCACGCCGGACGGCAGCGTTATCGCCGGCGCGCGCCGTCTAATCTTTCAAAACGCTCGGGCGCGAGACGATTCCCGTCACCGTTGTCGACCTCGAAAGAGTCGTGCTCGGCGAATATGCGGAAAACACTTTCCGCAAGCAGTTCACATCCTCGGAATGGCCGATATTGCGGACGCTCTTGAGCCGGTCGAAAGAGCGCTCGCGAGGGAGCGGCAACTCGCGGGGAAACCTCCCGGAAAGTTTTCGGAAGGTGGCGAAGCCCGCCACAAGATTGCCAAGGCCGCCGGCAAGTCAGCACCGTCGATTACAAAGGCCCGCGCCGTTCGCGACGCCGCGAAAGCCGAGCCTGAAAAATTCGGCAAGCTTCAAGCTGACATGGACCGCACTGGCCGCGTCGATGGCCCGTTCAAGCGTCTCAAGGTGATGCGGCAATCCGAAGCTATCCGCAAGGAGCCGCCGCCGCTGCCGCCGCGAGGCCCTTATCGCGTGATCGTTGCCGACCCGCCGTGGCCTTACGAGATTCGGAAGGAAGACCCATCGCACCGCGCGACGCATCCCTACGGGCAAATGTCGATTGCGCAAATTTGTGCACTGAACGTGGGGCCGCTCGCACATGCCGATTGCCTGTTTTGGCTCTAGACGACAAACCACCACATGCGCGAGGCGTTTACTGTTCTCGACGCGTGGGGTTTCAAGCAAAAGACCATCCTGACGTGGGCAAAGGACCGCATGGGGACCGGCGATTGGCTGCGCGGTCAGACCGAACATTGCTTGCTCGCCGTCCGCGGTAAGCCGGTCGTCGAGCTGACGAATCAGACGACGCTCCTTCATGGGCCGCTTCGCGCGAATTCACAGAAGCCGGTCGAGTTCTATGATTTCATCGAGCGGCTCTGCCCGGCGCCGCGCTACGCCTATTTGTTTTCGCGCTACGGCCACAACGAAAAGTGGGATTGCCACGGCGACGAGGCGCCGCCGGCCGTTTGCGAGGCCGCCGCATGACCCGCCAATTCCACCGTCAACTCACGCGCATCAAGCTTCGCACGTCCGCGCAACAGCAAGTCCCGGCCACCTTCGCCCGGCGCATCCTGGCCGCCTATGCGGCGCACCCGGCGGTGTGGAACGGCCGCGCGATGATCGGCCATGACCCGCGGTGCCGGTTCCTTCCGCGTCGAAACGTGTAATTGCGATTGCGATATCACGCTGAACTGCCGGACGGACAAATCGTCACCGTCGACGTCGACGGCCGCGTGCGGAAGGAAACTCGCCAATGAGCGCGCAGCTCAGATCATGGGCGGCGGCGCTCGGCGGCGAAGTGTCCGGCAGCGGCATAATTTGCCCGGGCCCCGGCCATAGCGCGAGCGATCGAAGCCTATCGGTCACGCCTTCCGCCGCGGCGCCGGCCGGATTTCTTGTCCACAGCTTTTCGCCGGGCGACGTTCCGATTGCGTACAAAGACTACGCTCGCGCGCGGCTCGGGCTCTCGCCATTCCGGCCAGGACGTGAGCCAAAGGCGGCCCCGCAACTGGAGCCCAAGCCGGTTGAGGAGGCTCGCCAAGCGCCGGATAATCGCGAGGCCGCGCTGAATATCTGGCGGCAGGCGATCGATCCGCGCGGAACACTCGTCGAGCAATATCTGAAATCCCGCGCGCTCGAATTGCCGGACGAGGCCGCAAACGAGGCGGTTCGCTTTCTTCCGGATTGCGTGTTCGGTTCCGAACGCTTCCCCGCGATGACTTGCCTGGTGCGCAACATTGTCACCAATGACCCGCAAGCCATTCATCGCACCGCGCTCGCGGCGAACGGAACCGCGATCAAGCGGAACGGGAAAACGTTTCGGTTGAGCCTCGGCCCAATTGCCGGGGGCGCCATCAAGCTCGATCCCGACGATGATGTGACGCAAGGACTCTGCATCGGCGAAGGTGTCGAGACGTGCTTGAGCGGCCGGCAAATGGGATTGCGGCCGGTCTGGTCGCTCGTCAGCACGGGCGGCATTGCGGCCTTTCCAATTTTGCCAGGGATCGAAGGTCTTCATATTTTCCGCGAGAACGATGTCAATGGCGCGAGCGCCAAAGCCGTCGAGGCGTGCGCGCGGCGATGGTATGAGGCTGGTCGGGATGTTTTTGTCATTACGCCGGACGTGGGGGATTTAAACGACGAACTGCGGGAGGGGGCGGCATGAGATCCTGCGCCATTGTTTGAGCGGAGCAGGCTTAAGGTTCCAGCAAGCGCAGCTCGGTGGAAAAGCCTGCGGAGAGTTGCAAAAGAAGTTTTCGATGAGATGACGCCATTTGTACATT
>JALZAY010000209.1 GCA_030948025.1 Pseudomonadota bacterium
CGCAGGCGACGTCGAAGGCGTGCACCAGATGCGGGTCGGCATCCGCCGCCTGCGCACCGCGCTGGCGCTGTTCGGCAAGCACCTCGAGCCGTACGCCTCCCGCCACTTCGAGGCCGAGCTGAAGCGCCTGGGGCAGGTATTCGGCAATGCCCGCGACTGGGACGTGTTCTGCACACAGATCCTGCCTGATGCCGAGAAGGACGAAATTGCGAAGGGCTGGGTGGAGCTGCTGCGCACCCCCGCAGAAGCCTCGCGGCAGGTCGCCCATCGCGAGCTGGAGGAGGAGTTCACTCGCCCCGCCATTACCGCCCTCGTGCTTGGCATGGCGGCCTGGTTGGAGCCGGACGATGCGGGATCCCCCGTGGCCGGCGACGATGCGCTGAACCGCCCGATCCGGAAACCCGCGCACGCCCTGCTGGACCGCATGGCCAGGCGGGTTGCCAGGGGCGGGCACCCGCGCCGGCGCTCGGCCGAGGAGCTGCATGCCCTCCGCAAGGCGCTGAAGAAGCTGCGTTACAGCGGGGACTACCTCGCCGGCATCTATCCGCCGAAGCCGGTCAAGCAGTATCAGAAGGCGTCCAAGCGCCTTTTGAAGCTGCTCGGCACCGGCACCGACGCAGCGATGGCGACCAGGCTGGCCGGACGCCTCTGCGCGGGCGCGCGCAGCGAGGTTGCGCCTGCGGCCGCCGCGCTGGTCCAATGGAGCGATAAGCGGCGCGACAAGGCGCTCCGGAAGCTGCCCGAGATTTGGGCGACATTCGCCGCCGCACGGGCGTTCTGGCGCTGAGCGAAGACACGCCGTCTTTTCCTGGAAGGCGGCCCGAGCCTCTCGGCATGCCCATTCCTCGCCCGAGGGGAGGCTGAGACCCTTACCGGGGAATTGCGACGAGTGCCCAGCGGCGCTTGTCCCGGCCACGGTGTCAATTCCCGGCTATCTGGGGAATGCAAGTTTAGACGCCGCAAGCATAAAAACATCCGACGGCAAACGACGGGGTCCGACGCGCACTTGCCATGCCACACTCGCTTTCCCGCGTCGTCAAGGAAGCCATCGCCGCCTTGGGTGGCTCACCGTCGCGAATCGGTTCGCGGTACGCGACAAGAAACTCGCTAAAGCGCCCGAAGGAATTGCAGCAGGTCTTGTCTTTCCGTCAGCGTCAGTTTGGCGCCGAGGACCAGGTTGAAAAACTCTACCGTATCGTCCAACGTCAAGAGCAGCCCGTCGTGCAGGTAGGGTGGCGAGTCCTACCGCGTCCGACCCCTTTAAACGGCGCAGCGCGCGTGTCGCAGCGAAATGCGTCGCAACCATTTGGACTGCCAACATCGCCTCGATTTCGTCGTTCGCCCGGATCCCATGAACCGCCGCGAGTACTCCGTTGATGTCTTGCTCGCTTCATGGATGACCGGGGGTGCCATCACAGGCCGCATTGATAGGGCTATTGAGCAGAATGCTCGCAACCTCTCCTTCCGTTGTTAGCCTGGAAAGCAAGAAGTCCTGCAATACTCCATTTGAAGCGGCTCTGTTGATTTCACATTCCCACAGAGAGACAACGCGCCATCCGCTTTCGGCCAGTGCTTTTGAACTCTCCGAGTCTCGTTGAATTGTTCTCTCTCGCTTAGCAGCCCAAAACTCTTCGTTCGTTTTGGGGCGGACTTGCCCGCTCTTGCAGTTGTGTGAATGCCAAAAGCAACCATGTACGAATAAGGCAATCCTGTATTTTGGCATCAATATATCGGGGCAGCCGGACAATTGTTTCACGTCAAGACGATATCGAAATCCCATGTGGAGAGTCGAACGTACCGACAATTCAGGCTCCGTGTCCCGTCGCCGGATCCGGGACATGTTGAAGCTACGTTGCGCCGACGAATGAACATCCATCTCTCTTGGTCTGCCAGCAGCGGCAGCCCCATTCCCAACCCGCTGCTCAAGCGTCGTTAGCGCTGGACACAAGGTTCGGAAGGGCGCCTTCGCCAAGGACGACATCTTGCACAAGAACGACCTCCTCGTGCTGCTGAACACGTCGTCGCCGAGTGCGCCACGGCGCGGGTCATGGAAAAGCTCGGGCCGCCCTACTTATAGACTGATTAATGGTCATGGGCGCGCGGCCGCGGGCCCGTACCGGTCACATCACGCCCATGGGGCCGATCTTTAGCCCGTCCGCGAACTTCTTCTGTTCGTCGCTGAACGACGCGTAAAGCGGTCCGAGCGCAGCCTTGATCGCCTGCAGACTCGCGAGATGTCCAGCGGCTATTTTCACATGGTGTTCGAGCTTCTCGGGAAGGCTCGCGGCGGCGCCAGACTGCATCATTTGCTTGTGCATGCCTTCCATCGACTCTTCCATCGACTTGGCCGCCGCGAGGAGAGCATCGGCGAATTTATTCCATGCCGGCATTTGCGGCTCGGTGATCTTGAGATCGGCCTTGAGCGCCGCGACACGATCTCCGGCATGGGACAGCTTCTCGCGCATCATCGACATTATTTGCGTCATGCAGGTCATGTCGCCGCCCATCATGTCGCAGCCCTTCACCATGTCCTCGTCCTTCATTTCGCCTTCCAACATGGGGGTTGTCTGGGCGGATGCCGCGAACGCCGCGAATGCGATTGCGGCCGCGATGGAAAGACCGGACAAAGGACGTGAGACTTGGACTTTCATGACCATGCTCCTCGTTAATTTCCCACTTGGGGTTCCAGGCTCGTCACGCTAGGGTTAAGACAATTTACCGACATTCCCCAGATTGCCGTCGGTGGCCGGCAAATGCGGATGGCTATGTTGTCTATGATGGAAATTATTGCCGCCTGAGATAGCCGATCGTATACTTTTGGAGCACGATAATGAAGATCAAAATGGTGAGGTGCTGTGTTGGCGGCGGCATAGCCATGAGCTTGGCTTTCCTGGCGGTATTGCCGACCATTGCCTATACCGGCCAGAAGCTGGCGAAAGAGGCTAAAATAAGCATGAGCCGAAATAGACGGCGCGTGACACCACCTTCTGACCGAAGGGGAGCAGCGTGTAGGCCGCGATGTTAAATGCGGCCCGCGTCCACGGCAGCCCGATGATAGTGATCGCCATCAAGATCGCGGCGACCACCCAGCCGGCTGCCATCCATAGGCCGCCAAAATGGATCCACAGTAGGTTGAGAAAAAAGGAGAAGGCGGACATGGCATTCCTTCGCGACTTGGGGACGATGGGCCTTTCCTGGGCGCTCTCATGAAGATTCGGCACGGCTTAGAAATGGATACTGAGGTGCCCGTCCGCCAGCTTTCAGTCCCGCCGGCACCGACAGCCGCATCGCCGCTGTCGACTTTGGTGACGGCCGAAACGATATCCTGGCGCCACCAGCCTCGCCAAGGCGCTGCCCTATTCCCAGACCCAGCAGGAGCGCGCGATCTCACGAAACGCCTAGACTCAGCGAACCCGTGGGGAAGAACGGCGTTCAATAGAACGGACAACATCCTATGGCAGCAGCAATCCTCATCACGGGAGCCAATCGTGGGCTCGGCTTCGAATTTGCCAGTCAATACTTGGCTGACGGATGGCGCGTATTTGCCGCGTGCCGCAACCCGGACGCCGCAAGCAAGCTCCGATGCTTGCCACGCGGCGTCAGGCGCTGCCGCCGCTCCGTGAGGTCTTCGCCGGGCGCGACCAACGCCAGTTGAGTCTTCTCGACGTTGGCTGCGGGACGGGCCGCTTTCTCGATTTCGTCAAACAGACCTGGCCCCGGTTGCCCGCGCTCGGCCTCGATCTTTCCGAGGCCTATGTGAAGGAGGCCAAGCGTCATTTACAGCGTTGGTCGCGAACCAACCTTATGGTGGGCAATGCGGAATCGATTCCGCTGCCGGACGAGAGCCAGGACGCGATAACGAGCATCTTCATGTTCCATGAACTGCCGCCCAAGGTACGCCGCATCGTTCTCAGTGAATTCGCGCGTGCTGAAACCCGGTGGACGCCTTGTCCTCGTGGACTCGCTTCAGCACGGCGACGAGCCGGACTATGACGGCCTGCTCGAACTCTTCCCGCAGAGTTTTCACGAGCCCTATTACCTAAGTTACATCAAGGAGGACTTTGCCGCGCTTTGCCAAGACCGCGGGTTGACCTATATCCGCAACGCGAGGGCTTTTGTTTCGAAGGTTATAGTCTTTGACAAGCCGGCGGGGCCCGCGGCGACGACGACGAGAGCAGCCTAGACTTGACCGTCGAAAGGTCGTTGTCATCGAAAGTGGCGCGGACAACGGTCGCGAAGGGCCGGTCCCATATCCGGCCAGTGATGGTCTTCAGTCAGGACCTTGACGGTCGTGTCGTCGGCATGGATGCGCCCGGCGCCAAAGACGTAAGCTTCGGCCCCGAAGACTTCAGATCCGGGCGGGAGCTCAAAATCCACGATACGACTGGCGCTAGGCCCTAATAGAAGCGGCCGAGGCCGAGTCGCTTGCCGTTCTCTTCATTACCTTGAAGAGCAACCAGACGTAAATTAGATCAAAGACCGAGCAGAGTATCCCCAGCACCAGAATCAGGAAACTGCCATTGGGAAAACCGCCATCGCCGACGATCCCAACCAGTATGGTTGGTGTCACTGTACCTATCCATTTGCTGACGGAAAGATAAAGACTCTGCCCCTCGCTGTTACCACGTCTAACAAGCATGTCGATGAACAAGACCGACATCAGAAGGTTCTGCAGAAAGGCGGAATAGCCTGCGCCGACAGCTACTCCAAACTCCCTGACGAAGGCATATTCAATGGCTACGGCGGCCGCGAGGCCAAGAAGACTCCAGCTAATGAAGTCGCGCGACGAAAGATTGGACGGAAAGTGCCTTCGTCCGAACCTGAAGTAGGTGTAAAGGATCCCGACATCACACGCGAACCAAACGGCATTGATGATCGTCTGCACGCTGACGCCGGACTGCAACCCGAAAACCGTGTGCAGCAATTCCCAGGCGATGTTCAAGGCCAGCGCGTAAAAAGGGATCGCGTAAGACCTGTCTCTGAAGCCCACGCGAATGCCCTCGATATAAACGACTGTCCAACAAGTGCCGCTAACGACAGTGAGGATAAGTTTGATCGCTTCGAGCTTAGTCATTTTGAAATTGTGTTCCTGGATTCGATATCAATCTGCCTGATGCCTTGCGCGACCACGATCCCGAACTCCGCAAGATACGCCCGGAACGCGTTAGCCAGCATCGTCTGCTGGCCGGATCAGCAGGCCCGCGTGCGGTGAAGCATCACCGGCCGCTCACGAACGGCGCCGCTGGGTCTCCGGGGTATTATTTTCCGGTAACGAGATTTACATGCGTTGGATCGGGAAGTTTGAGCGAGGTCGGCTTGGTGACCGATCTGGCGGTCCTCAACGACTGGCCAAGTCCGCCGTCGGAGAGAAGCCTTGGCCGGTGGATGAGTAGCTGGCGGAAAATCTGGCCGCGGATTGAATCAAGGGCGTCGGTCAGTGCCGCGGGTCCCGGCTGCAAGAACAGTGCAGCATCATCACTGAGCGAAAGCAAATCTGCAACGACGAACTGGGTCAGGCGACAGGCCGGTAGGCCGCAAGGAAGGTGCGGACCGCAATGCCGACCACGTGGTCGATCCGCTCGTCGCTAGGCGCCTCGCTGGCATTGAAGAGGAGCGGCTTTAGAATCGTGGCCACGCAAGAATCGAGGAACTGGGCTGCCGCGACCTCGCAATCCTCGATTGTCAAAATTCCGGCAGCGACCTGACTCTCGAGATAATGACACAGCTTCGTCACCCCCTCCGCAGGACCCGTTTCGTAGAACTCCCTGCCGATCTCCGGCATACGATCCGAGATGGCGATGACCGTGCGCAGCGGCGACATGGCTCCTGGGCGGCACAGGAATTTGACAAAGCTGCAGCCAAGCCGGGTGAGCACGGCTTCGACGTCGTGATCTGCCGGGTCGAGGGAAAACACGGTTTCCGCCTGCGCCCCGCACTCCTCATGAGCAATGGCCTCGAATAATCGCTCCTTGCTGTCGAAGTAGACGTAAAGCGTCCCTTTCGAGACCCCAGCCTTACGCGCGATCT
>JALZAY010000003.1 GCA_030948025.1 Pseudomonadota bacterium
GTGAATCTCGTTTCGCGCCGCCACGATTTGCGCATCGAGCCGGACCATCCGGGCGTCTCGAGCAATCGCGGTCTCCGCGCGAGCGGCAACCGGAACCAACGCCACAAACAGATTGGCCGCCAGATTGACCACGAAGAGCAAGTGTTTATCGAAGGGCGTCATGCGGTAATATCCTCTCGCCTGGGCGGCTTCCATGGTAAGCGCGGTTTTCAGGCTAAATTTTGGACGGCGGGGTCCTTAGCGTCGAAAATGATCATCATATTCAATCAAATAATAAGGTATTTAGGAGATCGTAGCCGGACGACCTCGCGTCGAGGCTATTTGCAGGCGCCGCCGTCGGTTGCCTGCGAGACACGCAATTGTGCCTCAAGCGTTACCGGATTTAAGAAAAGCGCTCCCAGGCCGCCTGCCGGGAAATTCCAAGCGCGTCTCCGATCGCCGCCCGACTGACCTCTCGCTTTCGTAAAACCTCCCAATTCGATCGCGACGTCAGACAAAGGGAGCGAATGCCGATTTCGATTTATGAAGAGAACAACCCCGGCCGCAGAATTTTTTTGCCGCCGCTGTTTGAAACTTTTTGGCCCGGGCTCCCGTAAAGATCTGCATGGAGCGAGATGGCCATCCTCCCAAGCCTCGCTGCTGTTATTTCATTACCGAGCAATAATTATCGCTCTGGCCGCCGGTCCACCAGTTTTCTCCGCCAGCGTCTGACGGGGAACGGTGGAACGGCGGCAATTTGCGTCAACTCTCGTGAAAAATCTCATCCGAAACTTAAGCGCTGAACCGCGTGAGCCTCGCCGCCGGTCGTAACGGCGGCGGCGGATCCGGCTCGATAACCCTCCGGTCCTGCCCCAGCTGCGATGGATCAGCTTGTCCGGCAAGTCAAACAGGCTCAGGATGGGGCTGAAATCGACTGCGCCCGGGGCTGCCGGCGAGACAGGCTGTGACGACATGGAACCGGACCGCGGCGATAAAAATTCGCTGGCCGCCGAAGCGCCGGGCGAGCAGACGGTAGGTTCAGCCCTGCCCGCCATCGCCGCCAAGGCCGACGATCTCGAGGAGATCAAAAAATCGGTCGAAGACGCCGCCTCCGTCAGCGGCGGCCTGTGGCTCTCCTATCTCTTCCTTCTCTCCTATATCGCGATCGCGGCGGGCGCTGTCACCCATGAAGATCTCTTGTTGGAACGTTCCGTCAAACTGCCCTTCCTCAATGTCGAACTGCCGCTCCTCGCCTTTTTTGCTTTGGCGCCATTTGTGGTCCTCATCATCCACGCCTATGCGCTGATGCATTTTATCATGCTCGGCAAAAAAGCCTCGCGTTTCCACACTGAGTTGCGCCGCCAGTTTCCAGATCAGCAGACAGAAACCCAAAAGAGCGGCGCTGCGCCGGACGGCGCGCATAAGGAAATTCGCGACAAGCTGCGGCGCCTCCTGCCGAGCAATATTTTTGTCCAAATCCTCGCCGGGCCGCCAGAACTCCGCACCGGCATTTTTGAGTCGATGCTCAAACTCATCGCCCTGACAACGCTCGTCGTCCTCCCAATTCTGCTGCTGCTTTTGTTGCAGATTCAATTCCTGCCTTTTCACGATGTGACGATCACCTGGGCACAACGCGCCGCGCTCATTCTCGACATTATATTTTTGTGGCTGCTGCGGCCGCCGATCCTTGCCGATTTGAGCGTCGAAATTTTTAAACGCGCGCGGGTTCGCGCCAGGGTCCTGCGAGGCTTCGGCGTCGTCCTCGCTGGAGTCATGAGCATCGCGGCCCTCTGGTTCTCCATTGTGGTCGTGACCATTCCTGGCGAACGGCAGGAATCGGCGCTCGCCGCGCTGGATGGGCCGCGATGGCAGATTCCCACTGTGGTGAATGACGAAGGAAAGCCCAAGCGGGTTTCGACTCATGATCTCTTGTTCGTGGGCGAGGTGGATCCAACAACTCGAAGGCGAAAGAGCCTATTCTCCAACACTCTGGTCTTGCCGGGCTTCAACCTTTACGAAGCTCTGAAAATCGATGATCCGAAAAAGCTCGAATGGAAGGAACATCTTTTTGATCTTCGCGGCCGCCATCTGGAACAAGCCGTGTTTGATGGCGCTGAGCTTACCAAGGCCGATTTGACGGGTGCGCAGATTCAACGGCGTCGCTCTATGTGGCGCGGCTTCAGGGCATTCACTTGAACACGCGCAGCTTCAGGGCGCGTGGCTTGATAGGGCGCAGCTTCAGGGCGCGACGCTCGAGAGGGCGGAGCTTCAGGGCGCGACGCTCGATTATGCGCAGCTTCAGGGCGCGTCGCTCGAATATGCGCAGCTTCAAGGCACGTCGCTCTTTGGTGCGCAGATTCAAGGTGCGTCGCTCTACCGGGCGGAGCTTCAGGGCGCGGACCTCCGATTTGCGCACCTTCAGGGCGTGTCGCTCAATGGGGCTCAGCTTCAGGGCGCGGCGCTCGAGCAGGCGCAGCTGCAGGGCGCGTGGCTCGTTGGCGCGGCCGTCAATACGGCCGACTTTTCATATGCCTTTCTGTGGCGCACAGACTGGGGAGAGATAGACCCAGCGAAACTTGGAGCGGTCCGGCTTGATGCAGCATCGGCGCGATGGAAGCCCGTTTGGCAAGAGGGGTTTATACCTACGCAGCTCTGGCGGCGCTTTATTGTCCCATGGGACGCCAAGGCCTATGCCGCTCTTCGGGACTCGATGAACAGCATTCCCGAAGGCAAAGTGCGGGATGATGCGCTGCGGCGGATCAAAATTCTCGACTGCGGCAACCCGGACAAGACTCTGGCCTCATGCGATTCTGCCGCCAAACCACCGTGGAACGTTTTGGATTGGCAAAAGAAGCTCGCAGCAGCTGGTGTCGACGATGCGGCTTATGTAAAAGCCCTCGCCACGGAATTGCGAGGGCTCGTCTGCGCGAGCGACGCTGACTCCGCCATCCCGCTCCTCGATCGGAGGCTTGCCCGGACCGGCCGCGAAGCCCCTGCGCTCGTGGATTTCATCATGAGCAAGGACTGCCCGGTTTCCGCCTCGTTGACCGTTGACGACAGGGCGAAGCTGCTAAAGATCAAGCAAGACGCTGAGCAAAAGTCCGCGCCTCCATCGGCACCGAAGAAAGAGAAGTGAACCGGCAACCGGCCCCCCGCACGCCCGCCTTTGCGCTCTGGCCACTCCTACCGTCCCATTGCCCAAAAACTGTGCCAAAATGAAACAACACCATCGACCAAAAGGAGCGACCAAAAAATCCCTTCGTCTGAGGCGTTCAAGGTTCGCTGAGGAGCGATTGTAATCCGCTACAAAATTATCAGCGGTCAATAGGCGCGCTGCTGAATCAATTTCTTTTGCTGCCACCGCTTATAACACTCTTTGTGAAAATATCGCGTGCCGTAGCTACAACGCACATCGCCTGCCGCGAACCGTTCAAGGCACTCATGGCAGTATGAACAACGTTGTTTCCTATCATCTTTCTTGATCCGTGGCGGATCGAGCCGAAAGTGTGTCATGATCTTCACCTAAATGCCAAGCTGAATATAAACGCTAACAATGTGACAAAAATTGCACTGAAAAGCATAAGCTTCCATTCGCGTTTTCTTACGCGTTATCGGCCATATCTTTCTCCAACACATCACCCATTCGAGGGACGACATTGGGGTTGACACCGGCCCATCTCCCGAAAAACTGTGCCAAAATGAAACAATAAAACCAATATTACCCAAATGGGCAACGACACGATCTTCGCCATTGCCTCCGGCGCGGTGCGCGCCGCGATTGCGGTTCTGCGCCTGTCGGGCCCGGTTGCACGGACAATTGTCAAGAGTCTTGCGGGAAAACTCCCCGAACCCCGTACCGCCGCGCTCGCAACCTTCTGTGACCCCGCCACGGGCGAAGCCATCGACAAGGGGTTTGTGATTTTTTCCCCCGCGCCAAAAACTTATACGGGCGAGGACTATGCCGAATTCCATGTCCATGGCGGGCGCGCCGTCATGGCCGCCATGGTCAAGGCCATCGGCCGTATCGCGGGCACCCGCCCGGCCGAACCAGGGGAGTTCACCCGCCGCGCGCTGCTGAACGGCAAGATGGATCTGGCGGAGGTCGAAGGCCTCGCCGATCTCATCGACGCGGAAACCGAATGGCAGCGCCGCGCCGCCCTTCGTCAGGCTCAGGGCGTGCTCGGGCGTCAGGCCGCGATCTGGAGGAGCGCGATTCTGGAGGCGGCGGCGCTCCTCGAAGCCGAGATCGATTTCCCGGAGGAAGAGGGCGTGCCGGGGTTTTCCGGGCGGCGGGCGGGCGAAATCCTCGCCCCCGTCCTTGCCGGGTTGAAATCCGAGCTTGCCGCCGGGCGCGCCGGGGAACGGCTGCGCGAGGGCGCGACCGTCGTGATCGCCGGGCCGCCCAACGCGGGAAAATCGACGCTTCTGAACGCGCTCGCGCGCCGCGATGTGGCGATTGTCTCCCCCTTTGCCGGCACGACGCGTGATATAATCGAAGTACATCTCGATCTTGGAGGCTGCCCGGTCAGTTTGATCGACACGGCGGGCCTACGGGAGAGTTTTGACGCGGTCGAAGAAATCGGCATTTTCCGCGCGCGTGATAAGGCCGAGTCTGCGGACCTCGTGTTGTGGCTCTCTGAGGCTTGCGCCCCTGTCCCGCCTGGCGTTCAAGGCGGCGAGGTCTGGCCGCTTTTTACAAAGAGCGATCTTTTGTCCCCTGCCGAAAGGCAAAGCTTGCCCCAAGGGCTTTACATCAGCGCGGAGAGCGGCGAGAATCTCGATTGCCTGCTCAAAAAAATGGAAGTTTTTGCCGGCGCGGCGGTGAGCGATGGGCATGCGGGATTGATCGCGCGGGAGCGCCACCGCAAGGCCTTCGAGACGGGAGCACTTGCGCTCGCCCGGATTTTGGACGATCCCGGCGCCCCGGCCGAATTGCTGGCGGAGGACTTGCGCGTGGCGATGGTTTGCCTGCAAAGACTAACCGGCGTGGTGGATGTCGAGGATATTTTGGGTGAGATTTTCGCGCGATTTTGTATCGGGAAGTGAGCGCGTGGCGCGGGCCAAAATGTTTCACGTGAAACATTTTTAGAATAGTTTTAAATTATTTCCACCAATTGCCGACTCAATTAATTTTCCCAGGCGCCGCATTGCATTTCCTTGGGGGGCGTGAATAAACCCCGCTGCCAGAGAATGTCAGACTGGCAGCGGGGGAAATTGTTAGGTGATCGAAATGCCCATACCTTTTAGGCGACTTGGTTTGTTTCGTCTGTGCGGTAAGTCACATTGACTAAGTGGCCTCCCGCTCGGCATCCTCCAAAAAATTTGGCGCAACTCCGGTGCGCCGCAAATATGCCGCTCGGTGGCCTTTGTCTTGCGCTGGTACTCTGTCGTGCCTTCGTCGGCGGCTCTTACGACTCGCGCGCCATGCAAAAAGGGCGCGATGGTCCGGGGAATGACTCGCGGCCCGGGAGCGATGGTCCCGCGGGAAAATGTTTCACGTGAAACTTTTTTAGACTAATTCTAAGGGAGAAGAAGAATATGGCGGACGTTTTTGACGTGATCGTGGTGGGCGGGGGCCATGCCGGCTGCGAGGCGGCGGCGGCGTCCGCCCGCATGGGCGCGCGCACCGCGCTCGTCACGCTTTCCTTTGCCACGATCGGCACAATGTCCTGCAATCCCGCCATCGGCGGGCTTGGCAAAGGCCATCTCGTGCGCGAAATCGACGCCCTCGACGGGCTCATGGGACGCGTCGCGGACAAGGCCGGAATTCAGTTTCGCGTTCTGAACCGCGCGAAAGGTCCCGCCGTGCGCGGCCCGAGGGCGCAAACCGACCGCAAGGTCTACCAGGAGGCGATGCAGGCGGCCATCCGGGACATCGCAAATCTCCGCGTGATCGAAGCCGAGGCCGCCGATATACTCTTGGAAAACGGCCGCGTCGAAGGGATCGAGACCGCCAATGGTGAAAAAATCCGCTGCGGCGCGCTCGTCCTAACGACCGGAACTTTCTTGCGCGGCATCATCCATATCGGGACAAAGACCTTTCCGGCAGGGCGTATGGGGGAAAGCCCGGCGATCCGCCTCGGCCAGAGACTGCAAGAACTAGGCCTTGGCCTTGGGCGTCTCAAGACCGGAACCCCGCCAAGGCTCGATGGCGGCACGATCGATTGGGGGGTGCTCGAACGCCAGAGCGGCGACGCCGAGCCCGAGCCCTTTTCCTTTCTGACCGCGGCGATCCGCACCCCGCAGGTCGATTGCTTCATCACCCATACGACCCCCGAAGGCCACGCCATCATCGAAAAAAATCTCGGGGCATCGCCGGTCTATTCCGGCGCGATTTCGGGCCGGGGGCCCCGCTATTGCCCCTCGATCGAAGACAAAGTCGTGCGGTTCAAGGAGCGCGAAACGCATCAGATTTTCCTCGAACCTGAGGGACTGGACGACACCACCACCTATCCAAACGGCATTTCGACCTCCCTGCCCGAGGAGATTCAGGCGCAATTCCTCCATACCATTCCCGGTCTATTCAGGGCCCGGATGCTGCGGCCAGGTTATGCGATCGAATATGATTTCGTCGATCCGCGCGCCTTGCGCCCGAGCCTGGAGACAAAAAAAATTCGCGGGCTTTTCCTCGCCGGGCAGATCAATGGCACCACGGGTTACGAGGAGGCGGCCGCGCAAGGCCTTGTCGCGGGGCTCAATGCCGCCTTGCGCGGTTGCGGCATGGACACTTTCACAGTTAGCCGCTCGGACGCCTATATCGGCGTCATGATCGACGATTTGGTGATGAAGGGAGTGAGCGAGCCCTACCGCATGTTCACCTCGCGCGCCGAATATCGCTTGTCGCTGCGCGCCGACAACGCCGATCAACGGCTGACCGCGTGGGGTGCCGGCCTTGGCTGCGTCGGCGCGGACCGGCGGCGGGCCTATGCCATGAAGGCGGCGGCCCTCGCCCGCGCGCGGGCGCTGCTCGAAAGTTTGAGCTTGACCCCGAGCGAGGCGGCGCGGCAGGGACTTAAGGTCAATTGCGACGGAACGCGCCGGACCGCTTTCGGCCTCCTGGCCTTGCCTGGCGTTTCGATTGGGAGTCTGCGGGCGATCTGGCCGGAGCTCGGCGGGATCGCGCCAAAGGCCGCCGCGCAAATCGAAATCGATGCCAAATATGCGGTCTATCTCGATCGCCAGGCGAAAGACATCGAAGTCTTCCGCCGCGACGAGGCCCTGACCATCCCCGATGATGTGAATTATGCTCTGCTGCCTGGCCTTTCCAACGAGATCCGGGCGCGGCTCGACCTCGTCCGGCCGCGCACCATGGGGCAAGCCGGACGAATCGAAGGAATGACACCCGCCGCCATGACCCTGTTGGCCGCAAAGCTTCGCCGCGCCGGCGCTGGACGTTAAGTGTTGCCAAGGACAAACCCAGCCTTTCCGCAATCCACGCATCCTCTTCTCGCGGACCTCCCGGAGGAGACGCTGCGGCGGTTGGAAATCTACGCAAATCTCCTCGAAAAATGGCAATGCACCATCAATCTCGTCGGCAAATCGAGCCTGGACGATCTCTGGGTCAGGCATTTCGCTGATTCGCTCCAGGTCCCGGAGGCGGCGCCCGAGGCGCGGCGCTGGCTCGATCTCGGCTCGGGCGCCGGATTTCCGGGGCTTGTGACGGCGATCAAATATGTGGACGAGCCGGGCGCGCTGGTCCATCTCGTCGAGGCCGACCGGCGCAAATGCGCATTTCTGCAAAATGTTATACGCGAAACATCGGCGCCCGCGATCGTCCATTGCGGCAGACTCGAAAAGATCCTGCCCGCCCTCGACGAGCAGATCGACGCGGTGAGCGCGCGGGCCTTGGCGCCACTCGAAGCGCTCCTCGGCTACGCGGAAATATTCATCGACCAAGGGGCGGTTGGGGTTTTTTCCAAGGGAAAACTCTTTGGGGCGGAATTGACCGATTCATTAACGGCCGGTAAATACTTAATCACGACCATGGACAGCCAAACCTGTTCTGCGGCGCGCCTGGTGCTTGTCAAGCGGCGTTCCGGGTGACGCGCTGCCGCGTGGAGGGATTTCCCTTGGCTGACGTGTTCCGCTTTAAAGCACGAAAATTCAATAAGTTAGGCTTTGTCGAGGAGAGCGATGTGCCGGTCGCCGCCATGCGCGTGCTCGTGCTCGCCAATCAAAAAGGCGGGGTCGGCAAAACCACGACCGCCATCAATCTCGGAACCGCGCTCGCCGCGATCGGAGAAATTGTGCTCATCGTCGATCTCGATCCGCAAGGCAATGCCTCGACGGGCCTTGGAATCGACCGCGCCAGCCGCAAAATTTCCACCTACGATGTCTTGAACGGGCAACAGCGCCTCCGCGCCGTTCTCCGGGAAACCGGAGTTCCCCGCCTCTTCATCGCGCCTTCGACGCTCGATCTCGTGGGTTTCGAACTCGAAATCGCGGCGCGCCCGGATCGCGCCTATTGCCTCAAGAAAGCGCTCGACGTGTTCGCGGAAGAGCAGAACCAAGTTTTGGCTGAGGAGCGCTTCACCTATGTTCTCGTCGACTGCCCGCCCTCCCTCAATCTTCTCACAATGAACGCGATGGCCGCCGCGCATGCCGTGCTCGTGCCGCTCCAATGCGAGTTTTTCGCGCTCGAGGGGTTGTCGCAGCTGTTGACCACCGTCGAACAGGTCAAAAACAGCCTCAATCCCGGACTGACCATGCACGGCATTGTTCTGACGATGTTCGATTCGCGCAACACGCTGGCCGCGCAGGTGGTGGCGGATGTGCGGGGTTTTATGGGCGACAAGGTCTATGAAACGGTCATCCCGCGCAACGTCCGGGTGTCCGAAGCGCCATCGCATGGCAAGCCTGTTCTTCTCTACGATCTAAAATGCAGCGGCAGCCAAGCCTATTTAAAACTAGCGTCGGAAGTGATCCAGCGCGAGCGCGACGCCGCCTAGCGGCGCGGAAGCGAGTGTCGTTACATTATGTACTTTATGTACATAGCGTAAATATCATTCGTACCCATGAAACTATTCTTGTTTGGGAACCGGCTTATGAAACCCAGTAAATCCGCCGGAGACGCGCCGCCGCGGCTCGGGCGCGGGCTTGCCGCCTTGCTTGGCGGCGCGGAGACGCTCGCCGCCGCCACGCGCACGCGCGGCCAGCAGAAAATTCCGATCGAATTTCTCCGCCCCAATCCACGCAACCCGCGTCGGAATTTCGGCGAAGAATCCCTCGACGAGCTGGCCGCCTCGATCAAGGAAAGAGGCATCATTCAGCCGCTTCTCGCGCGCCCTTTGGCGGGGATCGCGGACGCTTACGAAATTATTGCCGGTGAGCGCCGCTGGCGGGCGGCGCAGCGCGCTGGATTGCATGAGGTGCCGATCGTCAGCTTCGAGGCCGACGACCGCCAGGCGCTCGAACTCGCGATCATCGAAAACGTCCAGAGAGCCGACCTCGATCCACTGGAGGAAGCGGCCGGCTACGAGCGGCTCGGCGACGAATTCCTCTATACGCAGGCCGATCTTGCCAAGGTGATCGGCAAGAGCCGCAGCCATGTCAGCAATTGCTTGCGGCTTTTAAAGCTCCCTGAACGCACGAAGTCTTTGCTACGCGAGGGAAAAATTTCCGCTGGCCACGCGCGGGTCTTGCTGTCGAGCGCCGAGCCGGACGCGCTCGCCGAAAAAATCGTCGCGCAAAACCTCTCGGTCCGGGACACCGAAAAGCTGCTGGAGGGCGCCTCCGGGAACTCTAGCGCCAAGGGGCAGGGGCCGCGCAGGCGCGGCGCCGGGGAAAAAGACGCCGATACACGGGCGATGGAAAAGAAGCTGATGGAACAGCTCGGCATGCAAGTGACGATCACCCACAGAGTGGGCGAGGCCGGCGAAGTGGTGGTGCGCTACAAGACCTTCGACCAGCTGGAGTTTCTGTGCCGCCGCTTGCAGGGCGATTAGGCGAGGCGGGAAACGTCGCAATGCCCAGGCGAGGGCGATGCAGCCGATGCCAGGCGTTTGTACGCGGTATCGATGCGGCTGAATTTGCGTGCGGAGGCGGCGCAACGGAGGTGTAGCACTGACAGAGGGCTGGGCATGAGACCATTACGGGTGGATCGAGGGTGGGGGCAGAGCGAACCGCCTTTTTGCCCGTATCCACGCGGTCTTCCAGCCATTGTGTTCCGTCGGTATTGCTGCGCTGATAACGGTGATCGGACAAAACGGCTTACATGAGGCGGATCGCAAAGCGTGATCACAGTGACAATTTCGACCCTCAAGCAGCCCTTATGATGCCCATCAAACCTTTCGTCATCCAAAAAATTTCCGACCACGGAACAGAAAACCCGATTGTAGCAAGGCTATCGTTGCAAACGCAGGACTTGCTTCAATGGTGCGGACTGTCTCCCGAGAAAAAGGAGGAGGTGTTTGGGATATATTTTACTCAACTGCAGCGGCGGCTCTTGAAGTGTTCGGATGTCGTCGCACGGCTCAAGAAGTCACGTGATCAGTCTATTTCCAACGTGGCGAGCGTGGTGGAACAAGGTGCCCACAGTGCACCGTTTGTTATCAATCTACATGACGAATTAGAGACGTTTCTCTTTGAGGCGAAGCTCTTCCTCCGCGACACGCTGAACGTCATCAACGTGTTCTTCGGAACCACATTCAATGAAGCGAGCGTGTTTTTCCCGATCCGGGGCAAGAAAGACAGCAAAAGTAAACTTGTGTCCTGGGGAGAACGAACGCTTGGTTCCGACCACCCTTTCGTCAATATGTTGAGTACAGAAGAATACTGGATCAGCGACATCATCTACTCGCGAAATGCGGTCGAGCACCCGGGTGGTCATTCAGGAACCTTGGTGGTCGAGAATTTCAAAATTACGCCCGTTGGCCTCGCCCCGCCTACCTGGAAGCGTGTCGGAAACGAGCCGCGCCCGTCGACCTTCGTATTTCACGATTTAGACGTGGTCCAACACAACATGCTTACCTTCGCGGAAGACATCCTGCTCTTCGGCATTGAAAACCATCCCATTGCCCCACAGCTTCCAGTCGTTTTCTATGAGATACCAGAAAAGGAGCGCGACCCGAAGTGCCCCATTCGTTTTTGTGGATCAGTCAAGCTTCCCTCCCCGCCATCAGATGCTTAATTGTGGCTGACGCACCTATTCCCTCAACGGCGAAAACATAGATACCGGGACGCATGACTAATCACTTGCGAGCCGCTCGATGGCCCTCCAACAGTCATCGGCCAAAGCCTGGGGCGGAGCGCGGCGGCGGAGAGACGCGAGCAGATCAACGTCCGCGCCGAGTTCCGCCGACATTTATAAATTCCAACCGAACTTGGCCGTGATCTAAAATATCGCTCGAACCTCTATAGTTGTGCGTTTTGAACATCGTGCTACGACATAGAAAGTTAGGGCTGCGGCTTATCCGGCGCGCCGCAAACTTTGACGCGCCTCGTCTTGCTTTTGGTCAAGCCAGATTTTCGTGGCTAGCTCGGCGGAATTGTGAACATCGAGAGTCTGATACAGCTTTTTCGTAGTCGCCATAACAGAGGAGAGTTGGAGGCCGAGCTCGTCCGCGATCACAGATTTCGGCTTGCCCAAGGTGAGCTGAATGCCGACTTTCGTCTGCGCCGGCGTGGCGCCGCTTTCCCGCAAGACACGGGCCGCATGGGCAATGGGGTGCTCGTGGAGTTCGATCGTCACCGATATGAGACAGGATTTTGGATCCCTGGCGGCGTCTTCCGGAAGCGTGCCTGCGGGCACGAGCCATTTGGCTTCGAGCGTCAGAACGCCAAAATGGGTCGAGACCTGCATGCGCGGCGGCGTGTTGGAAGTGCCGTTCGCGGCGCCTGTGATCTGCCAAAGAAGCTTCAAAACCGACGCGGGCAGGCTGTCGCGGGCGGGCACGAACCGCTTGTTATTGAGCGGCTCTCCGGTAATAACGTGGAGCAGCGGTTCGATGCCGGGTGTTTGAAGGATGCGCTTCGCGTCCGCCGTCAAGATCATCAGACCGCTTCGTACTGGTCTTCCTGCCGTGCTGATCGGAGCCTCATCCTCGTGGCGCGCATTACGGGAATTAGACCGCCGGAACGCGTGCGCGAGCCAGGGCCGGAGCCGGTCGAGGCGCTCAACGTCGTCCACCGTAAAGGAGCGCGCGCTGCGCGGACGCGTCAGGTTGATTCCGGCGATCGTCCGGCCGCCGTCGCCGATCATCGCGTCCAAAATCCAACAGGAATCGAGCGGAGCCTCTATTTCCCGGTACCATGCCCTATCGAGCCAACCTCGTCCTTGCAAATGCAAAAGCCAGCCGATACCGCCCGCGCGAAAGGCAGGCCCAAAGAGCAGGGACACAGGACTCGATGGATCCTTCGCAAAGGTCCATAAACGCTCGCGGAAGATCACCCCTGTTTCTGGGTGTTCGCCGTAGCCGCGGGTGCACGTGGCATCGGGGGCCATCCGCCAGATACGGGCCCAGCCATGCGGAATGATCTCGTGCAGCAGGGGCGTGACGGCGATCATCGCGCTCTCGGGCTTGAGCCCGAGGCAGCACAAGGTCCGCAAATGCTCGACCGCCCCCATCGGTCCCTCCCGCATTGTCATGCTCCCGAAACAATAGCACCAGCGGCGACCCCTGAATAGGGGCGCGGAGGAATCGGTTTCGTGGCAATCAATACGGGCGATGCGGGCCTAGTCTAAGAGCCGCGGTCTATCCGGCGCGCCGCAAACTTTGGCGCGCCACGTCTTGCTTTTGGTCAAGCCAGATTTTCGTGGCTAGCTCGGCGGAATTGTGAACATCGAGAGTCTCATACAGCTTTTTTGTAGTCGCCATAACAGAGGAGAGTTGGAGGCCGAGTTCGTCCGCGATCACAGGCTTCGGCTTGCCTAGGGCGAGCTGAATTCCGACTTTCGTCTGCGCCGGCGTGGCGCCGCTTTCCCGCAATGCACGTGCGGCGTAGGCTATGGCGTGCTCGTGGAGTTCAATCGTGATCGCGACGAGACAAGATTTTGGATCCCTGGCGGCGTCGTCTGGCGGAGTGCTCGCCGGAACGAGCCATTTGGCTTCGAGCGTCAGAACGCCATAAGCGGTTGAATTCCGTATGCGAGGCGGGGTGTTGGAAGTGCCGTTCGCGGCGCCTGTGATCTGCCGGAGAAGCTTCAGAACCGGCGCGGGCAGGCTGTCGCGGACCGGCACGGAGCGCGTGTAGTTGGACGGCTCTCCCAAGAGAATTCCGAGCAGCGATTCGAGGCTGGCGGTCTGGTAGACGAGCTTTGCGTCAGCCGTCAAAATCATCTGACCGCTTCGCACCGGTGCTCCTGCCGTGCTGATTGGAGCCTCATCCCCGTGGCGCGCATTACCGGAATTAGACCGCCGGAACGCGTGCGCGAGCCAGGGACGCAGCCGGTCGAGACGCTGCACGTCGTCCACCGTGAAGGGGCGCGCGGTGCGCGGGCGCGACAACACAATAAAAGCGAGAGGCCGGCCGGCGTCGCCGATCATGGCGTCGAGTAGCCAGCAGGCATCGAGCAGCGCCTCTACTTCCCGATACCAGCCAGTGTCTAGCCAGCGCCGGCCTTGCATATGCAAAGTCCAGCCGATCCCAATCGCTTGGATGTAAGGCATCCACATGGACCAAGGGCTAGTTGGATCATCCATGAACCTCCACATACGCTCGCGGAGTACCGCTCCGGCTTCGGGGTTTTCGGAATAGCCACGGCCCATCGTGGCATCCGGCTCCATGAGTACCAGGCGTGTCCAGCCATGCGGAATGATCTCGTGTAGCAAGGGCGTGACGGCAACCATCGCGCTCTCGGGCGGCAGCCCCAGGCAGCACAAGGTCTTGAGATGCTCGACCGCCCCCATCGGTCCCTCCCGCATTGCCGTGCAGCCGAAACAATAGCACCACCGCCGGCCCCTGAACAGGGGCCGCGGAGCAAGCAGATTTGTGATAATCAGCCCTGGCGATCGTTATTCCTAGACAACCAGTCATGTGGAGGAGGACCAATCATGTCGAGACACGAAATATCCGAGCCTCAACGCCGCGATTGGCGAATGCTCACTTATGGCGCGGCGCTGCTGGCGCCGGCCGCAGTATTGTTGGTTGCTTGGCCCAGGCTGGCGGCCAACCTTTTTTCAACCGGCTTCGCAGAGCAGATGTTCATGCCCCACGGGATGTGCTACTTGTAGGTACCACAGCTATATTTTTTGCACGTAAGCTCCGACCTCCTGATCGGGCTCTCCTACGTTGCGATCTCGTCTACGCTTATCTATCTCATCTATCGCGCTCGCCACGACATGCCTTTTTCATGGATTTTCCTGGCCTTTGGAGTATTCATCTTCTCCTGCAGCATTACCCACTTCATGGAAGTGTGGACGATCTGGAACGCGACCTACTGGCTCTCAGGGTATGTCAAACTCCTGACCGCGGCGTCTTCGGTGGCGACCGCCGTGGTGCTTCCTTTCCTCGTTCCCAAGGTTTTGATGCTGATTCGAGCGGTGAAACTCTCGGAGGACCGAAGGGTGCAATTGGAGAGAGTTGGCGGAAGCCGGTGACGCAGGGTTTTGCCCCGGGGCGACGGACTTCACTCTCGCCGTTCCCGGCTTACGCCGCCTTCTGCTTCGGACGCACCTCGGCGGAATAATCGTCGATCATCGCGCGGGACATCGCGCCTGGCGTGAATTTGTAGGGGCCTGCCCCGGAAACCGGAGTGACCTCGGCGCCGGTGCCGGAGACGAAACATTCCTCGAAACCGGTTAGCTCTTCCGGCATGATGCGGCGCTCGATCACCTCGATGCCGCGCCGCTTCGCGAGGTCGATCACCGTGCGCCGCGTGATCCCATCGAGAAAGCAATCGGCGATCGGGGTGTGGATCGCGCCCTTCGCGGCAAAAAAGATATTAGCGCCGGTGCATTCGGCGACCCGCCCCTGCCAATCGAGCATCATCGCGTCGGCATAGCCGCGCCGCTCGGCGCGATGTTTTGAGATCGTGCAGATCATATAGAGCCCGGCGGCCTTCGCATGGGCTGGCGCGGTCATCGGATCGGGCCTCCGGTAATCGGCGATGTCGAGCCTGATGCCTTGCATTTTTTGCTCGATGCCGAACATGCTCGGCCAGTCCCAGACGGCGATGGCGACGTTGATGGTCGAATTCTGCGCCGCGACCGCCATCGTTTCGCTGCCGCGCCAAGCAATTGGGCGAACATAGCAATTTGGCAGATTGTTCCTATCGACGACGAGCTGCTTCGCCTTATCCAGTTCCGCCACGGAATAAGGAATCTCGAAATCGAGCAGCTCCGCCGAGGTTCTGAACCGCTCCGAATGTTCGGCCGATTTGAAAATGCGGCCGCCATAGGCGCGCTCGCCCTCGAAGACGCAGGAGGCATAATGCAGGCCGTGGGAAAGCACATGAAGCTTGGCTTCCTTCCAGGGGACCAGATTGCCGTTCATCCAGATGAACCCGTCGCACTGGTCGAAGGGCAAAGCGGACATTGCTCACTCCTGGGCTTATGGCCGGGCCCGCGGGGAGGTTTCGGGAAATGCGCGGCCTTGATGATCGGCCTAATATGGCGGGGCGGGGATCACAAAACCATGGGCCTTACGGAAAAAACGCCCCCCATGTGGGAGCTTGACGTGTACGGATCTTCCTGAAATATGTCAACAGTGCTGACGTAAAAGGCCGTGCATGTGAATCTGATAGCGCGCAGGCGGGACGTTTCGCAAAACCTCGCGGAGAGGCCTCCTTTCGCGGCCGCCGCCGAACCGGGCGCGCCGATGTTCGAATTGATCGAGCTCATGTTCTTCGCCTATCGCGATTTTGTCGGCGATGCCGATCATCTCCTCGTGACGCTTGGGTTTGGCCGGGCGCATCACCGGGTGTTGCATTTTGTCGCCCGGCGTCCGGGCCTCACAATCGCCGAATTGCTGGACATTTTGAAAATCACCAAGCAGAGTCTCAATCGCGTCCTCAAGGAATTGATCGACCGTGACTATGTCGCGGCCCGCCCAGGCATGAAGGACCGCCGCCAGCGCCAGTTGTTTCCAACCGCGCGGGGAGAGGCTCTAGCGCTAGATGTCGCGCTTCTGCAGTCGAGACGGTTCGCGCGGGTATTCGGGGAGCGTCCGGAGGGCGCGCGCGCGCAGGCGATCGACTTTCTCCTCGCCATGGTCGACGCGGGCGGGCGGGACAAGGTCGCCGCGATGACCGGCGCCGGTCCGGCCTCGGGGCAGCAACGGTGAGCCAGGATTCGAATGATTCTCCGGCGCTGGCCGTACCGGCCGACGACGCCGCGCATCTTCTGATTGTCGATGACGACCGGCGCATCCGGGCGCTATTGTCCCGCGTGCTAAGCGAAGAGGGGTATCGCGTCACGACCGCCGCCGATGCCGCCGAAGCGATGGCCCGCCTCAAGAGTCTCTCCTTCGATCTGATCGTCCTCGATGTCATGATGCCGGGCGAGGACGGTTTTTCTTTCGCGGCGCGGCTGCGGGCCGGCGCTACGGAACTCGCGCGTGTTCCCATTTTGATGCTGACCGCACGGAGCGAAGCGGAAGACCGGGTGCGCGGTCTGGAAACCGGGGCCGACGATTATCTCGGCAAGCCCTGCGAGCCGCGCGAACTCTCTTTGCGGATCGCCTCGATTCTGCGCCGCGCGGCGCCGCGCACGATCGCGGGACCGCCGGCTTCGGTGCGCTTTGGCGATTTCAGCTTCGATCTTGGCCGCGGCGAACTGCGCCAGCGCGACGAGATCGTAAGGCTGACCGACCGGGAGCGCGAGATGCTGCGGCTTTTGGCCGAAAACGCAGGCGAAACGGTGGCGCGGGAAACCCTCGCGGGTTCTGGCGTTGCCGCCAACGAGCGAACAATCGATGTCCAGATCAACCGGCTGCGCCGCAAGATCGAGCGTGACCCAGCCAATCCGCTGCATTTGCAAACCGCCCGGGGTGCCGGCTACCGCCTGCTGGTCGATCGCTGAAACTGTTTTATCGGATCAGTGGCGCAGGTGCCTGCTTTTGACTCCGAGCGCGCGTATGTTGGTTCGGCACCCGCCCGATCTGTTTGCACAGGCGCATCTCCTCGCAAGGGCGTAGTCGCGACGGAATTAGCCGAATAGGGCTCGGCTATGTTGACGCCTTCACAGCGTCACGTGCGGCGTCAACCAGAGCATCCTTAAGTGTATCCATGAATGTGATGGTTTTCTCGTGCCAGGGTAAGCAATCAGAAATTTCTTCAACATACGACTGCTCGCCATGCGCTATAGCATCGCGTTTTTTCTTTAGACTCTCGCAGAATTCACTGATGTCATGATGGTTGAAATCTACTTGCAAAACCCAGTCACAAACAAATCTTAGATATCTATATTTAAAGCTGCTTTTATCTAAAACCTCCTTAAGCAGCTTTTCATCTAAATGAACCCATCTATCAAGTTTTTAGAAGTCGCTTAGCGGTTTATATTTATCTTCAGCCCCACCTGTTATATTTTCTCTTCTGCGCATTACTAGCCATATTAATTTTATGTCGCAGCTAGTGACAAAATTAGATTTAGCATAATTTAAGTATATTTTTGTAGATTCTTTCAAAAAGTTGTCGCAATGAGCGTACATCATCAGTACCCATACACGACACAAATACCGTTTAGCATCGTCGTTATGAGCATTCTCGGCGAGAAAGTGTGCTTGAAATAACTCGCTCTTTCTCCAAGCCGTAAGGCTATCAAGCTTGTTTTGTAAATCGAGAATGTCCAAAGCAAAATCCTTTAGCCATTTTTGAAATGTCTTTTGCCGAGAGCCAAGAGTTTTGGAATCCGGAAATTTGCGTTTTTACCGGCCGCAGTGGCAGTTTTGTACTCAGGTTCATTTCCGACTGTATCAATCCTTTTCTTCAATTCTCTGTCAGGGGGAAGATTGCCGATGTTCTGAGCGATCCCGAACGCCACTGCTTCAAAAAACGAGATCGAAAATTTTCCTGAACCAGTTTTAAAGGGCGCTCGCCGTAGGCGGTGAAAATCTTGCTGAATGTCTTCTCGACAATGATCTCTTCCCTTCGTAGTCGAACTTTTTGTCTTTGATAAGCTCTCGTAATACGTGTGTTAAAAACACATCTACGCTTTTGTGTTCCTTTAATTTTGAACCGTATTCAGATAGGAAAACAATGAATCTTAACACAAGCTCCATGTCATAGCGGGTTGATATGTCCTTTTCACTCAGTCCAACTACCTTTACGAACGCTGTATTGTTCGCTAATTCTTCGAACCATGCTAACATTTCTGGATTTTCACCGGCCATAATAGCGTTACGCAACTCTTGCCCAGAAATGTTTGTACCGCCACTATTCAGCCGCATGAAAAGTTCAAACTTTGCATCTAAATTTGTTTCCCGCAGCAGGATAGTTATTTGCACTTTTGTTCTTTTGACGTCTAGTTGGATGCGGCGTGAAAAATCGGTCAATGCTTTATCGGTGAACCCATCTAAATAAAAAAGACCGTCCGCAAGTTTATCAACTCTTTTATAATTCTTTTATTCTTTGTTTTCTTGCTTCAATACTCCAATAAAATCAAGAATAGTTGAAAGGCGTTGCATTCCATCTACGACCTCCCAATTTCCGTTCTCATCCTGGGCCATGAAAAACGATGGAAGGGGAAGCCCAATCAAGACGGACTCTATGAGTTTGGATTTCTGTTCTTTCGTCCAACGAAAATATCGCTGATATTCTGGGCGCAAGATGATCTCATTTTTTTCATACATGCCGATGAGTTCACCTATCGACATGGGATAGGATTCCGTCTTAACGTCTTTTCTCACTGTATCGAGAATCCCCTCTAAGGGGGTGCCCTCTGTCATAGCTTACCTTTGTTCACAGATTGGAAAACGTTGAAAAGCAGGATACGAAACAGGCCTTTGTTTTTCAAGCAAGTTAGAATCGGGCCTAGTGCGGCTGAGCGATTCAGGCGGTTCCCGTGTCGGCCAGGGCACTGGAGCGGCGGCGCAGGCGCACTTTCAGGCCCACCGGCGACATCGTAAATGCGAAGTTTTCCCGGACGCCAGCCGCTCCGCCCACCCGTTCGACGTCGAAATTCCTGTAGAGCATCGAGAGCAATAGCTTCATCTCGAGCAGGGCAAGAACGCGGCCGGGACAAATGCGAGGACCCGAACCAAACGGAATGTGCGCCGATACGTCGTGCGCGCCGGCGGTTTCGCCGAGCCAGCGTCGGGGCCGGAAGGCATGGGGCTCGACGAAGTGATCAGGATCGCACGCCGCCGGACGCGCGAGCACGGCCACGCGAGTTCCCTCCGGCACGAGCAAATCACCGATCACTGTCTCAACTTTGGCTTCGAGGACCACGACCACCGGGGCTACCGGGCGGAGACGCATCGTTTCGTTGGCAACCGCGCCGGCCCAGGTAAGCTTGTTCGCCGTCTCGATGTCGCCGGCCACGTCCGATGTTCCGAGGAGCTCATCAGCCTCTCGCCGCAATTCCATCACCGACTCCAGGCTGTCGCAAAGCTGATGGACAGCCCAGCCCAAAGTGTACGCGGTCGTGTCTTCGCCCGCGAGCAGCATGGTCATGAGATTTCCGAAAATCACGTCGTCGGAAAAAGGCCGGCCTTCGTCATCGCGTGCCGACAGCATGGCCTCCAGGAAATTCGCCGGCTTCTCGGCTCGGCCGGGCTCGGCCGCGAGGCGCGCTCCCTCGGCAACTACCAGCTCGCCGAGCCAAGCTCGGAGCTCCCCAAGAGCGCGGTCCAGGCGACGATCTCGAGGGAACCGGACGAGCCTCCACGTCGGAAACAACGCGAACAGCCGGCGATTGAGTGCTGGAAACACGAGCTCGAGCTTGCGCTGAATGACGTCGTCTCCCTGCTCGACGGTGTTGAGGTCGTGGCCGAAGGTGATGAGCGTCGTAACGTCCACCGTGAATCGCTTGAGCTCGTCGACAACTTCGAGCGGCGCGTCGGCGTCCGCCAACCGTTCCCAGCGCTTTTTCAGGCGGGTGGTGACGGTCTGAAGCTTCGGATAGAGGCCGCGCAAGTGACGCTGAGCCAGCGCCAACATGGCGAGTCTCCGCTGCGGGCGCCAGGCGTCGCCCTCGGCAGAAAAAACCCCTTCGAAGCCCATTTCGGAAAATACGCTAGCAACGCCGGATTGACGGGTGAAGGTTTCGGGCCGCGCCCTCAGGACCTGATCACACCACTTCGGGTCCGAGAGGGCCACGACGCGCGCCGAGCCCATTTTGAACAGGTACACTGGTCCATATTGGGCGGCCCAGCGTTCGAGGATGAGGTGAAGCTTCGTCAAGTCGAGCTGGTGGATGTTGCCCAAGAACGGCAGCCCTCTCGGACCTGGCAGATCGTCCAATGTGCGCTTTGCCACGATCCGGCCCGGCCCGCGCGAAAGCCCCGAAACGTCGACGAAGATGGCGCGCTCTCGTTCGACGACGGGACACGAGGCGAGGCATTGCGGTCCGCCTTCGCGCTGTCCAGAGTCGACGCTGAAGCGCCAGCGATGGTTTCGGCAGACTAGCTTGTCTCCTTCGAGTTCGCCCTCTCCGAGCAGCGCGCCCTGGTGCGGACAGCGCCCCTCGAAAGCTCGCAACCCAGCCGGCGTCCGCACGACCACGACGTCGAATCCGTCCGCCGACAGCGCGTGTGGGCCATCGCCGTGAAGCTCATCCAAGTTGGCAACGCGGATCAGTGAAGCTGTCGTCACGATCTGTAATCTTTTGCTTTACATGCAAAGGTATAGCACATTCATAATGCCCGAACTAGGTTGTAGCGTCATAGACGTGTAGCCAGAGGCGGACCGAGACGAGTTTGAGAGCTGCGTGATAGTTTTCTGCGTGCTTGTCGTAACGCGTTGATGCACGCTTGAATGTCTGCTACTGGCGCCACGCGGACGTAATTCGAACCGACCACTCCTGAATCACACTTGAACGGGGGCCGCGTGTTGAGCCTTTCCCTTCCCGTCTCGTTCGCGCAATCCCGCTCCTGGTGGCGGGCGTTCTGGCGCAAGGTGGCCGCAATCCTGCCCAAGGGCCTTTACGCGCGGGCGCTTCTCATCGTGATCGTGCCGATGGTGATCCTGCAATGCGTGCTCACCTTTGTCTTCATGGAGCGGCATTGGCAACTCGTCACGAAGCGCCTTTCCACCGCCTTGACCCAGGATATCGCGGCGATCGTCGAGCTTCATAAATCCTCCCCGGGCCGGACAAACGACGAGGCCCTCGCCGAGATCGTCCAGCAGCGGTTGAAAATCGACATGGAATTCTTGCCGAACGGCGAACTGCCGGCCGCGCTGCCAAAACCTTTCTTCTCGATCCTCGATGCCGCCTTGTCGCACGAGATCCGGCGCCAGATCGGCAAACCCTTCTGGCTCGATACGGTCGGGCGCTCGGATTTCATCGAGATCAGGGTCAAGCTCGACGATTCGATCCTGCGCGTCGTCGCCCTGCGCGGCGCCGCCTATGCGTCCAATTCCCAGATCTTCCTTTTCTGGATGATCGGCACGTCTTTCGTCTTGATCGTGGCGGCGATCGCCTTTCTGCGCAACCAGATCAAGCCGATCCTTTGGCTCGCGGGCGCGGCGGAAGCGTTCGGCAAGGGGCGCGATCTTGAATTTTATCCGCGCGGCGCGCGGGAGGTGCGCCAAGCGGGCCATGCCTTCATCGAGATGAAACGGCGGATCGAGCGCGCCTTCGAGCAGCGCACCGCCATGCTGAATGGGGTAAGCCACGATCTGCGCACCATCCTCACGCGGTTCAAGCTTTCGCTCGCCTTGATGCGCGAGACCGAAGAGACGCGGGACTTGCAAAAAGATGTCGAGGAAATGCAGCGCATGCTCGAGACATATCTTGCCTTCGCGCGGGGCGATGCCGGGGAGAGCGCGGCGAATATCGACATGGCGGAGTTTTTGGAGGATTTGCGCCTCGACGCCGAGCGGGCGGGGTTCGATACCAATGTCTCGTTTTCGGGCGATCCGTTGGTTACCGTGCGGCCCGATGCGTTCAAGCGCTGCCTCGCCAATCTCATTGGCAATGCGCAAGGCCACGCGAACCGGATTTCCATCGAGGCGGTCAGGGACCGGCGTTTTTTGACGATCCACGTCGACGACGACGGCCCCGGCATTCCGCCCGGCCGGCGCGAGGACGTGTTCCGGCCGTTTTTCCGTCTCGATGACGCGCGCAACCAGGACGAAGGCGGCACCGGGCTCGGCCTTGCGATCGCGCTCGACATTGCCCGCTCGCACGGCGGCGACATTACTTTGGGCGACAGCAGGGCGGGGGGTTTACGGGCAACCGTGCGGGTGCCGGTGTAGCACTTTCCGTTGTCCGGCCCGTCGCTCGCGGAGCCGACGATGGGATCGCGGCGTCAAAGCCGTCCAATCATATCATCGACGACGACGCACGATAGGGTAACCTCGTCACGCTCGAGATCGTCCGACTCAAGATCCAATACAAATCGCGACGGCACCGCGCCCTCCCTTTCATGGGCTCTCTTCCGGTGAGCGGACAACAGGACCGTCTTCGACGTCTTTGACCGGCCGGAAGGCGTGGTGGAAAACATAGTTAGCCACCCGATTGCCTTGTCGGATGCCCTCTACGGCGTCGAAGTGCCAATGTATGCCCATGTAAATCCGGCTTTGCGCGTTGTCCCATTCCGCTTCGCGAAACGATTTGAACGGGGCTGGCCGGAGAGGCCTGATATTGCCGTCAACATCCGTATTCTTGCCGTTCCATTCATCCGAAACAAAAGTAAATGGTGTTTCGTCCGGCCAAAATTGGCGCAGGATCTGGAACAAGGCGCCACCGAATACGGCGTGGCCTGATGTATAGGCCGGCCACGGCGGCGTGAGGTTCGGACCCGCCGTGTTGGTGGCGGGAGCGCCGAGCGGGTAAAATTTGGGGTCAGATTGGGCGCGAATTGCTGTAACCGGCCGCCAGTACTGGTAGAAATATTTCGAATCCCACGCGGCGATGCCTGCATCGGCCATGGCGACGTTTACCAGCGCAAACAAGCGAGCTATTTCCGGCACCCCGAGCATTTTCTGATCCAGGGCGATTGTTCTTGCGACCATATTGTACAACCGCGGCGGAGCACATAAATTCGGCGTGGCGTCGTACCCCCAGAACCTACCCATGAACGTTTGGGCTTCGGTCCGGCTCGTAGTGGTGCCATGCGCGGGGTCTCCGCCTAAGCGAACAGCTTCCTTGAAGGCTTGCTTATAGGCCTTGTCTTTCAGAGAAGGCGGCGGCGGCGGCGGCGCGCGAAACTGGTCCGCGGACGTCATCACGAACGACTTCATCTTCGGCCAGTTCCCGCCGAGCGCAACCTTTAAGCCGCTGATCGGGTCAATTTGCCAAGAGCCAGGTTCATGGTCATGCTTGGGAAAGTAGTCGACGTCCCAGCGAGGTTCGGGCAACGCGGAGCCATCGTTCTCCCGCAATTTGAGAATAGCGGCGGCAGCTCGCTTTCCAAGCGCGGCGCCAGCATCGATGGAGGTCTGGTTCCCAGCGATTCTAACAGTGTCCGCATCAAATATCGCGTCGAGGCGGTCCTTTTGAAAAGGATATAGAGCGATCAGGGTGTCGCGCGCCGCCTGGGCGATGGCCCGGTCCAGCGATACATTACCCCTTACCGCTGGAATGCCGGAATAGCTCACGTATCTTTTTGTAATGGCATTTTCGGCATCGAACATGGCGATATGAACGATTGCCAGCGCATAGCTCGCCCGGGTTGGACCGAACTGCTCGCCGAAACGGCGTGTATCCTCGCCGCTTGCCGGATCAACCGGCGTATGGTCGATCGCCGTCGTGTCGAGGGCGATCTCATTCCACATCAAATAACGATCAAGAGTGCTGGTGGGGACGCGCGGCGGCTTCTTGAAAGCAAAATCGACGGCTTTGTTTTCCGCCGGAACCGCTAGCAAACGTTCCAATTCCTTGGCGTTTTCGCCCTTGAGAGACGATTCTGCTTTGACTGTGCCCGAACCTGCCAGGGCGAACATCGCCGCCAAGGCCAAAGCAATGAGCCGATGGCGATTTCTCTTATCGCACGCGGCTTTTTCGCCGGCGGTGTTCGCGAAGCCGACCGGCACCCCTGGATCATGCCGCGCCTGGGCGGGCGCCGGGCGAGGACACGCTATCGCGGTGAATATTGCCGGCCAAAAAAGATTGCTGTTCATGCACTCGACTCCCCAGCCTGTTCATTGCGTTTCGCGAAACGAGAAATTACCCGTCTAGGTAGCTGACGTTTTCAGCCCCTGTCGTCACCGGAACGGATGATGCCGGTTGATAGGCAGGGTCGCTGATCCCGCAAGCCCGTTTGACGCCGCACGAGGTCCTCGGCCTTCGGGTTGGCGAAGAGGACCCGGCTATCCCCGGTCAAGACAAAGACGGCGAAACCGGCAGCCGCGACCTCCGCAAGGACGTGTTCAAACCCTTTGTTCGCCTAGATGCGCGCAACCAGGATACAGGCGGGACCGGGCTCGGCCTTGCGATCGCCCTCGACATTGCCCGCTCGCATGGCGGCGACATCGGCCTCGGCGAAAGCAAGGCCGGGGGGCCTGCTGGCAACCGTCCGGGTGCCGGTGTGAGGGCATAGGTTCCCACCCCGCTTCGGGCGCCGCCGAAATAGCGGAAAGCGGCGCTTCAGAGTGTATTAAGGAAATTGACCAGGTCCTCCTTTTGTTGGTCTGTGAAACCGAGGCCAAAGTTCGCGTCGTAGAAGCTCACCACGTCGACCAGAGTGGCGGCCGAGCCGTTGTGGAAATAGGGCGCGCGACCGGCCAGTCCCCGCAGAGTGGGTACTTTGGTCTTGCCGATGTCGGCGCACAGTCCCGTAATCATTCCGCGGCCCAGATCGGTGACGACGAAAGTCTGTCCCGCAAGCGGGCCTTGCGTGCAGTTGACGGTGAACTGCGGCAATCCGGAAATGTCGAGGGCCGGAGGAGGATTGGCTCCGCCGCTGGAGATGGCGACGCCGAGACTCGGAAAAAACGCCGGGGATGCATGATCGCCGGCATCAACGGTGTTGTGACAGCCACCGCACTGGCCCTTGGGGCGAGCTAAATTGAATAGAGCCTGGCCGCGCGCAACGGACTGGCGGGCTTGCGGTACATCGCCCGTGCCCGGGAGGCTCGCCCACGGCGTGTAGAGGTCGAAGATGCCGGGGGTGCCGTCTACGGTCGGGGTCCCCGCTAAGAATGCCTGCCGCGACAGCGCGCGAGGACCGCCCGTCGCATAATTGGCATGCAGAGAGGCTGCATTGTTATCGAACTCTTGCGCGGTGAAAATGCCGGACTCGAAAGCGACAATCTGCCCTTGCTGACCCGAGTTGGGTTCGGTGTTGGCTTGCGCGTGGCCGAGAGTCGCGTCAACCGCCTGTTGTGCCAGGCCGCGCTCGGTCTCGCGTCCATCCCACATGATCTCGGTCAGGAATCCGAGATTGGTCGAGGGAAGCGGGCGCCTGTACATGGACACCATCCCGGTCGTTTTGCTCGTCAGCCCGGTGACTGGGTTCGTTGTGCAATTATAAGGATCGTCCACATTGGTCACTTCGAACTGCAAATTCGCCGCCGGCGGCATCGGCAGGCCAATTCGGATAAGACCTTTGTCAATCAGCAGTTTATAGGCCTCGCGCTTGGCGTCGATCGTGGAGACATCGTCGCTCGGGCAAGTGGCGCCGTCGAACAGGCGGAAGATCGGGTCGTTGCCCCTGGTGTCCTCGAAACGGGAGCTAACGTCCGCCGCGCTGACGCTCCACGCATTCTGCGGCTGATGGCAGGTGAAACAGACGCGTCCATTGGTCCCTAAATTCTGGAAGAACGCGTTTAATGGCGGAAAAGTGGGGCCGCCCGACAGGAAGGTGGCGATCTTCCCGCTGGGGTCGTCGACGGCCTTAAACGTTGGAATGACGCTTGGTGTCCGCTGTGTCTCAATGTCGCGATCTTTGAACCTGCGCATTTTCTGCGCGTGCTCGATCTCGCCTCGCACCGACGCCCCCGGGTCAGCGGGCTCTTGTGCGGATGCCGGCTGCGGGGGGCCATCCAGGAAAAAGATAAGCGCGAGCCTCGCGGCTGGAAATCTTAGGGTCTTTAATAGCGAAAATACAGAAATAACGTCCTTTTTCATGGTACGCCCTCCCCTTCTCCCTGCTCTGCTGCGGCTCTTTGGCCCGCCAATTGCTGCAAAAGTCGCAATTTGTGTTGGACTTAATTCGAACCGATCGCTCGGCCCGGTCGCGCGCGCTGTTCAGGGAATGACGATATTGGTATCGTCTTTAGCATGCGGCCGAGCATACGAATCTATAGCGGTAAGAGCGTAACTCGCGCCTTCAGCCCCCGTCGTCATCGGAACGGATGATGCCGGTTTATATCTGCGGAAAGTCAGGCGCCGCCCGGCGAGCCGAGCAAGGTGGTCTCGAAGAACCGGCGGATGAGCTCCGTCTGACGGCAGGTTCCGGTTTTCGCGAGAATGCGCTTTGCGTGCGTACGTGCGGTCGCCTCGGTAATTTTAAGTTGCGCGGCGGCGGAGAGGAGCCCATTGCCGCGAACGAGTTCCACGAGAATGCGTTTCTCGGCGCCGGTCAGTCCAAACTGGACGGCAAAGCGCTGGGCCGTGGCGTCGAGGTTGGCGGCAGGGTCGATGACGAAAAGGGCGGCGGCCGGCCGGTCGAGGTCGAGGGTTGCCGCGGTCCGGTTCGGGGCGAGCGGAATGACATGGGCGAGAAGCGGAGGGCGATTCTCCCCGCTACTCAGCTCGAGGGTTCCACCGGCATGGCGTTCGCCTCCTCGCGGCCTTGGCCCTTGACGCGCGAGCGCATGCAGGCGCCCCGTAAGCGCCGGCGTCGCGGCCGCAAGCCGCCCGCGCTCATTCCGCAGGCCCGTTTCACGCCGCACGAGGTCCTCGGCTTTGGCGTTGGCGAAGACGACCCGGCAATCCCCGGTCACGAGAAGGACGGCGAAACCGGCGGCCGCGGCCGCCGCGCCGAGCGAGTTGGTGACCGCTCTCACTCGGCCCAGGAGGTCATGAATCGCCGCCGCGCGCTGCAAATGCGGCGCGAGGGTTTCCAGGAGTTGCCATTCCGCAAGCTCCACCCGGTGAGTTGCCTTCGCCTCTCTCGTAATGAGGCCGCCGCGCATCGATTTCGTTGCTTCGACGATGCGGTTGACGACCTCGTCCCAGCCGGACGGTTCGATGATAACATCGTAAATTGCCGCGATTAGATCATCGCCGCTGTCTGGTATCGCCATTGTGACGCCCCGCCATCGTGAGCATGGCAATGGTAGAAGGAAGATTGCGCGGACAATGTGACCCCGCACCGGAAACGGCGGGGCCTTTTAGCGGCGGCCACGTTCTCTTGAGTAAATTTTCCTCTTGCAACGGACTCTATGGCCATCTATATACCATCTATATGGATGGTAATAGGAGGCCTGTTTTGGCTCCAAATGTGCATCGGCTGCGGGAAAGGCCGGGCGAGACCGAGAAAATCACGGTCAACATCGGATATGTCGATCTTGGCCATATCGATTTGCTGGTCAACGAAGGTTTTTACTCCAATCGCACCGACTTGATCAGGACGGCAATCCGCAACCAGCTCGCCACCCACGCGGATGCCGTCAAGAAATCAATCGTGCGGCAGACCCTCGAGCTTGGCTCGCGATTCTATAGCCGCGCGGACTTGGAGGCGGTCAGGGCGGCCGGTGGAAAGCTCAACATTCAGGTCGTCGGGCTCGCGACCATCGCCGCCGATGTCACGCCCGAACTCGCGCTGGCGGCAATCGACTCAATCACTGTCCTTGGCGCGCTTCAGGCCAGCAAGCCAGTCAAGGCGGCGCTCGAAGGCCGGATCCGGTGAGGGCCAGGGTAGGCGTTTTCGCGAAGGGTACAGCCGATGAAAACCATTTTTAGCACGGCCATGCACAAGGCCGCGAAACTGGCCCAAAACCAACATGTGATCGAGGCGACGCGGGTGATCCAACGCGCGTTATCGGGGCGAAATCCTGCCGCCTCGATGGAACAAACACCGGCGAGCAATCTTCGGCTGATCGAGCCGACGGCCGCCGCGCGTCCGGCGGAAAGCGAGCAGCCCATCGCCGGAAATGCGAGCGCTGGCTGGCGGGAGTTCCTCCCAACACAAGGGCTTGCCCGCGCGGCACGACCATTGGGGGAAGTGTTGACGCTGTTGCGCCGGGCCAATCGTCCGGGCCTCGCCCCTGGAGCGCTACCTCTCGGGGACGTTCCGATCGCACCGCCGCTGCCGGAGGGGGCCACATTTCTGACCAAAACCTTCCGCTGTGCGGCAGGTTCGCGCGTCTATAAGGTCTACGTCCCGGGCCATGCACGCGGGCGCAAGCGTCCTTTGATCGTGATGCTCCACGGCTGCACCCAAGATCCCGACGATTTCGCGTTGGGCACGGGGATGAATCTCCTTGCGGAAGACCACGGCTTCATCGCCGCCTATCCAAGACAGCCGGCGACAGCCAATCACTCCGGATGCTGGAACTGGTTCGATCTCAAACACCAGACGCGCGGCGAGGGAGAGCCCTGCATCATTGCCGGAATTACCCGCGCCATCATGGCGGAGTACGATATCGATCCCAAGCGGGTCTATGTGGCAGGCCTCTCGGCCGGCGGCGCCATGGCCTTGATCATGAGCGCCACCTATCCCGAACTTTATGCCGCAGCAGGGGTTCACTCCGGCCTCGCCTTGGGGTCCGCCACCGACCTGCCGTCCGCGTTTGCCGCCATGGGCGGCAACTCAAGCCCCGTGGCGATGCCGAAAAGGAAGACTCGTCGAAAGGGCGCGCGCGTTCGCACCATTGTTTTCCATGGCGAGTCCGACCGGACAGTGCATCCGTCGAACGCCGGATTGATTGTCGCGGACGCGCGCGCGGGCTTCCCCGGCGCCGCGCAGGAGACACAACACGGCCGCTCGGCTGGAGGCCGCGCCTTTACACGCACCTTGATCAGTGACGCGGGTGGGGTTCTCCATGTGGAACATTGGGCCATCGAGGGATTGGGGCACGGCTGGTCGGGAGGCAGGCCGGAAGGCTCATATACCGATCCGGACGGCCCCGACGCTTCACGCGAAATGGTGCGGTTTTTTCTGGACAGCCCGGCGCCGTCATCGAAGAAACGATGATCGAAGGATTGCGTAGCTGTGGTTACCCAAGGATCACGCTCCTGTGAGAAGGTCCGCTCCCGCCACAATGTAGACCAAAGGCGAGCGGCCCGGAAATTGGTCTGGCAGCTTCGGAATGCGAGGCGGCGACACAACCACCGAAGGCAAGCCAAAAGTCACCGCGGGCTTCCGCTCAACTCAAGTCCCGCAAATGGCGGAACACAATCACCCGCGAGACAAAGCCGGTGACGATCGCGATGCCCGCCGCTATGAGCGCGATGGCAACATAGATGTTCCAACCGAGGGAAAAATCGCCGAACATGGCTTCCAACTGATCGCCGCCGGGGGTCGCCCGCAGCCAGGCTGCCACGGTTGCCGACGCGAAGAAGGCGAGGATCGCGAGCCCGCCGCCGATCGCGCCGCCGCGCAGGCCCAACTGAAAAAAATGCCGCTGGAACTGGCGCGAAATATAGCTGTCGGCGGCGCCGACGAAATGCAAAATTTCGATGATCTCGCGATTGCCAGCCATGGCGCCTTGAGTCGCGAAAGCCACCGCCAAAATCATCGCGGCGAGGACTAGGGCGAAGATCACCGCGGCGGCGAAGACAACGCTCTTCGCCATGATCGCGAGACGCTCTAGCCAGAGGCGATGGTCGTCGATCGTGGTGCCCGGAATGGCGCCGGAGAGCCTTTTGCGCAGCACGGCGATATCCAAGCGTTCCTCTTTGTCGAGTGCGACGACGATGAGGCGCGGCACCGGCAACTCGGAAAGATCGAGACCGGAACCGAGCCAAGGCTGCAAGAGCTCCTCGGATTGGGCCTTGGTGTAAACGCGGACCGAGGCAACCCCCGGCATCGCCCGGGCAAGCTCGACGGCTTTTGCCGAATCGGCGTCGATGTCGCGGCCAGCGGTCGGGCGGATTTGAATGGTCATTTCGCGGGCAACCTCGTCCTGCCAGCCGCGCGATGCGTCGCTTATCAGAATGGCCGCGCCGGCAGTCAGCGAGGCAAGAAAAGTCATGATGGCGACCACGGTGACAAGCGCGCGCCCGGCGATGGAGGCTTCGGGGACAAGCGCCATCTCGCTCTTCATGCCGCGTGTGAGGCCAAGCCTTATGATGCCGCGCGAATTCAACTGCCGCCCGTTTCCAGCCGCCGCTTGGAGCATGTCCGAAAAAATGCTCATCCCGCGCCTCAATCGTAAATATGGAGGCGGCCGTCGCCCAGAACCAGCCGGCGGGCGCCATCGAACTGGTCCATCAAGCCGAGGTCGTGCGTCGCGATCACCACCGACGTCCCGGTTTTGTGGAGTTCGGTGAAGAGCCGCAATAGCCTGCGCGCGAGACTTGGATCGACATTGCCGGTCGGCTCGTCGGCCAACAGCAGCTCCGGCCGCACGATGAGCGCGCGGGCAATGGCGGCGCGCTGCTTTTCGCCGCCGGACAGCACCGGCGGCAGAATATGCATTCTCTCGCCAAGACCGACCCAATACAGGAGTTCCGTCACTTCGGCGCGATAGCTCGCTTCCTCCTTGCCGCGCACGCGGAGCGGAAGCGCGACGTTTTCATAGGTCGTCAAATGGTCGAGCAGCCGGAAATCCTGGAAGACCACGCCGATCCGCCGTCTGAGAGAGGTGATCGCGGCTTTATCGAGACTTAAGGCGTCGCTCCCGAAAAGGCCGATCGCGCCCCGGGTCGGCCGCAAGGACAAAAGAATGAGCCGCAAAAGCGTCGTCTTGCCGGCGCCGGATGGACCGGTCAGGAATTGAAACGACCGCGGCTCGATGGCGAAGCTAATATCCTTCAGGATCTCCGCTCCCATCCCGTAGCGCAAGCCGACATTTTCAAAACGGACCAAGCAAGACCTCGTGTTCGGCGCCCCGGTGTTGCGTTTTTTGGATGCTTACACTTGCACGACAAATAAAGCGAAATTTCGAGCGAGCGGGCGCAATGCCGGATACGGTGTTATCGAATCGGGGTACGCTCTAGTGGCGGCGCGGGCTACGGGGTCAGCGCGGGCGACGACGCGGTCCGCAATAGGCCCTGCATTTTCTTGTGTTTGGCCACATAATAATAGCCGCCGCTGAAGAGCGCCGTGGCGCGCTCCTGATTGCCGTCCGCGAGCCGATAGGCATTGGCGAGATAAGGGACGGCGTACGTCAGGTTGGTTTGCGCGTCGAGAAGTCCCCGCGCGTCTCCACTATACCCCATCCCACGCGCCGTCGCATATTTGATCTGCATCAGGCCGAAGCAATGGTTGTGGACAAGGCGCGGATGATAGCGGCTTTCGCGCATCACGATGCGATGGACGAAGGACTCCGGGACGCCATGAATCCCGGCCGCGCGGGCGATCATCTGGTCGTACGTGATTGGCCGCCGCGCCGGATGCGCGAAGCACATCGAACACGTTAGCAACACGGCGGCGGCGGCCAGCGGAATGCGCAACATCGGTAAAGTCTGCATCCGCCGCATGTGAACGCGGATTGAGTCTACAGAAAGGCGCCGCGAATTGCATCAGGCTTCGGCGTCAGATTTGCCGCGCGATCATCATGTTCTTGATTTCGGCGATCGCTTTCGCCGGGTTCAGACCCTTGGGGCAGGCCTTGGCGCAATTCATGATTGTGTGGCAGCGATAAAGGCGGAAAGGATCCTCGACATTGTCGAGCCGTTCGCCGGTCGCTTCGTCGCGCGAATCGATGAGCCAGCGGTAGGCTTGCAACAACACCGCGGGGCCGAGATAGCGATCGCCGTTCCACCAATAGCTCGGGCAGGATGTCGAGCAGCAGGCGCAAAGGATACATTCATAAAGCCCGTCGAGTTTTCCGCGGTCCTGCGGCGACTGCAACCATTCTTTTTCAGGCGTTGGCGAGGTCGTTTGCAGCCAGGGCTCGATCGAGGCGTGCTGCGCGTAAAACACCGAGAGGTCCGGCACGAGATCTTTCACCACTGGCAAGTGCGGCAAGGGATAGATTTTAACCGCGCCCTTGACGTCGTCCATGGATTTGGTGCAGGCGAGCGTATTCGTCCCGTCGATATTCATCGCGCACGACCCGCAAATGCCTTCCCGGCACGAGCGCCGGAAGGTGAGCGCCGGATCGATCTTGGATTTTATCCAGATCAACGCATCGAGAACCATCGGGCCGCAATCGCTTCGATCGACGAAATAAGTGTCGACGCGCGGGTTCTGGTTATCGTCGGGATTCCAGCGATAAATCCGGAACTCCGTGAGACTCTCGGAGTCACCATGCTTCGGCCATGTCTTACCGGTGCCGACGCGGGAATTGGCGGGAAGTGAGAGTTGGACCATCGCGTAATTGCCCGCAGGTTAAGAGCTTAGGTTTTCATTGCTTCGAACCAACCAAGAACCGCGAAAGTTGCGCGATTTCTGGGGTGTCCGGCGAAATTTCTTCAATAGCTTGCATCATTGCCAAAGGTGTGAACTCTAAGTCATCGATACTGGATTCCTCCGCTTCCGCTTTCGTCGACGAAGCGCGTACCGTTTCCAAGGCCTTCAAAAAGACGTCGTAGAGAACAACCAAAGCAGCAAAAGCGACAAGCTTAAATTCGTGAGTGGCGAGTAGGGTAGCAAACTCATTTGAGGAAAAGTCAAATGCTTTCAAATGCGCTTCAAACTTCCAGTGAGCATGCGAACTCAACCAGCCGTAAAATTCGCCTGATGACGAATAGAGGACCTTAAGCGAGCTGAGACTTTTGGTGGTTGTCTGATTGACCACTTCCTCAACCGTATCAAATTTGGCAATCGCGCAAATCCAAGCTAGCTGCTCGATATTCATGCGAGTGATAACCAAGCTTTCGTACAATGCACCTTTGTTTGCGCAACTAAAAGCGCAAGAAACCGAAAAGTGAGTTCGAGCCAAGGTGCCATCGCCGATAACCATTCCGATTGGAGCGGACGTCTCGTTGGTTCTAACATTATATGCAACGGCATCAGTCCGCTTGCGTATGCCGTCTAAAACCGCGTTTTGGATGCTCCGATCAAGTCTGTGATGAGGTCCGGGTACGTAGTTATGTTCCTTGAGATATCGTTTCTTATGATAATCTACTGACTCATTGCCGGCCTGATATGAAACGGACGCAGCACATAACCGCTTCCACAATTCCTCTGGTAGGTCTGAAGGAACACCCACGGGCCAAGCAGCGTGATTGAGGAGTTTTTCAAAGTCCCGTTGCAGAAATAACGGGAACTCGGAGCGAACCGCATTTGCTGGCTGGCTTTTCCTGGTTGCCATGGGAGGTTTAATACACCCGCGCCTTCGGCTCGATATATGGCATCTCGTTGGTCATCGTGAAGCTGTGCACGGGGCGGTAATCGATCGACACCGTGCGGGCATCGGGGTCGATCGAGGCGAGCGTGTGCTTCATCCAGTTGACGTCATCGCGCGCGGAAAAATCTTCCCGCGCATGGGCGCCGCGGGATTCGGTGCGGCGTGCCGCCCCATCCATGGTGACAACCGCTTGCACGATAAGATTGTCGAATTCCAAGGTCTCGATGACGTCCGAATTCCAAATCAACGAGCGGTCGGTGACCGAAATCTGGTCCCTCGCGAACCACACTTCATGGATGAGCGCCGAGCCCTCCTCCAGAGTCTGCCCTGTGCGATAGACGGAGCAATGGCTTTGCATCACCATTTGCATCCTGAGCCGCAGCTCCGCGGTCGAAAATTCGCCCTTGGCATGGCGGAAGCGGTCGAGGCGGGAAAGCGCCTGGTCGGCGGAACCTGCCGGAAGCTCGGCCTGTTTGGCACCCGCCGTCGCGAGTTCCGCCGCGCGCAGACCGGCGGCGCGGCCGAAGACAACAAGGTCGATGAGCGAATTCGAGCCGAGTCTGTTGGCGCCATGGACGGAAACGCAGGCGGCCTCGCCGATTGCCAGAAGGCCGGGCACGACGGCATCGGGGTCGCCGTCCTTCTTGATGATGACCTCGCCATGAAAATTCGTCGGAATGCCGCCCATGTTGTAATGCGCGGTGGGCAGCACCGGGATGGGCTCCCTGGTCACGTCCACGCCGGCGAAAATTCTGGCGCTTTCGGTAATACCGGGCAGGCGTTCGCGCAGGATCTTGGGATCGAGGTGTTCGAGGTGCAGATAGATATGGTCCTTGTTCTTGCCGGCGCCGCGGCCCTCGCGGATTTCGATGGTCATCGCGCGCGACACCATATCGCGCGGCGCGAGGTCCTTCACCGAAGGCGCGTAGCGCTCCATGAAGCGTTCGCCTTCGGAATTGCTCAAATAGCCGCCTTCGCCGCGCGCGCCTTCGGTGATGAGGCAGCCGGCGCCGTAAATGCCGGTCGGATGGAACTGCACGAATTCCATATCCTGCAAGGCAAGCCCCGCGCGCAGCACCATGCCGTTGCCGTCGCCGGTGCAGGTATGCGCCGAGGTACAAGAGAAATAAGCGCGGGCGTAGCCGCCGGTCGCCAGGATGACAAGTTGCGAACGGAAGCGATGAATGGTGCCGTCGTCGAGCTTCAGACAGACCACGCCGCGGCAGCGGCCGTTCTCCATGATCAGGTCAATCGCGAAGAATTCGATGAAGAATTCGGTCTCGTAACGCAACGCCTGACCATAGAGCGTATGCAGCATCGCGTGGCCGGTCCGGTCGGCCGCCGCGCAGGTGCGCTGCGCCGGCGGACCCTTGCCGAACTTGGTGGTCATGCCGCCGAACGGGCGCTGGTAGATGCGGCCGTCCTCGGTGCGCGAGAACGGCACGCCCCAATGCTCGAGTTCATACACGGCGGCGGGCGCATTGCGGCAGAGGTATTCGATCGAATCCTGATCGCCGAGCCAATCCGACCCCTTGACGGTGTCGTACATGTGCCATCTCCAATCATCTGGCCCCATGTTGCCGAGCGACGCCGCGACGCCGCCTTGCGCCGCGACCGTGTGCGAACGGGTCGGAAATACCTTGGTGATGCAGGCCGTCCGCAGCCCCGCCTCCGAACAACCAACCGTCGCCCGCAGTCCCGCGCCGCCGGCGCCGACGATGACAACGTCGAACGTATGGTCGGTAATCGGATAGGCGGCGCCGTTACGAGCCGGAGCGGCGTTGCCGTTGAACGTGGCGTTGGACGTCATGCCATCGTCTTTCGAAATTTCCTTTTTACCTTACGCGATAGTCGCGTGGGGGCCCCTCAGGTAAAGCTCAGTTTCAAGACCGCGTAAATGCAAGCCAAGCCGATGCAAACCGAGAAAAAAAGATTGGCGATCAGCGCTCCCTCCTTCAGCTGCGCGGCATGCACATAATCGTCGATAATCGACTGCATTCCGAGCTTCATGTGGAAAACTCCGGACAAGATGAAGAGAAGCATCAAAATCGCGGGAAGGGGATGCCCGAGTTCGGCTCGCACCGCCGCGTAATCCTTGCCGAGAAGCGACAAGACGATTGCGACGAATGCGATCGACAAGGGTACAAGCGCGATCGAGGTGATGCGCATGTTCCAAGCGTCCGCCGTGCCGGATTTGGCGGAGCCGAGAAAGCGCACCCTGCTCATCGCGGGGCGAACCGGCGCAGGACTTTTCGCCATGACTGCTTATTCCTCCCATGCCTTCCTGGCAATGTTTCGGATCTTGTAATCCGCCGGTTGGCGGCGCCGGCCAGGACGATTCTATTGAACCAGATAAGCGATGGTCCAGACGGTCACCGTCAGGACGATGCCGCCGAATAAGGTGGCTCGTGCCAGCCATTCGCGCTGCGGATGCTCCAAACCATGACCCGTGTCCCAAATGGCGTGGCGTATGCCGCCGAGAAGGTGATGGAATAGGGCCCAGGTGAAACCGAATAGAATCAGTTTCCCGGCGATCGAATTTAAGCAATAGGCAGCCGCATCGTAGGCGCCGCCGCCGGTGGACACGGCAATCAAAAACCACGCGAGCAACAGGGTGCCGAAATAGAGCGCTGCCCCGGTGATGCGATGCGCAATCGACATCATCATGGTCAGCATCGGGCGGTAAATTTGCAGATGTGGTGACAGCGGCCGGCGTTTCTCGATGCCGCTCGCGTCGAACTCCGCCTCTGTCATGGAGCTTTACCCCCCTCAAAAATTCGATACCCCTTCCACTAATGCAATTGGCCCTCCAGGGCAACGCGTACATTAAACGCGGACACTAGAAGACTTCAGAACTGCCCGGATTCGGACGCGCGCTTGAGGGCGCATCGCTTGGACGGAACCCTCGCTAAGCCGGATCAGCCCGTGCCGTTGGATAATCTCTGTCAGCCAAATTGTCCCGGCGCAGAGAACCGCTGTGCTTTTTCCTTACTGAGTCCCCTCGGTATAGGCTATCATGCCTTGAGGCTCCCTGGCACAATTTTGGCTCGGCAAGAAAAATCGAAGCGCCGATGGCTTGGAAGACATGATCGTGCGAGGCCGCAAATTTATCGCGTTTGTGAGTGTTGCCAGTTCGCTGGCGGGAGCCTGCTGGCTATTGCTTGCCTTCACGGGGTTTCCATCGGCCGCGTTGGCGGCGGCGGGCCGCGTCACGATCGTGTCGGACGGTGTTGCGCGCACCGCCATCCTCCTCCAGCACCGGCGCCTCAAGCAGGCGCGCCGGCCGGCCGTGATAGTCCTGCGCGGCGGCAGGGAGAAGGGCGCGCGCCTCCGGCGGACATTCGGCTTTGAGGAAATGGCGCGCTCATCCGGTGCGGTCCTGATCTATCCGGAACCTCTAGCTGGGCGTTGGGGAGACGCGCCTGGCCCCGAGGCGCGCCGCGATTCGGTCTTTATCCATGATCTGATCGCGAAGTTCGTTGCCCGCGGAATTGCCGACCGCGGCAAGGTCTTTCTCGTTGGCATAGCCACTGGCGGAACGATGGCTTTGCGGCTCGCCTGCGACGAAAAAAACGCCTTCGCGGGGGTGGCCATTCTTGCGGCTAGCTTGCCGTCCGATCTCGAAGAGTCCTGCAAGCCGTCGCATCCGATTCCCCTCATGATGATTGCGGGCACCGCGGATCCCGAGATTCCTTTGCATGGCGGCAAGGCCAGTTTGCCGCATGCCAAGACGGAGTTCCTTTCGATCGATGCGACGCTTGGTCTCTTCGGCAAGACCGCCGGCTGCGCCGGGGGCATGACAACCACCGTCTTGCCCGAAAAGGATACCCACGGTGGCATGCGTGCCTACCTCGACAAGCTGAACAATTGCGAAGTACCGGTCGAAGCGGTCCGGATCGAAGGCGGCGGTCACCCGCTACCTGGTCTTTCGAGCGAAGCCGGACCCGGGCATGGCGTCGCCATCGGCGATGTTAATAGCGCGAAGCTCGTTTGGGATTTTTTCCGCCCTCTCGGCGGCTGAGCCCGGGGGCCCCCGCGCGAGACTTCTCGGTCCGGACGGCGGCACGGGGGCGTTGCGGCGCGAACCGTTCACGACGTCTCGAAGATAATGGGAAGTTTCTTTCCCGCCTCCCACAGCCGCGCGCGCCCCACCATGCCGTCGAGGTCCGGCATGACGAGATCGAGAATTGCGAGGCCGATCGCCGGCGCGCCGGGGGATTGCAGACGGGCAAGCACCGCTTCGCCGGTTTCAACGGTCTCCGCCTGATAGCCGAATTGATGCACCAGGATTTCAAGGAGCCGCCGCTGGACGGGATTGTCGGCGGCGATCGGGATTCTTGCGGACATGCGGCCTCCCCATGGGCGTAACTGCCCTCTTGGCGGCATGGTGCGCGATTAGGGTAAATGCGGTGTTAACGGGAAGGTTTAGCTAGCCCTGGCGGGCAAGGTTTCGTGGTATGTATTTGAATGCGGTTCGCTTTTGGGCGGAGACGAGGCCATGCTGAATAAGCTCTGGTCGTTTTTGAAAGCCGAAGAAAACCAAAAACTCCTCGGATGGATCGGCGGCGGCCTTGCGGTTGCCGCGGGGGGACTTTGGGCGGTTTTCACTTTCTACGTCGACCACTCAAAGCCACCGCCGCCGCCCACCACGGCAATCGTCGAGCAAAAAGGGACCGGAATCGCGTCGGGCCGCGACACGAACGTCAACGCGCCGGTGACTGTTGGCGCCAACGTCAAAGCTGATCGTGGCGGCGTCGCGATCGGCGGCAATGCTTCGAACAACACGTTCATAACCGGCGTTACCCCGGAGATGCTTGCCGCTCTTGCTCGGCCATGGGAGGAACTCTCCGAATCCCAAAAGAAAGAGATCGCCAAGCTACAGGGCGACCTCGATCTCAACCAGCGCCAGGTCAAAAGCGCGCTGGAGATTTTGGGCGAGGCCAATGTTCCCCCCGAACGCCTCGCGGCAAAACTCGTCGAGATTGCCGGAAGATTCAAGGAGCTTCAAACGGCGGCGGCGGCGCAACCCGGCGACGATTCGAAGATCACCGCCTTGAAGACGGAAGCGCAAAAGGCGATCCAGGACGGCGAACTCGGCAAGGCCGACGAAACTTTGGCCGCGATTGAAAAAATTCAAACCGAAGCGTTGGAAAGGCTGGCGCTCAATGCCGCGCAAACCACCGCCCAGCGCGGCGATGTGGCCTTGACCCGGTTGCGCTATCTCGACGCGGCGCAGCGCTTTGCCGAAGCGGCGGCAAAGGTGCCGCAAGGGCATGAGGACGAACGCTGGAAATACCTTAACGCAGAGGCCGACGCTCTCTACCGGCAGGGTAATGAATTCGGCGATAATGCAGCGGCGCTGTCGGCGATCGAGCGCTATCGCCATCTAGCCGGGCTTCGGCCCCGGAACGCGTTTCCACGCGATTGGGCCATGACCCAGGTGAGTCTCGGCAATGCGCTCGAAACGCTCGGCGGGCGGGAGAGCGGGACGGCGCGGCTCGAAGAGGCCGTTGCCGCCTATCGCGAAGCCTTGCTGGAAAATACCCGCGCGCGCGCGCCACTCGACTGGGCCGGGACCCAGACGAATCTCGGCGCTGCGCTCTGGCGCCTCGGCGAGCGAGAGAGCGGGACGGCGCGGCTCGAAGAGGCCGTCGCCGCCATTAGCGAAGCCTTAAAGGAAAATACCCGCGAACGTGTGCCGCTCGATTGGGCCAGGAGCACCGGCGTGCAAGGGCTTACCCTCATGTTGCTCGCCGAGCGACGCCGGGATGGCGAAGCTGGCGGCTAAGCAGATCGAGGCGGCTTTCACGACGATGCGGGACGGCGGCGATGCGCATTTGGCCGCCGTTTTTGAAGCGCAATTGCCAAAGGCCCGCGCCCTTGCCCAAAAACTCGCCAAACGCTGAGGGGCCAACGCGCCGCTTGTACCCCCTTTCATCGCAGCTGGTTTCGTGTATAAACACGCCGTGCGCCGTAGTGCGCGGCAGCCGCCTGAACCCCGCTGGACGACATCCTGGCCGGGCCGCGCGGACGGCACTTTGACTTTCTCTCCTTTTCAAAGAGGTTATTCGATGTCGATTACGGCAGAGCGCAAACAGGCGCTGTTGAAAGACTATGCTTTGAAGCTGGGCGATACCGGCTCTCCCGAGGTCCAAGTTGCGATCTTGACCGAGCGGATCGTGAATCTGACCGAGCATTTCAAGACACATGTGAAAGACAATCACTCGCGCCGTGGTCTGCTCAAGCTTGTGTCGCAACGCCGCCAGCTCCTCGACTACGTCAAGGCGAAGGACGAGTCGCGCTATAAGGCGCTGATCGAACGCCTTGGCATCCGGCGCTAGCCCATGATCCTTGCTAACGGATGCGCCCATCGGCCGGGAAACACCGGCTTGTTCGGGGGATTCCTTGAAAGCGGTATGATTGTAAGACCAAGCCTTTGACGGCTCAAATATCCGGTAATGTGGCGGCATGAGGCCGCCGCGCCAAATCATGGTGAAGACCAATGCTCATGGCAGGATCGCCAGGTGCTGTCGTACAGCTTCTCGCCGTCTTGCTTTGGCGTTGGGCTTCGCCTTTACCCAAGGAAGACGAATGAATGTTTGAAATCCATCGTGAAGAACTCGATTGGGCCGGGCGCAAGCTGGTGCTCGAAACCGGCAAGATCGCCCGCCAAGCCGATGGCGCCGTCGTCGCGACCTATGGCGAAACCACGGTGCTTGCCACTGTCGTCGCGGCCAAGGCAGCCAAGGCCGGGGGCGATTTCTTTCCCCTGACGGTCAATTATCAAGAAAAGGCCTTCGCGGCGGGCCGCATTCCCGGTGGCTATTTCAAGCGTGAGGGCCGCCCTTCGGAAAAGGAGACCCTCGTCTCACGCCTGATCGACCGCCCGATCCGCCCATTGTTTCCCGAAGGTTATCGCAACGAGACGCAAGTTGTCGCGACGGTGCTTTCGCATGACCTCGAAAACGACCCCGATATTGTGGCCATGGTCGCGAGTTCGGCGGCGCTGACCTTGTCGGGCGTCCCGTTCATGGGGCCGGTCGGCGCCGCGCGGGTCGGTTTCATTAATGGCGCGCTGAAAGTCAATCCGGCGCTGGAGGATTTGAAAGACTCCTCGCTCGACCTCGTGGTCGCGGGAACCAGCGACGCCGTGCTGATGGTCGAATCCGAAGCCAAGGAACTCTCCGAGGCGACCATGCTCCAGGCCGTGATGGCCGGCCATGCCGGATTTCAGCCGGTGATCGACGCGATCGTCAGACTTGCCGAAAAAGCCGCCAAGCACCCGCGCGATCTCGCCATCCCCGACAGGCGCAAAATCGAGACAGCGGTGCGTGAGGTCGCCGAGGCCGAATTACGCGAGGCCTACAAGATCACCGCGAAGCAGGACCGCTATAACGCGGTCGATGCCGTGAAGGCAAAAGTCGCCGCCGCACTGTTCCCACCGGATGCCGAGCCGGAGTTTTCCAAGGAGCAGGTTGCCGAAGTCTTTCACGATCTGCAGGCCAAGGTTGTCCGCTGGAACATCCTCGACACCGGCATCCGAATTGACGGGCGCGACGTCAAGACGGTCCGTCCGATTGTCGCGGAAGCCGGCGTCTTGCCGCGCACGCATGGTTCGGCGCTTTTCACCCGTGGTGAGACACAGGCGCTGGTCGTCGCGACGCTCGGCACCGGGGAGGACGAGCAATACGTCGATAGTTTGGAGGGCACCTACAAGGAGCGCTTCCTTCTGCATTATAATTTCCCCCCCTATTCGGTCGGCGAGACCGGCCGCATGGGCTCGCCCGGACGCCGCGAAATCGGTCATGGCAAGCTTGCCTGGCGCGCCATCCGCCCGATGCTTCCCACGGCGGCGGAATTTCCCTATACGGTCCGGATCGTGGCCGAGATCACCGAGTCGAACGGCTCATCCTCGATGGCGACGGTCTGCGGCTCGTCGCTTGCCTTGATGGACGCCGGCGTTCCCATGAAGCGGCCGACGGCGGGCATTGCCATGGGCCTGATTCTCGAAGGCGAGCGCTTTGCCGTCCTCTCCGACATTCTCGGCGACGAGGATCATCTCGGCGATATGGATTTCAAGGTGGCGGGCACCGAAGAGGGTATCACGTCGCTGCAAATGGACATCAAGATCACCGGCATCAACGAAGAAATCATGCGGGTGGCGTTGGATCAGGCCAAGACGGGCCGGCTGCATATCTTGGGCGAAATGGCCAAGGCGCTCACCGGCGCGCGCGCCGAACTCGGCGAGTTCGCGCCCCGCATCGAGACCTTGAAAATTCCAACCGACAAGATCCGCGAAGTGATCGGGATCGGCGGCAAGGTCATTCGCGAGATCGTCGAAAAAACCGGCGCCAAAATCAATATCGACGACGACGGCACGGTGAAGGTCGCTTCCTCCGACGCAAATTCGATCCGCGCCGCGATCAATTGGATCAAGTCCATCGCGAGCGATCCGGAAGCCGGCCAGATCTACGACGGCACGGTCGTGAAAGTGGTGGATTTCGGCGCCTTCGTGAATTTCTTCGGCTCCAAGGACGGTCTCGTCCATATTTCGCAGCTCGCGAAGGGCCGGGTCGCCAAAACCACCGATGTCGTCAAGGAAGGCGACAAGGTAAAAGTCAAGCTTTTGGGCTTCGACGACCGCGGCAAGGTGCGCCTGTCGATGCGCCTCGTCGATCAGAAAACGGGGGAAGACCTCGAAGCCAAGGAAAAGCTCGAACAGCGGGAGGCGGGGGAATAAGGCGCCTTCTTTTTTATCCGCTTCCGAAAATACATGCTACGATCCACCTAAATGGCCAGACACAGGGTTCTACAGGGTCGTTCATAAACTTTGACGCGAAAAGGCGAACGCGCAAGGATTATTAGGGTTCAATAAATTGGGGGACATACACATGGGCGAATATAAGATCGGCCGAGATTTCCAAGAACTGCGGTCACGTATCGAGTGCTTGGAGGCATACATAGGCGAAGACCGGACGATCTCGAATAGGCGAGGGGCTGGTGTCGCGGCACGCGGCATTCTCCGGTGTTACAGCCGACAAACCGCCGGTGATTTGGAAACCAGAAAAGCACGAGCAACTGCCCCCGTTCATTTATAGCCTCCTCGGCCTGCCTCTGCTGGGGCCTCAGTTTGATATTGCCCCGCAATCGAAGACATGGACCTGTACCCCAGAACCCAATATTCTTTACGTCAGGTGGTATGCAGGCGGTACAGATGAATTCTACCGGTTAGAGAATCAAACCTTCACGATCGTTAAATATACCAACTTCTCCCCAACCTCAATAAATACAAACCGCTTCAGCGTTTTACTACGCGACTCTGCGCGCCTCGGGGAAGGCCACATCCATCTTCCCCCTTTTCCGCGACGGTACCAACTCGGTGTTCGAGCTCAGTCTAACTTTGAATCCTGAACCTGATTCATCCCCGGGTTTGGTTTGCTCTACGGTGTTAAGTGTAAGGATAACTACCTGTTTGCCTGTGGGGGCAATTTGGCCATGGGCTTTATGACCGAGTTTCCGGTGCGACATGGGACATCGGGCCGGATGTTAAGGTGGATCGTTGTTGATCCCTGGTTACCACGACAAACCGGCGATATTCTTAAGTTTGACCGGATATTTCAACCTTGGTTAAAGGGCGATGCGCAAAAGCCGTTCCTTGACGCACTCGATGCCGCCGAGCATGCCGTAGCTCGCGCCGGCATAGGAGTAGCTGACGGACTTATCCTTGTGAACATAGGTGCCCGCCATGCCGACGATCTCCCCGGCGCGGGCCGCATGGTGGTTGCCGGCACTGTCCGCTTGCGCGCAGCTTTTGCGAGTGGCGGAAGAGATCGATAGTTGGCATCCCAATGTCCCCGAAAGGAACAATCAGGCCGGTGTCATTTCCGCCGTTCCGGCCAGGGCTTGTGAGGGCAAATAGGCGTCCCAGACCGGCGCCGCGTCGAGCGTGGCGGCAACAAAAGCGTGGTGACGAAACAGCTCCTCGTTGCTGAGCAGCGCGGGGAGCGGATGCGGTCTTTGCGCAAGCAGACGGTCATTCTCCGCCGTGGTCGAGGCCGCGCCATTGCCAAACATCAGCGCTGCCTGGCGCCCGCCGGTCAATTCGGCATAGACTTCCGCAAGAATTCCGGCATCGAGCAAGGCGCCATGTTTGGTCCGCCGCGACGTGTCGATGCCGTAGCGGGCGCAAAGCGCGTCGAGACTGTTCGCCGTGCCCGGATATTTGCGTCGCGCCAGGGCCAGCGTGTCGATCATGCGATCGGATGCAATCGGCGCGATCCCGAGGAGTGCGAGTTCCGCGTTAAGAAACCGCATATCGAATTCGGCATTATGCGCGATGATTTTGGCGCCGCCGGCGAATTTCAGGAAATCCGCCACGACCTTAGCAAAGACCGGCTTGCCCGCGAGAAACTCGGCGGAAATTCCATGCACTCGAAAGGCTTCCTCGGGCATGTCGCGGCCGGGATCGATATAGGCGTGGAAAGTCTCGCCCGTCGGGATGGCATTCAAAAGCTCGACACACGCGATCTCGACGATTCGATGCCCGTTGGCGGGGTCCAACCCCGTCGTTTCCGTGTCGAGGACAATCTCCCGCATTCTAAAGCCTCAGACCTTGTTTGTCGCTCCAGCGAGCGCCCGCAAAATCCCGCGCACCTGTCGCCTGGTGGCGGCAAATTCGCCGCCGGTATCGATGCTGAAATGCGCCCGCGCGCGTTTTTCCGCATCTGGCATCTGTCTTGCCAATATGACGGCAAGCCGCTCCGGTGTCATGCCCGAACGCCGGCTCACTCGCTGTTTTTGCACAGCTTCCGGCGCGGTCACGAGAACCACGGCATCGACCTTGCGGTCGCCGCCCGCCTCGAACAGCAGGGGGACATCGAGAACGACGAGCCTTGCGCCTCTTTTTTCCGCTTCGATCAGGAAAGCATCGCGGCTGGCGGCAACCATTGGATGCATGATCGCTTCGAGCCGCGCCAGCGCCGCCGGATCGTCGAGGACCCGGCCACCAAGGCGGGCACGATCGACCACGCCATCGCGGGTGGTCCCCGGAAAGGCCGCCTCGATCACCGGCGCGGCTTCCCCACGATAGAGCGCATGGACCACGGCATCGGCATCGTGGACCGCGATTCCCTCGGCGCGAAACATCGCGGCGGCGGTCGATTTCCCCATGCCGATCGACCCCGTGAGGCCCAGAACAAACATCATACCGCCGCCGCAATATCCGCCTCGACCACGCCGCGCAGCTCCGGCATGACGCAAGGTTTCACGCCGAACCAGCGCTCGAACCCCGGCACCGCCTGATGCAAAAGCATGCCGACGCCGGAAACCGCGCGGAGACCGCGCGCTTGTGCTGCCCTTATCAGCTCGGTTTCGAGTGGAACATAGACGATATCGCTGACGACGGCATCCGGCGGGAGAGGCGCGAGATCGATGGCGAGCGGCGGCTGACCTCGCATGCCGAGCGACGTCGTATTGACGAGAAGATTGGTGCCGGACAGCGCGCCGGACAGATCGGGGAAATCCACAACCGCGATCGACGCGCCGAAGTCCGCCGCAAGCCCCGCTGCACGCCCTTTGGTACGATTGATCAGAAAAATGCGCTTCATGCCGCGCAGTTTAAGCGCGTAAACAATCGCCCGCGCGGCCCCTCCGGCGCCAATAACCACGGCCTTCCTGGAGTTAATGTCCCATCCCGGCGCGTCCTGATCTAAGGCACCCGCAAAAGCTGTGGCGTCGGTATTGTCGCCGCAAAGTTTTCCCGCCTCTATCCACAAGGTATTCACAGCTTTGAGGCGGGCCGCCGTCGGGGTCGTGACATCGCAGAGCTCAAACGCCGTTTGCTTATGCGGCAAGGTTACATTCGCCCCGGCAAAACCACGACGCGCGAGATCGTGCACAAACGCCGGTAAATCGGCCGGCGCGACCGCGGCCAGTTCGTAAGACCCCTCGATCTTGAGGCGTTCCAGCCAAAAGCGATGGATCAACGGCGACCGCGAATGCGCGACCGGCCAGCCGATGACACAAGCCTTTGGTTGGCCGTGAGCCGGGGATTTCACGAAAGGAGACTTCCTTCCTCACGCAGGAATTTTAGGAGCGGCAAAAGGGGGAGCCCCAGGATCGTCGCGTGATCGCCTTCGATCGCCTCGAAGAGATGGATGCCGAGACCCTCGATTCGATAGGCCCCGGCGTTGCCAAGGAGAGCGTCGCCGGCTTTCGTCATATAGGCTTCGATGAATGCCGGAGAAAATCGTCGGCAGGTTAGTCGGGCGACGTCAACCGCTTCGAAAAGAAGAGTATTTCCGCGCGCGACGCAGCAGCCTGAATAAAGTTCATGGATGCGGCCGGAGAAGGCTTCGAGTTGCGCCATCGCGGCCGCGCGGCCGGCCGGTTTGCCAAAGAGGCGACCTTCAAGACAGAGCGTCTGATCCGCGCCGATAACGAGCCGGCCTGGCTTTTCCCTGCTGACCGGCAAAGCCTTGGCCCGGGAAAGATGAAGCGCGATGTCGGCGGCATTGGCACCCGACGTCACGAGCGGCGCTTCGATCCCGCGTTCATCTATCACGGCGGCGCAAATTTCGAGCGGGATCCCGGCGGCGCTAAGAAGGCGCTGGCGGGCGGGGCTTCGCGAGGCGAGAACAAGCGGCGCCGTGCCGCGCCAAAACCCCGTCATGACGAGGCTATGAATTTCAACTGGTGAATTTTGTAGAGATCGATGACCGCCGCCGCGGTTTCCTCGATCGAGCGATGCGTCACATCGATTGCCGGCCAGCCATGCTCGGCGCAAAGCTTGCGTGCCCGTGCGAGTTCGCCCGCGACAAGGAGGCGGTCCACATATGGCGAATCGGGGTTTGCGTTCAACGCGATAAGACGATTCTCGCGAATCTGGACGATGCGCTCTACCGAAGCCAAGAGCCCGACGACGAGAGGATTGCGCAATGCCAAGACCGGCTCCGGCAAGGGGACATCCGGCACCAAGGGAATGTTTGCTGTTTTGACCCCTCGATTGGCAAGATAGATGCTTGTCGGCGTCTTCGACGTCCGGCTCACGCCGAGAAGAACCACATCGGCCGCCTCGAAATTTTCGGTTTGCTGTCCGTCGTCGTGCATCATCGTGAAGTTCAGGGCTTCGATACGTTTGAAATATTCCGCGTTGAGCATGTGCTGGGCGCCGGGGCGAGGCTTTGAAGCCGTTCCGATGTAGGATTGAAACAGGTTCACGATTGGCTGCAAAACCGAAAGACAGGGAACGCTCGACTCTTTGCAGGCCACCTCAAGATGCGCGGCCAAATCCCGATCGACTAGGGTGAACAAAACGATCCCTGGCGCCGCCTCGATTTCGGCGATAGCCTTGTCAAGCTGCCCCTTACTGCGCACAAGGGGATAAACATGCTCGATCGACGACACCCCTTCGTATTGCGCTGCGACGGCGCGGCTCGCGGCAATCAGAGTTTCGCCCGTTGCGTCGGAAATCAGATGTAAATGGAAGTAGTGACGTCCCAAGAGTTTTCATGCCTCGCCATGGTTTTCCCCAAATTTAAGGGAATGCCAGGGAGAAAGGGGGATAACTGGCGCCCCCGCCCCCTGGCAACCATTTTATTGAACAAAACAGCTAGGTTCATCCACCGCCATCGAAGGCTGAACAATAAGCCGCTCGTCCTTGTGAATGTGGAGGAGAGAGCAAAAACCTGTTGGTTGAAAAACCCGCCCTCCCCGATCCAATTCAAATGATTAACGAAATTTAAGAGTCACAATCGCCTGGACCGGCTTGTTGATAGAGCGGATAAGCGCAAAACTGGTGTCGGCCTGTGCGGACCGGCAAATAAGCCTAATCCCAGTCCCAATCAGACAAAGACAACATCTCTAAAGAAGATTCTTAGATTTTAAGGGGATTTTGGATTTGGAAGGCGAATCGCGTTTTCAAACAAAACCATTCCTTAAAGTCATGGGCGGCGAGGCATGTTTTCCACCTCCTGTCTGGTTGATGCGACAAGCCGGGCGCTATCTGCCGGAATATCAGGCGCTTCGCGCCAAGGCCACATCCTTTCTCGATTTTTGTTACACACCGACACTTGCGGCGGAAGCAACCCTGCAACCAGTACGGCGCTTCGCGTTCGATGCCGCCATTCTGTTCAGCGACATCCTGGTTATTCCCGATGCCCTTGGCCAAAAGGTTGCTTTCGAACCGAATGAAGGACCGAAACTTGATCCCATTTTGACAGCGGAGGATTTCGCCAAGCTGAACGGTCGGATAGATTGCAGCCGGTTAAGTCCGGTTTTTGAGACGATCGAGCGGGTCAAAACGACCCTTCCCGCCGAAACCGCGTTGATTGGCTTTTGCGGCGCGCCATGGACGCTTGCATGCTATATGATTGCCGGCAAAAGCACGTCCGATCAGGCACCGGCCCGTCTGTTTGCCTACCGCCATCGCGATCTGTTTCAGAGTCTCATTGACCGACTGGTCCAAGCGTCGATCGACTATCTCGCCCGGCAGATCGAAGCTGGTGTCGAGGCCGTGCAAATCTTCGACACCTGGGCGGGCGTCCTGCCCTTTGCTGAGTTTGAGCGTTGGTGTCTGATGCCGGTCGAGGCAATCGTCGCCGGCCTCCGGCTGCACCATAAGGACGCCCGCGTGATCGGTTTTCCGAAAGGGGTACGTCACCATCTAGTGGATTTCGCGGCACTTACCGGCATCAATGCGCTTGGGCTCGACAGTTCCGTCGATCCGCGATGGGCCGCGGAAACATTCAATCGAGGTATGGTGTTGCAAGGCAATCTCGATCCATTGGCGCTCGTTGCCGGTGGTCCTGCGCTTGAGACCGGGGTGCGCGATATCCTTTCCGGCTTCCGGGGAAGACCGCATATTTTCAACCTCGGCCACGGCGTCTTGCCGCACACGCCCATTCGACATATCGAGCTTATGCTCGATTTCCTTCGCGGGGACTCTGCTAAATGAGCAATCTTTATCTCTGGTTAAAGGTGGTGCATATCTTGGCCATCATCTCCTGGATGGCGGGGATGCTCTATCTGCCGCGTCTCTTCGTCTATCATGCCGAAGCGCCGAAAGGCTCCCCGCAAACGAGAACCTTTGTGGTGATGGAAAGCAGGCTCATGCGCGCGATTATGCTGCCTGCTTTACTCGTGACCTGGATAACCGGCCTTACGCTTGCGGTTCAGACGGGTTTTCTGCATGAGGGCTGGTTTCACGCAAAATTCGCTCTGGTGATCGCCCTCAGCGTGCTGCATGGATATTTCGCAAAAGTCCGGAAGGATTTGGCGGATGAGACAAATCGGCATGACTCTCGTTTTTTCCGGATCGTTAATGAGGCTCCGGCGGTTCTCATGGCCGGGATCGTAATTCTCGTCGTCTTCAAACCATTTTAATCGCAAGCGGACTCTTCGAAAATCGGCAGTCGGTTAGTTTGAACTTTTACGGAGATGGAATGCCTAACCCCGCGGTGAACTTGCCGAGGTTAGGGTCCCCTTGGCTGAGCGATGATGCGGTGAGCCCACCGCCGCCTTGCCATGATCCCTCGCGCCGGCACGGCGGGAGCAGATCGCGAAAAAAGCTGCGGCGAAGCTGCGAACGTCTCACCCCTCAAAGCGGAAGAGCCGGAGGAAGTCCGTCGGATCGATGAAGACTTGCCGCGCCTCACCGAAGCCGGCCTCGCGGCCGAGCTCGCACCACTCGGCTGCGGTCTCGGGGAAGTCGCAGGTGGTGACGTGGTGCCAGATCTGGTCCCATTCGGCTGGCGTCAATACCCTCCACAAGGGCTTGTTCGTCCGCATGAAGCGGTCGAGATATGCGGCCCGATCCTCGTCGACCCGACGCGTCGGTTCGTAGAGCAGGAAGATTCCGCGGGCACTGGTGGCGCCGCGAATCGCCTTCATCAGGTGCAGCTTGTCGTCGGTCGACAGGTGATGGATGGACAGGCTGCACCAGGTCGCGTCGGCATGCTCCGGCCTGCGCATCATGGCTTCTATGAAATCGCGGTGGTCGAGATCGACCTCGAATGGCAACTCGGCAAGATTGGCAGCGGCGAGATCAAGGGCTGCTTGCGACAGGTCGATGCCGTGATAGTGGCGAACCTGGGTTCCGGGCAGTGCTGCCTTCATCGTACTGGCATCGCCGCAGGCAATGTCGAGGAAGCAGAAGGACGACGTGAAAACACCGTTCAGGGTTTCTCGGAGGATACCGCTCACCGCGCGGTGGGCCAGGCAATCGCTTTCGACCAGCTTGCGGTACGTGGCCCACTGCTCCTGGAACTGCGCAAGCGCCGCAGCGTCAACCACTGCGCCGCCGGGCTGGAACTGATGGATATGAACGTTTACCATGTTCGGTGCCTTGCTTCCCCACTAGTTTCCTACTATCAATTTCCGCGCATCTTCCCGCAAGCCAGCGCGGGATTTGCCGTCTAGATAGAGCATGTGACCGCCTCCATAAACCTTAAGGCGCAGGCGGTCCGGCTCACCCATCGAGGGTACTTGGTCGATCAGAACTTTCGAAGCGAAATAGGGGGTGACTTGATCGGTGAGGCCATGCGCGATGAGCACGCGCAAGGAAGGATCGAGAGCCATCGCGCGCTTCAGATCGGATAGCGCCTCTGCGCGGTCGCGGCCTCTGCCCCAGTCCCAGGCGCGGGTGACGTTTTCGTTGAGGATCTCATAGCGTGCATCGACCGTCCAACCGAGACGATTGCCGGTGAGATCCGCCATTGCGCTCGCGAGCGGGGTCTTGATCGCGTCGAGAACGGGATCGGAATAATCGCTTGCGGCGGCATGAGGGGAAGGATCGAAACCACCGGCGCGCGCGTCGTAAGGGCTCGTGACCTTGGCGCTCGCACGATCCTTTTCGCGGGCAAATGTCGCCATGTCGATGCGCCCGCCGAGCTTGCGAACGAACGCTGGATCGAGGCCAGTGAAACTCGCGACTTTTTCAGCGATGCGCGAAAGCGCCTGGGAATCGCGCTCGCCGCGCAGGAGATCGGCGAGGTAGGGGCCCGCCGCATAGGCTTCCACATCGGCGAGGGCCGCGCGCGCCTCAGGTCCCGCTAGCCCCCGCGCGACGGCCGTCTGTGAAGGCAGCCGCGTGGCGAAAGGGAGTGGATTATTGACGCCTTCGAACCAGCCGAAATCGAGCACCGGCGAAATCAGCACAAGGCCCGCGACGCCGATTCCTTCCTCATCCTGCAGCCGCCGCGCTAGTTTTGGCGCGCGAAAGCCGCCATAGCTCTCGCCAACGATAAATTTGGGGCTGTCGAGCCTCTTGTTGGCAGCGAGCCACTTCCGGATCGTGACCGCCAGCGCCTCTATGTCGCCATTGACCGAATAGAAGTGGCGGCGTGTTTCATCTGCCTTTGCTAAAATGCGGCTGTAGCCCGTCCCGGGCGGATCGATGAAAACGAGATCGGTGAAATCGAGCCAGGTATCAGCATTGTCAATTGTGACCGGAGGCGCTGACGGCGAAGGCGATGTACGATCGAGGGCCAGCCGCCAAGGCCCCATGGCGCCTAGATCGAGCCAGGCGGAGGCGGCGCCGGGCCCGCCATTGATCGCGAATGTGACCGGGCGCTTGGCGGAATCGGCGCCCTCAAGAAAGAAGGCCGTGGTGGCGATATCGGCGATGGGGGCGAGGCTCTCGGCGTCGTTCAAGCGGATCGGCCCGGCAATCGCCTTGAAGCGCAGGCTGCGTCCGGAAAGCTCGATCGTATGGGAGGTCGTCGCGGCGGCGGGCAGGGAATTGGGAGCAACCGCCGTTGGCGTTTGCGCATGCCCAGCGTCCCCATTTTGTTGCGCGGCCTTTGCCGCCAGACCTATTGCTGATTCCGCCACCGCCGGTTCCAGCGCGGCGGCGGGTGAAGTGGCGGCAAAACCAACAAGAACCGCGCCGAGCAACCATTGCAAAACGTGGGGCATCGATGTCATTGAAAGGGTCCTTTATCATCCATTAATGACTGACTGAACCGTAAGTACCGAATCAAATGTTAGACTGCGCCTGCCCCGCGCAAGGTAGCGGAATCTCCGGGAGTGGGTCAGTCTGAAATTGCGGATGCCGAATCGCTTATTTTTTGGGGGCGAACTTCATAATTCCTCTGTACCAAGGGCCCCAAATGAGCGCGCTTTGGGCAATTCGGGTTCTAAGGAAATTCCCGCATACGGCGCGCTTTGACCGCCATCTCGATGATTGTGCCGCGTTTAGCGGTCTTGGTTCCGTTGTTTGAAGCCAACGTACCTTCTTTGCGACTTGCCCACGTGCTGAAGCTTATTCCTCTCCGATGCCTCAACCCAAGCTTCTCTAATCCGATGAATAGCGGGATCGAAACTCCCATTCTGACGGAAAACGTCATTTGGCGTCGGCACAAGTAACATCCAGAAATTTTCAATGGAATCAACGCCTCCTATGACGGAGCGCAACCGAGCACCTATCTCGCCAACGGACTCTTATGTGACGATGATCATTGTGACCATTCGTTTGCCGTGCATGCCCCTCATGCACCACCGTTCTATTGAAGTCTAAACGGTGGCAAGATCGCGCCTGCAATACTCAAGCTCATATTTAATCAAACCGACGCACTCCCCTAAAATCATTTTGCTTGTCAAAACCTTCAAACCGATCTACTTGTGCAGCCCCCCTCGTATGAACTAATATTTTGGCGCTGCTCGCGCGCGTCGCTAACAGCGTTAGCGCCGGTCATTGCAGGACCAGGTTGCGCCAATCGCCCCCCTTTTCCGCGCGGCCAGATCCGCGCCACCCTTCCAAGGACTTCCTCGCAATGCAGGAAATCAAACTGCAGGACTTGAAGCTCAAGTCGCCGACCGAACTGCTCGCCTTCGCGGAGAAACATGAAGTCGAGAACGCTTCGATCATGCGCAAGCAAGAGCTGATGTTTGCGATTCTCAAGCAATTGGCGAGCCGCGACATCGAGATCGTCGGCGAAGGCGTCATCGAGGTCTTGCAGGACGGCTTCGGCTTCCTGCGGTCTCCCGACGCCAATTATCTGGCTGGACCCGACGATATTTATGTATCGCCGTCCCAGATTCGCCGGTTTGGCTTGCGCACGGGCGATACGGTGGAAGGCTTGATCCGCGGCCCCAAGGAAGGCGAGCGGTATTTCGCGCTGCTCAAGGTCAATACGATCAATTTCGAGGACCCGGAAAAAATCCGCCACAAGGTGCACTTCGACAATCTGACACCGCTTTATCCCGACGAGCGGCTGAAGCTCGAGGTCGACGATCCCACCAGGAAGGATTTGTCGGCGCGCGTCATCGATATCGTGGCGCCGATCGGCAAGGGCCAGCGCGCCTTGATCGTCTCGCCGCCGCGCACCGGCAAGACCGTGCTTTTACAAAATATCGCGCAATCGGTCACCGCCAATCACCCGGAATGCTATCTGATCGTGCTGCTGATCGACGAGCGGCCGGAAGAAGTCACCGACATGCAAAGATCGGTCAAGGGCGAGGTGGTGTCCTCGACCTTCGACGAGCCAGCGGTGCGTCATGTCCAGGTCGCCGAAATGGTCATTGAGAAGGCCAAGCGTCTCGTCGAACATGGCCGCGACGTGGTGATCCTCCTCGACTCGATCACGAGACTTGGCCGCGCCTATAACACCGTCGTGCCATCCTCGGGCAAGGTCTTGACCGGCGGCGTCGACGCCAATGCCCTGCAGCGCCCCAAACGGTTCTTCGGCGCCGCGCGCAATATCGAGGAGGGCGGCTCGCTGACGATCATCGCGACCGCCCTCATCGATACCGGCTCGCGCATGGACGAAGTAATCTTCGAGGAATTCAAGGGTACCGGCAATTCGGAAATCATTCTCGACCGCAAGGTCGCCGACAAACGGACTTTCCCATCAATCGACATCACACGCTCCGGCACCCGCAAGGAGGAATTGCTGGTAGCCCCCGACATCTTGAAGAAAATGTACGTGCTGCGGCGTATTCTCAATCCGATGGGCACGATCGATGGAATCGAATTCCTCCTCGGCAAATTGCGGGAAACGCCGAAGGGCAACGCGACCTTCTTCGAATCCATGAACACTTGATCAGGCCACGTCGCACTCCGGGGAATTCGCACCCTTGGGCTCCCCCGTGACAGATTTGGCGTGCAGGCGGCGCTCCCAATCGAGCGCTTGACCAACGATTGTTAGAAGATCGCCGTATTTCGGCGTCCAGCCGAGCACGGCCTTTATGCGCTTCGTACAAGCGACGAGCGACGCCGGATCGCCAGGACGGCGGCCGGAAATCCGCACCTTGAAATCGGCGCCGGATGCTTGCTTGACGGCATCGATGACTTCGAACACCGAGAGGCCACGGCCGTAGCCACAATTGCAAATGAGACTTTTGCCGCCCTTGCGCAGGTAGTCGAGCGCCATGAGATGGGCTTCGACCAAATCGGTGACTTGGATATAGTCGCGAATACAGGTGCCATCCCTGGTTGGATAATCGGTGCCGAAGACTTCGAGACCGGGGCGTAATCCGAGCGCCGCCTGCACCGCGACCTTGATAAGATGCGTCGCGTTGGGCGTCGATTGGCCAAGACGCCCGTTTGGGTCGGCGCCCGCGACATTGAAATAACGCAAAATCGCGAATTTTAGATCGTGCGCCTGCGCCGTATCCGCCAGCATCCATTCGACCATAAGCTTGGAGCGCCCATATGGATTTATCGGGGCAAGCGGTACGGTTTCGTCGACCGGGGTGACCGGGGGCTCGCCATAAACCGCCGCGGTCGAGGAAAAGATAAAATTTTTGATTTTTCCGCGCACCGCGCACTCAAGCAGGTTGCGGGCTTTGGCGGTATTGTTGAGATAGTAGCGCAACGGATCGCCGATCGATTCGGGCACCACGATCTTGGCCGCGAAATGGGCGATCGCGTCGATCTTATGCGCGGCGAGAATGTCGTCCACGAGCGCCGCGTCGCCAACATCGCCAACAATGAGTTTTGCCGGGGGCCTGACCGCCGCGCGGAACCCTGTCGAAAGATCATCGAGAACGACAATTTTTTCGCCGGCGTCGAGGAGGGCCAACACCATATGGCCGCCAATATAACCTGCTCCGCCTGTTACAAGAACCGTCATGCCGTCACCCGAACTCGAAATCGATTCGCGATTTTAGCGCAACTTGGTGCAAAGCCACTTTCCTATCGCATTAAAATGCGTGCGGTCTTAGGCGCATCCTTGCTGGCACTTCCCCGGACAGGTTTTCAAGCAAGCCCAACGGAATCGAACCGAAACGACGGGCACGGACGACCGCTATATGTTTGGCCGCGACCCGCCGCCTCGCTGGCAATGTCCCTCCTTAGGGGTGCGGCTCGCGCGCACAGCTAGATATAACCAGAGCGAACGCTTCAATGCAAAAGATATTGGCCGTTGATCGTTTGCCCCAGGCGGTCGTTGTCCTCGACGAAGGCGGTGATGAATTCATGCAAGCCGGTCTTAAAAATTTCCTTTGTCGTTGCGTTCGCGAGCCGCGCCATCACCTCATGCGCCTGTCTTTGCGACGCGCCGGCGCGGCCATAGGCGTCGCTGATCGCGTCGAGGAAATGGACGATATTGTCGTAGCAGGCAATCAGCGAGCGCGGCATTTCCTTTTTGAGGATCAAAAGATCCGCGATCAGCCATGGCTTCACGCTCTCGCGATAGACCCAATGATAGGCGGTGAGCGAGGAGACCGCGCGCAGGATCGCGGTCCATTGGAAATAGTCGAGCGACCCGCCGACCGATTCGGTTTCCGGCAAAAGCACGTGATATTTCACGTCGAGGATCCGGGCGGTGTTGTCCGCCCGCTCGATATAGAGGCCGACGCGCGAGAACCAATAGGCGTCGTTGCGCAACATGGTGCGGTCGACGCAACCGTCATAGTCGAGCGACGTCTTTTTCACGAACTCGAAGAAATGCGACAGTGCCTCGCGGTCGTAGCGGCTGGAACCATTGTTGCTCGCTTCGAATCGGCCAAGTTCGATCCAGGCGCCGTTAATCGCTTCCCACATTTCGGCGGTCAGCGCGGTGCGCACCGCCCGCCCATTGGCCCGGGCGAACTTGATGCAATTGCAGATCGAGGAAGGATTGTCCGGCGCGAAGGTCAGGTAATCGACGACACTGGCCTCCTCGGGGGTGCCGCGCGTGGCCCGGAAACCTTGCGCCGCGCCCGACGATTCAAGCGCGCTTTCCCATTCAGTGCCGGTCCCGGAATAGCTCGCGGGCAGGGTGGCGAGGCGTTGCGCCGCCTTAATGATCCGGGCAAGGAAATCGGCGCGCTCCACGTAGCGCGCAAGCCAGTAGAGATTGTCCGCCGTGCGGGAAAGCATTGCTTGCCTCTAGAGCATGACCGCAAAAACCCGGCTTTCCGGACAAGATCATGCGTCAAAACAAACCGGCATAGAGCATAATTGATTTCAACTTGTCTATTGGCTTTGGTCTTGGTTTTGGCTTTGCACCGGGAGATTTTCGTCGAAGATCGAATCCTCGACAATCCAAGTATCCTTGGTGCCGCCGCCCTGGCTCGAATTGACGACGAGCGATTTCTCCTTCAAGGCCACTCTTGTCAATCCGCCCGGCACGACCCTGATGCCATTCGCGCCGGTGAGAACGAAGGGCCGCAAATCGACATGACGCGGCGCGATGCCGGCATCGAAAAAAGTCGGGGTTGTGGAGAGCGCGAGCGTTGGTTGAGCAATGAAATTATCAGGATCGCGGGCGAGTTTCGCCGCGAAAATCTCGCGTTCGGCGTTCGAAGCGTGCGGCCCGACAAGCATGCCGTAGCCGCCCGAGCCATTGACTTCCTTCACAACGAGTTCGGCGAGATGTCCTTGCACATAACGCAAAGCGCCGGGCTCACGGCAACGCCATGTTGGCACATTGTTCAAAATCGCGGTTTCGCCGAGATAAAATTCGATAATCTCCGGCACATAGGTATAGATCGCCTTGTCGTCGGCGATGCCGGTGCCGACGGCATTGGAGATGGTCACATTCCCCGCCCGGTAGGCACCCATCAGGCCGGCGACACCGATGATCGACTCCGGTCTGAACGCGCGCGGATCGAGGAAACCGTCGTCGATCCGCCGGTAGATGACATCGACTCTTTTCGCGCCCTCCGTGGTGCGCATATAGACGACATCGTCCTCGACGAGCAGGTCGCCGCCTTCGAC
>JALZAY010000210.1 GCA_030948025.1 Pseudomonadota bacterium
AGCGGCGAAATCACCGACCACTCGACATCCGTCAAATCAAAACGAGCCATTCCAACCTCCATGATCTGAAGGTTGAATCATTCTCTTGCCGATTCGGGAATCCCCTTTATGAGATCATGACCTAATCTCCTGGCTAGAGACGCTAACAGAAGAACTTGCATTGTCAATACAAGATCGTGGACGCGGGACAGGTGATCGAGGTACGGCTACGCGCGGCAATGGATCGGTACCGTCGCCGCACGGGCGAGCGAATTACATACGAAATTCTCGCAGCGCGGACTGGCCTCGCGCGATCTACCCTCGAATCCATTGCGGCGCGAGCGCAATACAATGCCAGCCTCAACACTATAGACAAAATCTGTTCGGCTCTAGGCTGCACGCCAGGCGAGCTGCTGCATCATCGCACCGCGAACGGCAATGCCGCAAAGTTGAGCGAATAACCGTTGGCTGCGTTGGTCACCTGGGGGCCACGCAATGACAATCATCGATTGGCTTCGCGAGATATGTCGTGATTACGAGCTGAAACCGGTCGCTGTCTATAGGAGACATCCGCATCATCATCAATGGCCGCTTGTTGCTCAGGACGATGACGAACTCCAAGCGAAGCTCGCGGAAAGTGGACATTTCCTCGCGCTTCCAACGGAGCCAGCTGCGCTGGCAAACGTGCTTGAGGTTTCGCTGCTCGAATTTCTTGTGGAAAAGATTGAAGCTCTGGCTGATGTGACCGCGCGGCGGGGACCGAACGCGGCTATCCCGATCTTGAAATCTCGGGATCGCGATTCGGTGGCAGCTATCACGCAGTTGATGTAAAGGTGGCACGCCGTGCTCGAAGCGGCCGACAGACCCAAAGTCGGATTACCCTCTATACAGGCAACACCTATTTTCGTTACCCGACCCTTGAAATGGCCCGGCACGTTCAGGCCCTTTCAAGAATATGGTAGCCACCTTGATCTACTCGCAGTCTATACCCTGAATGAGGAGTCCCTCTCGCGTATTGATAATCTTGAACTCATCATACAAGAGGCATGGCGGATTGGCTCAAAACAACGGTCGTCGACGACCCGCGAATACATCGGCGCCGTAAGGTCGATCGATAATCTTAAAGCGGGCAAGGGTGAGTTTAAGTCACCGGAAGAATTCTACGCCTTTTGGCGGCGATACAGTTTCAAGATCGGCCGCGTTGTCCAGCAGCAACTCGATAAGGCTCTTGCGCACCAGCAAAAGCGCCCTCCAGATGAGACGTAATGCGCTGCGTGAGTGTAGGAACGTCCCCTGTCTCGCATTCCCAAATCACAAGCACGTCCCATCCAAGGCGCGCCAGCTCAGCGCGGACGTATTCATCCCTCGCGATGTTGCCGGCCAGCTTCGGATGCCAATACTCAGTATTTGAGGCTGGGATCTTTCGCCCAAGACGACAATTGTGCTGATGCCAAAAGCATCCGTGCACAAGAATGACTTTGCGGCGACCCGGGAAGGATAAGTCCGGGTTGCCTGGCAATCGTCGGTCATGAAGGCGATAACGGTAACCGAGCCCATGCGTGATGCGACGCACCTTCATTTCAGGTTTCGTATTGCATTTGCGAATCTGAGACATGAGCAGGCTGCGCTGGCCTGCGGCGAGTGACTGAAACCTCGGCATGTGTTCATGTTCTCCAATTAGAGAGAAGGCTCATCCCTTCTCCCGCAAAAGCCGCCCCTTTTCGCGGCTCCAGTCGCGCGCCTTTTCGGTCTCGCGCTTGTCGTGCAGTTGTTTTCCGCGGGCGAGCGCGATCTCGATTTTTGCCCTGCCTTTTTCGTTGAAGTAAATTTTTAGAGGGACAATCGTCATGCCTTGGCGCTCGGTGCCTTGCGCGAGTTTGGCGATCTCCCGTGATTTTAGAAGCAGCTTGCGTGGCCGCTTCGGCTGATGGTTGAAGCGATTGGCTTGCAGATATTCGGGGATATTCGCATTGACGAGAAAAACTTCGCCCGCGCGATCGACGGAAGCGTAACTTTCCGCGATGGTGGCCTTGCCGGTGCGCAGCGATTTCACTTCCGTGCCGGTGAGCATCAGGCCAGCCTCGAAAATCTCGCCGATTTGATAATCGTACCGTGCCCGCCGGTTGTCCGCGGCGATTTTTCGCGGGCGCTCCTGCTTAACTGCCAATTAACACCCCGCGCCTTTTCCTCTCCCTGGCAGAAGCCCGGCATGGACCATCGCTGCCTTGATCGCGGCTTGCGCTGCCTCCGAGGCCGGCAGCATGGGGAGCCGTATTTCGCCAAGAATCTTGCCGAGCAAGGCGAGCGCATATTTGGGACCCGCCGGATTAGGCTCGGCGGACAAGGCCGCATGCAGCGGGGTCAATTGATCTTGCAGCATTAAAGCCGCCACGAAATCGCCGGCAAGACACGCCTCCTGCAGTTGCGAGCATTGTTTGGGCGCGACATTGGAGGTCACTGAAATGCAGCCGTGGCCGCCATGCGCCATCACCGCGAGAGCCGTCATGTCTTCGCCCGAAAGCTGGATGAAGTCAGGCCCGAGCGCGTGGCGCTGGAGCGCCGCGCGGGCGAGATTGCCGGTGGCATCCTTGACGCCCGCGATATTCCTCAATTCAAAAAGCCGCTGCATGGTATCGATCGACATATCGACGACCGAACGCGGCGGAATATTGTAGATGATGACCGGAATGCCCACGGCATCGTTGACCGCCTTGAAATGGCGAAAAAGGCCCTCCTGCGACGGCTTGTTGTAATAGGGTGTGACGATCAGAAGGCCATCGGCGCCGGCGGCTTCCGCGAAACGCGCAAGTTCAATCGCTTCCTGGGTGTTGTTCGACCCCGCCCCGGCGATGACCGGAACCCTCCCCTTGGCCTCGCTGACGCAGGCCGCGATGACCTTGCGGTGCTCCTCGTGCGAAAGGGTGGGACTTTCCCCCGTCGTTCCGACCGGCACGAGACCATGCGTGCCGTTGACGATCTGCCAATCGACAAGGGCATGGAAACGATCCTCGTCGAAGCGCCCACCCTGAAATGGCGTGACAAGCGCGGTGATCGAACCCTTGAAAGCCGCCTTTTTTGCCATTGCCGATACCGCCTTTCCGCCCAAGTGACGCCGCAATTTACGGGCTCTGTTCAACAAACAAGCGCCGTGGCGCTAACAAACACCCAGCATGGACGCAGCATGAGACATAGACTCTGAATCCGCTCTCGAAAAGGACTCTTTTGTCGAGACCGAACCGCCGATTAAGCCGAGGCTGGCGCTTTCCAACAGTCAAGGCAGTGGCGTACCGGAGAGGTTTCGTTTGCCATTTGTTAAGCAAGAATGGTTCAGGATTGTCCGTTTCCGCACCGCTTTGTAGGATTGGATGAACCATGCGCACAAGGCAATTTCATTTCGGGCGCATCCCGGAGATCGGCGCTGTAGCGATTTGTGCCCTCGCCGCGGGATGGACCGCGGGGCAACGCTCGCTATTCGTACTAGGTCACCGCGAGGCGCCGTCGTCCATTTCCCTCCCTCTCGCGCCGGAGCACGATTCCAAAGGACCCGCGTCTCCTAACGATGAGACTCGTTCGAGCGAGGGCGATCTCGCCAAGGCGGCGCCGCAAGCTGGCTTATTCTCGCCGGACGTCACGTCGCAACAAGAACGCGACTTGAGCGGCCTTGCCGAGGCGATCGCGTTTTATAAAGCCGGCGACCTTGCGCGTGGCGACCTTGCGGCGGCAACCGCAAAAGACAAAATTGTCAAGACGGTCCTTGAATGGATCGCGCTGCGAAGCTTTCCGCGTGAAACCGGCTTTGAGCGGTTGCAGGCCTTCATGCAGGCGCATCCGGTCTGGCCCGCGCTCGACTGGCTGAAGAAGCGGAGCGAGGAAGCGCTCTTCGGCGATCGCAAAAGCGGCGCGCTCATCAAGACTTTTTTCAGTGGCGCGGATCCCGAGACTCCGGCGGGCAAGCTTGCTCTTGCGCGCGTTTTGACCGACGACGGCAAGACGGCCGAGGCGGCCGCCCTGGTGCGCGCGGTGTGGCGCGAAGCCGATCTCAACCTCCAGATCGAAGCGAAGGTGAAAACGGATTTCAACACCTATTTGAACAAAGCCGATCATAAATTTCGTGCCGATCGGTTGCTCTACAAGGAGCAGATCGCCGCGGCATTTCGCGCCGCCGCCTTGGCCGGGCCCGATGTGTTGGCGCTCGCCAAGGCTCGTGCCGCCGTGATCAACGAAGGGCCGAGCGACAAGCTTCTCGCCGCGGTTCCATTGGCCCTTCGCGCCGACCCGGGCTTTCTTTTCGCGCAGATCCACAAACGTCGCCACGCCGGCAAGATCCGCGCGGCGGCCGACATCATGTTGGCCGCGCCACGCGATCCCTCGCGTCTCATCGACGGCGACGAATGGTGGATCGAACGCCGGCTTCTCGCCCGCAAGCTCCTCGATCAAAACGACGCGGTGATCGCCTACAAGGTGTGCGCCGAGCATTCCGCGGCGTCGCACGAAATGCGGATCGAGGCCGAATTTACCGCCGGCTGGATCGCGCTTCGCTTCCTTAACGACCCGCCGCGCGCGGCGGCGCATTTCGACGCCATAGCCAAGCTCGCCGAGACACCAATGTCGCGGGCGCGAGCGGCCTATTGGCAGGGCCGCACCGCCGAGGCAACCTCCGCGGACGACGCCACGACAACGGCCCGCACGTTCTACGAGCAGGCGGCGGTACATCAGACAACCTATTACGGCCAGCTCGCGCGCGCCAAACTCGGGCTGATAACGATGCCGATCCGCTCGATCTCCAACGAGGCAAAGGGAGAGGACCGCGAAGACGTGATCAAGGTGATCGAACTTCTTTACGCCGCCGGCGAAAAGGATTTGGCGGCTCCGCTGGTCATCGAAGCGGCGCGTCATTTTGCCGATGAGACCCAAGTGGCGGCCCTGGCGAGCCTTGTTGCAAAGCAGCGCGACGCGCATCTTTCGCTTAACTTCGGCAAGATCGTAAGCCAGCGCGGCATGCCGATCGATGAGCTGGCCTTCCCGAACTATGGCGTGCCTGCCTTCGAGCCTTTGCAAAATTCCGCCGCGCCGTCGGTCGTCTATTCGGTCGCGCGCCAGGAAAGCGCCTTCGAGCCATCCGCCGTCTCGTCGGCCGGAGCCAAGGGTTTGATGCAGATGATTCTGTCGACCGCGAAACGGACCGCCGACCATGCGGGCGTCGCCTTCAACCCAAAGCGGCTCGTGACCGACGCGGCATTCAATGCCCAGCTCGCCGCACGGCATCTCGGCGAGCTTATGGCCGAACAGAAGGGCTCGTACATCCTGACCTTCGCCGCCTATAATGCCGGCGGCAAGAGGGTCAAGGAGTGGATCGACGCCCATGGCGACCCGCGCAAACCCGGCGTCGATCCGATCGACTGGGTCGAGCGGATTCCCTTCACCGAAACCCGCAATTACGTCCAGCGGGTGATCGAAAATCTCAGCGTCTACCGGGTTCGTTTCGGCGAGACCGAGCCAACATCGGCCGAGACCATTCTTAACACGCAGGCCAAGCTCTGAACGGGTTGTCGACTAGGGGCGCTGATTCGCCCCCGTGCCAAGACGGAGATAGCCGACATGTTCCAATGCACGGGTTTCGCCACGCTGAACGCGAACGAGCCGCTCGCAGCTTTCTCATTCAACCGCCGCGACCCAGGACCGAAGGACGTCAAGATCGAAATTCTCTATTGCGGCGTTTGCCATTCCGACCTTCATCAGGCACGCGACGAATGGCATAACACGGTCTACCCTTGCCTTCCGGGACATGAAATTGTCGGCCGGGTGGCCAAGACCGGCGCCGAAGCGACCCTTTTCAAGACGGGCGACCTCGCCGCTGTCGGCTGCATGGTCGATTCCTGCCGCACTTGCCGTTCCTGCCGCGAGGGCCTGGAACAATTTTGCGAACGGGGCTTCAACCCAACCTACAACGGCGTCGACAAAGTGATC
>JALZAY010000211.1 GCA_030948025.1 Pseudomonadota bacterium
TTCCGCCGAGCAATGTGGCGAGCGAGGAGCCGATAGCCTGCATGCTGATGCCGAGGCGGTTCGCCTTGTCCGCATCGATCTTGAAGTCGATTTGCGGCATATCGAATTTGAGATCGCTGTTGGCGAACAGAAACAGCCCGCTGTCGCGCGCGGCGGTCTCGATCCCGGCCATGACATTCACGAGCTGACGGTAATCGCCGATGGTCCGGATCACGAATTGCACCGGAGGCCCGCCCGTCGAACCAGGCAGCGACGGCCGGCCGAAGGCCAGGATCTCGGCTCCGGTGACCTTGGCGAGCTTCGGTTGGAGAGCCTCCATGATCTCCTTCTGATTGCGGTTGCGCTCGCCCCATGGCTTCAACAGGAGGCCGCCAAAACCCTCGTGCACGCTGGGCGATCCATTGATGATGAAAACATGCTCTCTTTCAGGGATATCGGCGGCCGCCGCCTCCACTTGCGCGGTCGCCTTTTCCATATAGTCGAGGTTGGCGTATTGGGGTGTCTTTATCAGCGCGAAAATGATGCCCTGATCTTCCTCGGGCGCCAGTTCCTTCGGGGTAGAGGCAAACATCACGCCGGTGAGCGCCAGGACGCCAATGAGTATCAGGACTGTCAGAGCGCGAAAACCGAGAGTCTTGTGAAGCCGCCGCTGATAGCGCTGCCGCAGTCCGTCGAATACCCGGTCGAGGAAGGCGGGAAACCCGCGCGCTTGGGCCCGGGGCGGTTTCAGCAAGCGCGAACACATCATCGGCGACAAGGTGAGCGCGATGATCCCGGAGACGACGACCGAACCCGCGAGGGTGAACGCGAATTCCCGAAACAGCGAGCCGGTCAAACCGGAGACAAAGCCAATTGGCGCATAGACCGCGGCAAGCGTGATCGTCATCGCAATCACCGGGCCGGTGATCTCGTGCGCGCCTCGCAGGGCCGCGTCGCGCGCGGGCATCCCCTCTTCCATGTGGCGATAGATATTTTCAACGACGACGATCGCATCGTCCACGACGAGACCGATCGCGAGCACAAGCGCGAGCAAGGTCAAGAGGTTCAGCGAATAGCCAAGCGCGAAAAGAATTGTCATCACGCCGACGAGAGAAAGCGGAATGGTCACGATCGGGATAATCGTCGAGCGCAGATTGCCGAGGAAAAGGAAAATCACCACGATGACGATCAGCGCCGCTTCGCCAAGCGTCTTTTCGACTTCCCGGATCGAGGCACGGATGAATTTCGTCGCGTCATAGGCGATGGAGGCATTGAGCCCGGCGGGAAGTTGCGACTGGAGTTCCGGAAAAGCCTTGCGGACATCGTCGATCACATCGAGGGGATTCGCCGTCGGGGTCGCGTAAATGCCGATGAAGACGGCCTTGAGTCCTTCGAAAGCGGAGGACGAATCGACCGACTCCGGGCCGAGTTCGATATCGGCTATGTCGCCGAGCTTTATCAGCGCGTCGCCACGAGCCGCGATGACCAGCTGGCCGAAGGCCTTCGCGGAATCGAGCGAGGTCTCGGCATTGATGCTGGTTTGGATGAAATCGCCCTTGATCTCGCCCGCCGCGGCGGTGAAATTGTTGGCGGCCAGGGCGGCCGAGACTTCGATCGGGGTCACGCCGCGCGCGGCCATCCGGTTCGGATTGAGCCACACCCGCATCGCAAAGGTTTGGCCACCGAGAATCTGGGCATTGGCGACCCCATCGATCGTCTGCAGTCTCGGCTGAACCACGCGGTTCAAATAATCCGTGATTTGCGAGGGGGTGAGAACCTTCGAATTGAAGGACATGTAAAGGACGGCGGTCGAATCGCCGGTCTGCTTGACGACGACAGGATCAAACGCCTCGCGGGGCAAAAGATATTTGACTTGATTTACCTTCGCCAAGACATCGGCGACCGCGCGGTCCGCATTGGCGTTGAGGAGAAGGTTGAGGGTAATCGTCGAGGTATTCTGCTGCGAATTCGAAACCAGCGTGTCAATGCCTTCGGCACTCGCCACCGCCTGCATCAAAGGCGTCGTGATGAAGCCCTTGATCAGATCGGCGTTGGCGCCTGGATAGACCGTCGTGATGGTGATCGTGGTTGACGAGAGTTCCGGAAATTGGCGGACCTGCAGCTTCAAGCCGGATTGAATCCCGGCGAGCAGAATCAAAAGGCTGACCACGCTGGCCAATACCGGCCGCCGGATAAAAATATCGGTAAAGGACATCCCTTATTCCTTCGGCCGCACCGCTGGCGGTTTGAGGCGCGCGGCGGGGTCGATGCGCACCCGCGCACCGGACTGCAGTTTGAGCTGACCTTCGGTCACGATTGTTTCGCCCGGCTCGACGCCCTCGACGATGGCGACCCGGTCTTCCCGCGTGTCGCCGGCGCGCACCACCCGGCGTTCGACTTTCAAAACCGCATCTTCGTTGGCCTGCGCCGCCTGCGCCCCGCCTGTTTCCTGCGCGAAGGGCTTCACCACGAAAACGCTGTCGCCATAGAGTGAGTAAGTGACCGCGGTCCGGGGCAGCGTCACGACCTTTTGGGGTGCACCCGCGATGACGTTCACATTGGCGAACATACCAGACCATAGTTGCCTTTTCTTGTTGTCAAGCTCGCCCCGCACCAAAACATTGCGGCTATCCTGGGCGACACGCGCATCGACGGTCTTGATCACGCCATGGAAAATCTGGCCGGGATAAGCATCGACTTCGACTTCGATGACCTGACCCGGCTTTAGGACATCGAACGATTTTTCGGGGACAGGGAAATCGACGAAAATCGGATCGAGTTGCTGCAAGGTGATGAGGCTCGTTCCCGGCGACACATATTGTCCGAGATCCAATTTGCGAATGCCGACCCGCCCGGCGAATGGCGCGGTGAGCATTTTCTGGGCAATGATCGCGCGGACCCGTTCGGCGGTGGCGGCGGCGGAATCGCGTGCGGCCTCGGCGGCATCGAAATTTGCCTTGGCCGTGTTCCCGCGCTGAATCAGCTGACGCTGTCTTTCGAGCGCCAGCTCGGCGTTCTTGAGGACCGCGAGATTATTCTTGAGATCGGCCTGCTCCACCGAATTGTCGATTTCAAAAAGAGGGGCGCCCTTTTCGACGTCCTGGCCCGACTCGACGCGGACCGAAACGACCGCTCCGCCGATTTGAGGCGCGATATCGATTTCTTGCACCGCCCTGAAGGTCCCAATCGCCGGCAGGCGCGGCGCCCAAGTCTCGATTTCGGCCACGGCGACCGCGACCGAAGCGGGGGGAGGAGGCGCCTGGAGGATGAAGCGCTTGATCATCCCGGGCTTGACGACGAAGTGGAAATATCCAAGGCCGCCGCCAAGAGTTGCAAGCAAGATCAATACGGCAATGAAAATGATACTGCGCTTCAACGTTTACCGACCGATGGCTAAAGAGTGTTGGGCGAATCCGGCAGGCCCGGGATCATCGAAAACGCAAACACGTTGATGTTCCAAATCTGAATCTGGCCGCCGGCCGCCGATGCGTGGGGCCACACAAAAAATTCGCCTCGCGTGAATCGCGAACGTTCAAGAACTGCTTCATGGAAATCTAGTGTTTCTATCATGCTTAGCCGTGGCTTGGCTGCGATTTCGTCGCCATCATGCCACCTAAACCTTATGGGCTCGGCCCGCGCCCCGACCCTTTGAGTAATGCGCGCAAATTTACGGCGCATTAACCGGCCGACAGACCGTGAATCACAACACAAGCGGGCAAAACTACGCAAAGGCAATAGGATACTTTTTCAACTAAATGTTTTTGCAGGCACACGCACGGACCCAACGGCATTCATGGCCGTTGGGTCCCGATCAAAACCTGAAACTCCAGGTTAAATGTCAACGCTTGAGGCTGTCGACGACTTTGCGTCCGGCGTCCTTGATGTCGCCGGCCGACTGCCGCGCCGCGCCCGCCGCCTTGTCCGTCTTTCCTTCCGCCTGAAGCTTTTTGTCGTCGGTCAAAGCTCCCGCCGCGTCCTTGACAGCGCCTTTGGCCTTCTGCGCCGCGCCCTTTACATGTTCCTTGTCCATGCCTGAGTTCCTTTTGGTGGTTAGAAGACCGCCGTTAAACGTCAGAGCAATGCCATGGTTCCATGGCGTCTGCGTATTGCCGCCGCACGTCCGCATGGCGGCGCGCAAGCTTCGCCTCCACCTATACCGAAATTTTGCCCTGCCCGATGCGGGACGGCGTCTCGCGTGGCGCCGGACCTCTTCGAGGACCGCTTGCGCCGATCCAAGCGCGAATAGCGTTTGCACAGACACGCGGAGCTTGCGCCAGTTCGGGCGCTCCGTGTCGGTGCCTGGCATGTTGACCGCGGCCGTATTACACCACAGGCCGCGATGCGCGACCATGGTATTACGTTGATGTTCATTTTCTATTTCTGGGAGCCCTGCCGTGGATCATGCCGTGCCCATTTCACCGCCGGCGGGCGCCGCTGACGATTCGGTCGAACGAATCGATGGTAGCCTTGCGGCGGGTGTCCTCTTTCTTTGCGATCACGCGGCCAACGCGCTGCCAATAGCCTATGGCACGCTCGGTCTGGCCAGGGAACACCTCGACCGTCACATCGCCTACGATATTGGCGCGGCCTGGATCACCCGCCGTCTCGCGCGCGGTTTCGGCGCTCCGGCAATTCTGGCGCGGTTTTCCCGCCTCCTCATCGATCCCAATCGCGGCGTCGACGATCCAACACTCGTCATGCGGCTTTCGGACGGCGATATCATCCCCGGAAACGCAAGAATCGGCGCCGAAGAGATCGAATATCGCCGCGCGCACTATTGGAAGCCCTACCGCGCCGCGATCGCCGCGACGATCGACTCCATGCTGAACAAGGGACCGCCGCCGGCCGTTGTGTCGATCCACACATTCACACCATCCTGGAAGGCTCGGCCAAGACCGTGGGAAGTCGGAATTTTGTGGGACAGCGATCCGCGTTTCGCCAAACCCCTGATCGCGGCGTTGGCCGGCGAAGGACTCCGTGTCGGCGACAACGAACCCTATGATGGCGCGCTCATCGGCGATACGCTGGACGAGGCCGTCACAAGCCGCGGACTTGCCGGCCTCCTCATCGAGGCCCGCCAAGATCTCGTCGCAACCAACGCGCACGCCGTCGCCTTCGCCGATCGGCTTGCGCGACTTCTACGCCCAATCCTCGCGGGCCCCGAACTCCATTGCAAGGCGTTTTTCCCAAGCCGGACAGGGCGGCATGTTTGAGCGGCAAGGCGGTGCGCTGGACCGGGATCAGGGGCGGGATTGCGGGGATATTTCCGCCTTGCGTCTTGACGGCTCGCGGCGGCGGCGGCATTGCGGAGTTTGCATCGAAAAGAACCGCGCCAGGAGCATTTTTCCGGCTGTTTTCGCCGCGTCCAGGACGGCGCCCAATCCAAACAAAGGAACGTTTCAGATGACGGCAGATGTCGCCGAAACAGGTGTCGCGACGCAGGAGCTGACGCAATTCGTCGAAAGAGTGGAGCGGCTGGAGGAGGAAAAAAAGGCCATTTCCGACGATATTCGCGAAGTCTACGCGGAAATGAAAGGCTGCGGGTTCGATGTGAGGGCCGTGCGCGAGATCGTCAAGATCCGGAAGCAGGACCATTCCGAACGCAAGGAGATGGCGGCCATTCTCGAACTCTACATGACGGCCTTGAACATGACGTAGGCGCCGTCCTTGACGCCGGCGGGGTACATCGCCGGAGCCAGTTCGCAGCGGCCTTCCCGGGGGCCTTGGTGGTGGTTGCGGTGATCAGTTGGACGATCCCTTGATGACTGACGAACGGCTTACCGCGCCAGTTGCCGGGTAGTGTCCTAAAGGTTCAGCAAAATCGGCTGCGGCTGCGGTCATGGTATGCGGGGGATGTTCGAAGTCACCAATCCCGTGGAAGGGTGCACACCATGACCAAGCGAGAAGGTAAGGCCTTG
>JALZAY010000212.1 GCA_030948025.1 Pseudomonadota bacterium
CTTGACGCCGCAACGCTCCAGCGTGCGGGCCAAAATATCGGCGCAGGTGGCAGCGACGGTGATCGGGCGCCCGCGCATCGAGCCGGAATTATCAATAAGCAGCGTCACCACCGTATCGCGGAACTCGGTGTCCTTCTCGCGTTTGAACGAGAGCGGCTGCCGCGGATCGACGATGATGCGCGGAAGCCTCGCTGGATCGAGGATGCCCTCGTCCAGATCGAATTCCCAGGACCGGCTCTGCTGCGCCATCAGGCGTCGCTGGAGACGATTGGCAAGCCGCGCGACAATTGAGGAAAGATTATTTAATTGCTTGTCGAGATAGGAGCGCAGCCGTTCGAGTTCTTCGGCGTCGCAGAGATCTTGCGCCGCGACGACCTCGTCATATTTCTTAATGAAGGCCTTGTAGTCCGGGCCGCGGGGTTCGGCACGCGAGGGTGGGGGCGGGCGGCTCGGATCGCCACCGTCGCCGGACGGGCTGAGTTCGGCGTTCCCCTCGGATTCGCCGGTTGGCGCGGCGGCGTCTATCTCGCTTTCGTCCGTGGAATCGGAGGAATCCTCGGCTGTTTCGCTCCGGCTCGCGTCGCCGGGGCGATCTTCCGCGCCTTCGTCTGGCTGGTTATATTCGGTGCCATCCGGCTCGCCGCCGTCGCCTTCTTCCTCTTCCGGATTGGTGTCGAGGCTGCCCTCGTCAATCATTTCGAGCGCCGTCAACAGCTTGTGGACGGCAAACGCGAAGGCCCGCTGATCCTCGATTTCCTGCCCAAGCTTGTCGAGATCGGCGGCGGCGCGTTCCTCCACCCAGAGGCGCCACAGATCGACGATCCTTTGCGCATTCTTGGGCGGCTTGAGCCCAGTCAAACGCTCGCGCACGATCATCGCGAGCGCGTCTTCAAGCGGCGCCTCGGCGCGGACCGCGATATCGGCATAGCGGGCGCGCTGAAAGCGGTCGTCGAGCATCGCATCGAGATTGCCGGCGACGCCCGGCATCCGGCGCGACCCGATCGCCTCGACGCGCGCCTGCTCTACGGCATCGAAAACCGCGCGCGCGGCGGGTGCTGGCGGGGTCAGCCGCCGGTGGACGTCCTTGCTGTGGCAGGCTAGCCGTAGCGCCATCGAATCGGCGTGGCCACGCAGGATCGCGGCTTCCCGTGCGTCGAGCCTGCGGGAGGGCTCCGGAAGCCGCGCCTCGGCGCTCGCGCCGGTCCACACCAGACTCGGCCGCTCGGCCGTGAAAGCGACCCCGATCGCCGGCATTTTTGCCAGGGTGCGCATGCAGCCGGCGACCGCCCGCTTGAACGACTCATTCGGGGCTTGCAATTTCGCGGGCGGCTTCTTGTTGGAACTCATCACAGTGGTTTCTGGCGCGGCTCTTAAATCTTATCCCAGTGTGGCGGATGCCCAAAGGCACGCTTCAACTCATGACGACATTTATAGCGCTTTCCGGCAGCTCCTTGCCAAAACAGCGCTGATAGAATTCCGCGACGAGTGTGCGTTCCAATTCGTCGCATTTGTTGAGAAAAGTCAGCCGGAACGCAAAGCCGGCGTCGCCGAAAATTTCCGTATTCTCGGCCCAAGTGATCACCGTTCGCGGGCTCATCACGGTAGAAAGATCTCCAGCGATGAACGCGTTGCGGGTAAGTTCGGCGACGCGAACCATCTTGCCGACCGTATCGCGGCCGTCCTTGGTTGCCTGGAATCGCTTGGCCTTGGCAAGCACGATATCGACTTCCTTGTCGTGCGCCAGATAGTTCAAGGTCGCGACGATCGACCAGCGGTCCATCTGTCCCTGATTGATTTGCTGGGTTCCATGATAAAGCCCGGAGGTGTCGCCAAGGCCGATCGTATTTGTTGTCGAAAACAGGCGGAAGGCGGGATGCGGCCTTATCACCCTGCTCTGATCAAGGAGGGTGAGCCGGCCTGATACCTCTAGGACGCGCTGGATAACGAACATCACGTCGGGGCGGCCCGCGTCATATTCATCGAAACAAAGCGCGACGTTGTTTTGCAGCGCCCAAGGCAGGATGCCATCCCTGAACTCGGTCACTTGCAGGCCGTCCTTGAGGACGATGGCGTCCTTGCCGATGAGATCGACGCGCGAGACATGACTGTCGAGATTGATGCGCACGCAAGGCCAATTCAGCCGCGCTGCGACCTGCTCGATATGGGTCGACTTGCCGGTGCCGTGATAGCCGGTAATCATTACCCGGCGATTCCTAGCAAAGCCGGCCAGAATGGCGAGGGTGGTATCGCGATCGAAGAGATAGTCCGGGTCGATGTCTGGAACATGCGGATCCGCGCTTGAATAGGCAGGCGCTTCCATATCGCTGTCGATACCGAACACTTGGCGCACCGAAATCTTCATGTCGGGCAGGCCGCCGGTAGCGGCGCTTTCATCCATTATCATGCCCGCATTCGTCCTTCGTGCCGGGCCCTGCGCAAATGTTTGGGGCGATCGTCCATCTGTCTTCCGAAAGATCTTTTCTTCCAAGAGTTTCGATGAGCGCCGGCTTGAACTCCGTTGCGCGGGCGGAAGGCGTCAGACATGCTTCACCGACCTCAGGTAACTATAAGCGCGGATGATCTCGCGCAATTTGTCTTCGTTCGACCGGTCGCCCGCGTTGGCGTCGGGATGGAGGCGTTTTACCAAATCCTTGTACTGGGCCTTGATCACTGCCATGTCCACGCTATCGTCGAGACCCAATTGATCCAGGGCTTTTAGGGCGGCCAGCCCGTAACGCGGTTTGCGCGCCCCTTCGCTAGAATGGCGCCGGATGTTCGTTTGAAACATCCCCAGCGGGTCGCCCGTGCGCAACGGATCGTCGCCCTCCGCGCGAAAACTCTTGCTCCCACGGTTCGCGCCCATCAACCACGTCGGGCGATGGCCAACCAAGGCGTCGCGCTGGTAAAGGGCCATTGCTTCCGCGCTCATGCCATTGAAATAATTATAGGTGGCATTGTATTCACGGACATGGGCAAGGCAGAAACAAAAATATTGGCCCTCTCGAAAACGGCCCATTGGCGCGCGGAACTCGCCCGCTTCGCTGCAGCCCGGATGCTGGCAGCGCGCCTGATCTGGGCGCGGCGCAGCGCTGGGTTCGAACTTAACCCTGATGCGGTCGAAGAGACGTGATTTTAAATTCATGGCTCCGGCATTATGAATGTCTTTGGGGTGGCCGCAAGCGGCTCGATACGGTAAATGACAATAAAGCCGCCGGTTTGGCGGCCGTTAACGTTTTTTAAGGCTGTCTGGAGATGGATGAGAAAAGTGACATTGCCGCAGGCGATCGCATCAAGGCGAAATTACAGGCCGCCTTTGCCCCCGGCTCCATCGAAGTCATCGACGAATCTCACATGCACGCGAGCCACGCTCATGCCATGAAGCGGCCCGCCGCAGCCGCGAGCCCGGGCGGAACCCACTTTCACGTGAAAGTAGTCTCGGAAGCCTTTAAGGGCAAGAGCCTTGTCGAGCGCCATCGTGCGATCAATCGTCTCTTACAGGCTGAATTCGATGCCGGCGTGCATGCCTTGGCGATCGAAGCCAAGGCGCCGGGCGAATGAAGTCCAGCGCGACGGCCAGGAATCCGGGCCAATTTCCTTAATGGCCTCCCCCCGGCACTAGGAATCATCCCGGTGGCCAGCTAGCGCGACGCACGGGGGAGCTGCCGACCATCGACGACCGCCACCAACGCGCGATCCGGATCATGGGTGGCCCCTTCGTCGTAGCTCGGACGGAATGGCTCAAATCATCGACTCGGTCATCGGGAAACTCTCCATCGGTTTCGTTTGGCGACGATGGTGCCACGACTTCGCCCCGCCTGGCTTCCGCCGAAGGAACGTCGCTACCGTTGCTGTTGATCGTTGGTCCGTACCCCAAAGGATCGTGGATCATGTAAGATTGCGCAAATCGACATGGCGCGGGGGCGTTGACATGGAAGCGATTGTGAGCGCTATATGCGCGCATGCTGGGCACGAACTGTGTGCCTGCTTCCTCTCCAATTCCCGTTTTCGATGTTGGGCCACGCGCCGGCGATGGCACGGGCGTCGCGCTGCGAGAAAGCGGCCGCGTTCGCCGGTGAGCATCGCAATCCGCAGCACCGAAAGGAGTCCTGGCGGCTCTCGCGGAGCGCCCGATCCGTTCTTGCAAAAATCTTCGCGGTTCGTCGCCGGGGTGATCCAAGGCGAGCGCTGCCGATTATGTAAGATTGCGCAAATCGACACTGCGTGGGTGCGTTGACATGCAATCGATTGTGAGCGCTATATGCGCGCATGCCGGACACGAACTGCGCCCGCTTCGATGATTGCTCCATCGCGATAAGCTTGGCGCACGCGGTTTCACAATGAGTTCAGAGCCCGGCGTCCACCACCACGGCAGACTCATCGAAGTTTGCCGGAACTGGTCCGTGAAGAGCTGTCCGCTATTTTGTTGGTCAATGAGGCGAGAACTCTCAAGGCGACGAGGGCTTCCGCACGCCACGATCATAATAGGAATCGGGACCACGAATGGTGTCATTCAGCGCAGGCCAGGAAGCGGCTCGCCGTCTCCTGGAGGGGCCGCAGCGCTACACTTGTCTTGCAGGAGGGACACGCTCAGGCAAGACCTTCCTCATTGTCCGCATGATTATGATGCGTGCGCTCAAGGCAAAGGATTCCCGCCATGTTATATTGCGCCACCACGCCAATGCGGCGCGGGTTTCCATCGCGCTCGGCACGCTTCCTCAAGTCGTGCAGGTCTGTTTTCCCGGCATGCGGCTTAAGGAGCATCGCCAGGACGGTTATTTTGCGCTGCCGAATGGCTCGCGTGTCTGGATTGGGGGGCTCGACGACAATGACCGCGTCGAGAAAATCCTCGGGCTCGAATATGCCTCCGTGTTCCTGAACGAAGCCTCGCAGATTCCTTATTCCTCCGCATTGATCGCCTTCACGCGGCTCGCCCAAGTGACGTGCGGAATTCGCCAGCACGCCTTTGTGGATCTCAATCCGGCTGGAAAGTCGCACTGGACCAATGTTCTTTTTGGCGAACATCGCGATCCGGTTTCCATGCAGCCGCTTAAAGACCCGGAAAACTATCGCCGCGCGTTTTTAAATCCTCCTGACAATACCGATAATCTTTCCGCGGAGTTTTTGGCAAGTCTCGAAAATCTGCCGGAAAAGCAGCGCAAACGCTTTTATGAAGGCGTTTATGTCGATGAAGTCGACGGTGCACTGTGGACGTACGAGACAATCGATTCCGGCCGTCGCGCGCCCGAGGATATCCCCGACGAGAAGCGTGCGGCGGTGGTCGTCGCCCTCGATCCTTCTGGTGCTGCGGGACGCGATGATTTGGGCGCGGACGAGATCGGAATCGTCGTTGTGGCAAGGGGATTTGATGGCGATTGCTATGTTCTCTCGGATCTTTCCTGCCGCGAGGCGCCGGCGGTCTGGGGCAGGAGAGCGGTCACGGCCTTTCATGAATATCGCGCCGATTGCATCGTGGCCGAGAGCAATTTCGGAGGCGAGATGGTTCGCGCGACCATACAGGCGGCGGACCGCAACGCGCCGGTACGCCTGGTGATCGCAAGCCGCGGCAAGGCTGTTCGCGCCGAGCCGATCTCGGTACGGTACGCGCAAGGCCAAGTGCATCACGTGGGCCGGTTCGGTAAGCTCGAGGATCAGCTCTGCGCCTTTTCCTCGGCGGGCTACACGGGCGGGGGCAGTCCCGATCATGCGGATGCCGCGATATGGGCGCTGACCCATCTTTTCGGGGCCGATGACGGAACCGGGATTATCGAATTCTATCGGCGTGAGGCCGAAGGCGACAACTGCGCGTAACGCCGCAATCATCTGCCCGAGCAATTGCGCCCACCGGGCGCAATGAACGACAATCAAATGCGCGAAGGAAACAGCATGGCCGAG
>JALZAY010000213.1 GCA_030948025.1 Pseudomonadota bacterium
AAATGGCTCCGTCCATATGAACATCGGGATTGGCAAGATTAACGGAGAGAGCGGCATTGTCGTCTTGAACCACCGAGCTCAACAACAACGGCCGTTTGCCCTCGAACCGGAGTTCGTACCAAGACAAAAAGCGGGTGTCATTGAAATAGAGCCCTTCGGGTCCGGTGCCGATGACGCCAATGTCGCCATAATTATCGAAGACCGCGAAAGCATCGCCATGTTTCAGGGTCCGCAGCGCCCGCTGGACGAGGGACCCCTCGATTTCGATATAGTGCTGGGGCAGCTCGATCGTCGCGTCCGCGATATTTTCTATACCGCGCGCCGCCGCATGAGTGTCGTCGCCGATGTCCGTTCTCCGCGGAAGGTGCGTTGTGCCGCCGCAGATCCCGGGGCAGTCGGCCTGCAACGCGATTGCCCCGGGCACGCCGGTTTTGGATTTCGTCTGGGATTTATCGCCTCAGCCCGCCGGGTTCAAGACCTGCCCGCCGCCTTGCTACGCAATTCGCTCCCAAGCCAGTGGCGAGGCCTCACGCTGTGGATAGGCGGTATGGCAAGCTCGGCAATTTCGGTGGTTGCCGGAACGCGCGCCAGGAGCGAACGATAGGCCGCGACATGTGCTCGCGCCATCCGCGCCGCGGTGAACCGCTTTTCGAACTCGGCGCGAACCTTGCGCCGGTCCATGTAAGCGGCCTGTTGCACAGCCTCCACCGCCGACTCGATCGAGTCGACCATCCTGCCGCTGACGCCCTCCGTGATGACTTCCGGCACGGATCCATTTGGCCAGGCAATCACCGGCGTTCCCGCCGACATCGCCTCAATCATGACGAGTCCGAAAGGCTCCGGCCAGTCGATCGGAAACACCAGCGCGCGCGCCTTGCCGAGAAATTCGCATTTTTGAGCTTCGTTTATTTCACCTATGAATTCGATGAGGGGATGGTCGAGTAGTGGTTCGATCGCGGTCTCGAAATACTCTAGGTCGACGGCGTCTACCTTAGCCGCCAACTTCAAGGGGATACCGGCTCGCTTGGCGATTTCTATCGCGCGGTCGGGGCGTTTTTCAGGCGAAATACGTCCTAGAAAGGCCAAATAGCCCCCGCCTTCCGGGTCGAACGGACAAACATGCGAAACGAGTCCATGCGGGATGGTGGCGAGCCAATTGGCATCGGCCGGCATTGGTCGCCGCTGCGCGTTTGAAATCGAAACGAGCGGCATCTCCGGATAGGCGTTATAGAGCGGCAGGGCATCGGGCATATCGAGCCGCCCGTGCAATGTCACCAGACATTTGTGGGCGAGATCGTGGAACAGCGCTTGCGGCAGCAGATCGACATGAAAATGAATGATGTCAAAATCAACGGCGTGCCGCCGAACCTCGCGCAGCATGGCTAATGTACTGCCGAGGTGGTCGCGGACTCCCGCGAGCCGCAGACTTTGCGGAGCGCACACCAGAAGATCGGCGGACGTCTCAGATTCGGCGCTCGCGAATAAAGTAACCCGGTGCCCTTGCCGAACAAGCTCCTCCGCCAGCCAGGACACGACCCGCTCCGTTCCGCCATAGAGCTTGGGCGGCACGGCTTCCGCCAGCGGCGCGACGAGCGCGATACGCATTGAAACTCCTTCGTGGATTGGTGATCTCTCTAAAATGTGCCCGGATAATGTGTTGGACGGGCGAAAGTTCCGGAAGAACTGCCTTGTCCGCGAACCCTGATATTTATTCGTGCCAATGCCATTGCCCATCGTTGAAGACGCAGGACGATGGCAAAAACAAATGCAAGGGTGTTTTCGGTTTCGAAGCCAATCTTAAAGTTCCCTCTGGGTTAGCCGCATGCCGGTCAGGTTGTGCTAAAATTGCAACGGTGCTGCGGATACTGTACCTTCGCGCCGGAAAATGGCTCCGCTTTGCTAGCTTCGGCCGCTGTTTTCGGCTAGTTGTGAATGAAGTTTTTTTGCCGGGGAAATTCATGTTGGGCTTGCGGTGCGGCTTGATCTCCTTGTTCACCCTCGCCCTGCTGGGGGCCGGCGGTTGCTCGTTCTTTCCTGTCGCTGGACCGACCTCCGCGGATATTGCCAGCGGAACCTCTCAGACCGTCCCCTACGCGCTGATCAAGCTTACCCCCGAGACCATCGACATTCTCGCGGCCTATGAACCCAAAGGACTCGCGGGTGCGTTCACGGACCGGCGCCCATCGGCCAACATCACCTTCGGCATCGGCGATGTTGTCTCGGTCACGATTTTCGAAGCGGCGGCCGGCGGTTTGTTCATCCCCCTCGAAGCAGGCGTGCGGCCGGGCAATTTCGTGACGATTCCGGACCAAATGGTCGACAACAACGGTAATATCACTATTCCCTTCGCCGGATTGATCAGGGCCGCCGGCCGCACCAACGCTCAGGTCCAAGACGATATTGTCAACAAGATCAAGAACCGGGCGATCGAACCTCAAGCCGTAGTGACCTTGGCCCAGCAGCGGACCTCGCTGATCAGCGTGGTCGGCGCGGTGAATTCGCCGCTTCGCTTCGCGGTTCCGGCCACGGGCGCCGGAGACCGCGTTCTCGACGCCATCACCCGCGCGGGCGGCATCACCGGACCCGGTTATGCGATCTGGGTCATGCTCGAGCGGGGCGGACGCCGCGCCACCGTGCCTTTCGAAAATCTGGTGATGAATTCAAGCAATAACATCTATATTTTGCCCGGCGACCGGATCTATGTCTATCAAGAGCAGCAGAAATTCATCGTGTTCGGGGCAACGGCCGGCTCCGCCATTGGATTCGGGCAAGGTGAGTTCAATTTCGACGCTTGGCGGATCAATCTCGCCGAGGGCGTGGCGAAGGCCGGGGGATTGCTCGACGGCCAAGCCAATCCAGGCGCGGTGTTCCTTTACCGGCGGGAGCCCCGCGAAGTGGCCCAGCTTCTCGGCGCCGATATGTCGCGGTTCGACGGGCCTCTCGTCCCGGTCATTTTCTCGGTCAGCTTCCAAGATCCCGGCGGCTATTTCCTCGCCACAAGGCTGCAGATGCGCAACGGCGACATCATCTTCGCGGCCAATGCGCAGTCCGTCGATACCTCGAAATTCCTTACCTTCGTCAATCTCGTGACGACGACGGCGATCGGTACGGCAACAGCCATACAGTCTGTTCCAATCACGTCACAGATTGTTCATGGGCATGCTTTCGGAACGGTGTTCGGCAACGCGGCTATTGTAACGCCATCGAAGTGAAATAATTGGCCGGCATAGGCTGCAACCGTCCCAATCGCGAATCAAGGCGCCGGGTGTTAACGAGCTGGTAGCGGAGTTAAAAAACTTCGTCGTCCGCTCGACCGTTGGGCAGATTGCAACGTGGGTGGCGCGGCACAACAACGCCTTGAGCATGATCCCATGTAGGGCGTCATTTTGTGCTCAAATGTCTCGTTGTTGTTCGAGCATCATCCCGCATGGCCGGGTTCCGTTTTCGCGGTCTCGTACCGCGATACGGCGCATTCCAACCAAGCTCGTGTTGGCGTCCAATGGCACGCCAACCGCGTTATATCGAGTTATCGATGGCGATCCGATGATATCGATGTCATCCCGGCGACGGGTGATTTCGTACCGAAAGGTCATGTCAGCGGTATTCGACCGATGGAGGAACCTGACTTGAATTCCTTCGAATTAACAAGACCGCCGGGGCTTGCCTTGGCACGCTGCTTTTTGCGATGTCGCTTAACATGGTTTCTGACGAGATTTTCTCGCATGCCAAGCTCGCCAAGCCGGGCTATTTCGATCCATCGGTGCAGGAGACAGCGGAGGCCGGAAGTGGTCCGACCGCGCCACCCGTCGCGCCGATTGCAAAGCGTTTGGCCCGGGCGGATGTGAAAAAGGGCGAGGACACCAAGCCTTGCCAAACCTGGCATACTTTCGCGAAAGGCACCGGTCCCAAGATCGGTCCGCCGCTTTACGGGGTCGTCGAGCGGGCCAAAGGCTCCGTCGAGGGTTTTGACTCTTCGGAGGCAATTAGGTCCAAGGGCGGCATATGGACCTTCGACGATCTCGACCAATTCCACGCCAATCCCAGGGCTTACGCCGGGCACGAAAAGGGCTTATGCGGGCGAGAGCGACCCCGCCAAACGGGCCGACATCATCGATTACTTGCACACATTGTCGGACAACCCCGAGCCCTTGCCGGCAAAATGAGAGTTTCGAGCCGCGTTTTTGCAAGAGCCGAGTTCCTGCCTCGCTTTTTCATGCTTATATGGCCCAAAAACTCAGCCGCGTTTGCCGCTGCCCGCGTCTGTGCTACCTGACACACTGGAAGCGGTGCGTTTGTTCCGGCCCGGCACTTCGCATGGAGGGCAACCTTGATCACTAAATTCCTTTCGCAAGCTTCATATGCCCTCACCCGCCGCTCGGCGTTGCGGCTTGGCTTCGCGGGCCTCGTCTTGCCGCGCTTTTTCACGCCTGCTGCCCAGGCGGCCGCGCAGGAGACCGAGACCCACGGCCTCTCCATCTTCGGCGATCTCGCCCAGCCGGCCGACTTTAGCCATTTTCCTTATGTGAATCCCGATGCCTCGAAGGGCGGCGAGATCGTGCTACAGGTCAGCTCGACCTCCGGCAACCAGAATCTCACCACCTTCAATACGCTGAACACCTATATCTTGAAGGGCGACGGCGCCGCCGGAATGGGGCTCATTTTCGATTCGCTGATGAGCGGAAGCGGCGACGAGCCAGATTCGCTCTATGGGCTTGTCGCGCGCGCCGTACGGATTTTGGCCGACAAGACAACCTACCGCTTTCTTCTGCGCAAGGAGGCAAGGTTCCATGACGGCTCGCCCTTGACCGCGCATGATGTCGCGTTTTCCTTGAATATTCTGAAAACCAAGGGTCACCCGTCGATCCGCCAATCGTTGCGCGATCTCGAAGCCGCCGAGGCCGAGGCCGACGATGTTGTCATGGTCCGCCTGAAGCCGAGGCACAGCCGGGAAGCGGCGTTGATCGTCGCCGGACAACCGGTGTTTTCCGCGGCCTATTACGCGGGCCACCCGTTCGACGAGACGACGCTCGAGCCGCCGCTCGGGTCAAGCGCCTATAAGGTCGGCCCCTTCGATTCCGGGCATTACATCGCTTTCGATCGCGTCCTTGATTATTGGGGCAAGGATCTTCCTGTCAACGCCGGTCAGGCGAATTTCGATCGCGTCCGGTTCGAATATTTCGGCGACCGCAAAGTCGCTTTCGAAGCTTTTAAAGCGGGCGTCTTCACCTTTCGCGAGGAATTCACCTCGGCCGTGTGGGCAACCGGCTACGATTTCGCCGCCGTCAAGGATGGCCGAATCAAACGCGCGACACTGCCCGATGAATCGCCAATGGGGACACAGGGCTGGTTCTTGAACATAAGGCGGGACAAATTTAAGGATGTGAGGATCAGGCAGGCGATCGGTCTCGCCTTCGATTTCGAATGGACCAATGCCAATATCATGTATGGCGTCTATTCGCGCACCACTTCGTTTTTCCAAAATTCTCCGATGGCCGCGCAAGGCAGCCCGGCGCCAGAAGAAGTTGCGCTGCTCGAACCGTTTGGGGGCGATCTCGATCCCTCGGTGTTCGGCGAGGTCTATGTCCCGCCAGTATCGGATGGCTCGGGCCAGGATCGCGAGCTATTGCGCCGCGCCGCCACGCTTTTTTCCGATGCCGGTTGCAAGCGGGCCGGCACGCTCTTGACGTTGCCCGATGGCAAGCCTTTCGAGATCGAGTTTCTGGATTTCGACAATGCCTTGGCGCCGCATACCGCGCCGTTCATTAAAAACCTGAAGCTTCTTGGGGTTGAAGCCCGCTACCGGGTCGTCGATGCGGCGCAATATAAGCGGCGCCTCGACGATTTCGACTATGATATCGTGACCTCGCGCTTCGGCC
>JALZAY010000004.1:0-48400 GCA_030948025.1 Pseudomonadota bacterium
GCCTCGTACCCCTCCGCACGGCCGGCGGCGTGTCCCGCCTTTCGGCCCGCCTCGTACCCCTCCGCACGGCCGGCGTCGTGTCCCGCCTTTTGGCCCGCCTCGTACCCCTCCGCACGGCCGGCATCATGTCCTGCTTTTCGGCCCGCCTCGTACCCGGTAAGCTTTCTATACCCGGCGGCCAAGTCGGCGATGAACTTTTTCAAATCCATGGTTATGCCTCCAGTTTAGTCCGCCAATCATGAAACTCTAGATTCAGACGGCGGTCAAAATCGAGCCGCAGTACGGACCAGCCGCGATCAACGCGTATCTTGAGAGCGAAGCCGCCGCCCCAAAATTTACGCTTTCATTGAGCGCGGCGAAATCGAGACTGTGGTCATCGGCAGAAGCCGCCGCATCATCTGCGAAAGCTTGGCCGCTTTCATTGAGCGCTATCGGAAAGACAGGGTCCCGCCAAGCCGCCGCACCCTGGGCGGAAGGCTTAAGACCGATCCCCAGCTCACAGCCTGAAAATAAAAATAGCCCGCGTCAGTTGGAATCTGAAGCGGGCTTAACCCCTGGAACTCCGCGCCCGGTTTCGGGGGATTCTCGGCGCGGCGGCCCTCCCTCAATCAGAGAACCATGTTGGACAACAACAATGTGTTGCCTTGATACTGCGTCACACCATCTTTCGCAAGCGGGGCTTCAGTCAAATCAACGTGACTACGCGCCGGCGCTCCACGTCATCAGCGTGAGCGAGCCGTGAGCCGCAAACCGTTGAGTTTAGTCATCTCGCGATCCTAGAAACAAAATGGGTATAAACGTCAGGGCAACGCTGCGCCGAAACCTAACACGCGTCAAGGACGGAGACGCTTCGCGGCGCGGGGTGAAACCAGCGTTTGCGCTGTTTAGAAAGACAGATGGACGCCTGCGATGTCAATCGAAGCGGAAGCCGAATAAGCCGCCGGTCTCGTTTTCATCGGATAGACGCGTCTTTAACGTAACCTTTTCGCGGTCGATCTCGTCAGGCAGCGGAAGGCTGTCGAAAATGTCGGAATTCATGGTGACGATGTATTGAAGATCGTCGCAGTCCGTCGCCTGCGCGCCCAGCAAGAGTGCGCGGGCGATCTGGCGAGCGTCCACGCCGTCAAAAAGGTGACTATCGTGGATCAGGAACCCCGGCCCGCCGAATCGCTCTCGCGCCAATTGCAATAGAGCAAGATCAAGGCAAAAGATCTCGATGTTAGAAATGCCGCCGCCGCGGTCGCCTTCGATCGAAATGCGAAACTCTGGCCCGTTTTCAGTCGCCTCCACGACGAACCGGCCAGTGCGATCATCATAGAGCTCATTGATGGCGTCGGCGATGAGCAGGATCGCCTTGTCGAGCGCCGCTTTACGCTGCTGATGATCTTCCTGCAGGCGCCGTTTGAGGTTAACTCGGTCGAGATCGAGCTGCGTGGACTCACCTTCCAAGATCTCCGCAGCTTTGTATCGCTCGCGCAGCGTGGCGGCAGATGCTTCGAGGTTTGCAAGCTCACGCTGTAAATTGATGAAGTCTTCGAATGCTCCGCGCCCCTCGAGTGTCTTTAGGATGTCTCGGCGTTCCACATCGAGCGAAGACAGCCGGCTTTCATGGTCGCTGATCTGGCGCCTCGTTTCTTCAATCTCGTGTCGAAGGTGTGTGCGACGATTCTGGACGACGGAATCATAGAAGCGGTTGACTTCGTCGAAGCGCCGGAGCGCTACGCCCGGAAGCTCGATGCCGCTGGCGGCATACAATTTTTGTATATCCGCGCGATCCGGCGGCCTTTCGATGGCGAGGGCTCGTTCAAGGTGTTCCAGCGTCTCATGCAAACCGACGGACTCGCGCCCGAGTGCTTGCATCTCAGTCTTTGCTTTCGCGGCGCGTCTAGACAAGTCGCAATAGGAGTCTAGGACCTCGAAGCTGAGAAGTTGTGTACGAAGTTTCTCGGCCTTGGTCTCGGCGATGGTGACCTGTGGGCGAAGCTCGGCGACGGTGCCCATGACCTCCCCGAAGGCGCCTCCCCTCGCCGCCTTTTTGAGTTCCTCAAGCGTGCGCTCGCGTGTACGTACCTTTTGAAATTCGAACGGGATCTGCCAATCCAGCCCCAGCAGGTAGGAGAGATTGACCTGCCAGTCTCCGCGTTGCTGTTGCTCGGCTTGCCGTTCGGGATACAGGAAGGCTCCGGAATTACGGCGGCGCGTGAAGTAAGAGAACAGAGCCCGAAAGGTCGGAGTCCCCGGATCTTCAAATGCTGTTCCTTCAATGTCGGCGGGCATGCCGAACATCGAGTGACCCAGGAAGATGCGCCAGTTGCTGTTGCTAACGAACAGGCGCCCGCTCAACTTATCAGTCTTTTTCGGCAGGTCAGGCCGATCTTCACCGCCTGCGAGCAGAAAGATCTTGGGCGGCTCGGCGCCGCCGCGCTGAACCGTGAATTGTTCGCTCGCGATAAAGAACACCCCCGTGAAGGTGTGCTCAATCAAAGCCTTGGTTCGAAACAACGAGTCCTTATCGCAGTTCGATCCCATCAAGAAGTGAATGATCTCGACGAGGCTGGTCTTCCCAGCGCTGTTACGCGTCTGCTTATCGGTCGAGTCTGGTTGCGTGTCGGCAAGCAACACATTCAGTCCGGCCTGAAATCGAATCGTCTTGAACGTCGGGAGCGAACTCTCAATCGCGCCGATCACGGTCGGGATCTCGCTCTAATCACGCCGCCAGAGAGATCGACGGCGGCGACGGCGTAGAGAAACGTTAGCGCCAGAACGAACCAATCGAAGGACAGTGGCGTTGCCGCTGAGCTGCGAGCCGAGCGAACGTGTTCCCACAGCTCCGAGATCGTCCGATCTTCATCCAGGTGATCGAGGATCTCGGCGCCGACCCCTAGAAGCGCACTATCTTGCTGTAGATGCTTGCCGGGAAGGATCATGACGGCACCTTCGCAGGATCATCTTCAAAGATGTCGCAGCTTTCAAACAAGAAGGCGAGCAAGGCTTGTGCTGCGACCTGCCGCGCTGGCGCGACTGAGCCGGTCCCCGTGACCATTTCGTAGAGCGAGGCCATGATTGCGCTAGGCGACAGATTTTGCGCCTTCAGATATTGGTATCGCACTCGCAGAGCGTGCGCGATCCGCTCGCCGATCAGCGGGTCATGGTGACGCACGAGATACTGGCGGACGAGGTGGGCGTTTTGCCAGCCGTTAGCGATCAGCGATCGCCAGTGACTGGGCAATTTATTGAAATCCAGCTTGTCAGGCGGAACCGGTCGGATTGCGGTGACGTCGAACGGCGCCTCGTCCGCCGCTCGCGCGACATTGGCTACAAGGTCTCGCAGCTCGGCGGTTTGCATGTTCTGTGCGTCTTGATTGTTGGCGACAACGCCGAGCAGATCCTCGATCTTGCTGAGCTCCAAGCCGAAGAGGAGATTTTCGAAGCCTTCCATGCCAATGAAGCCGAACCCGAGGGCGGTGTTAGCTGCCTCGAGTTTCTTTAGCTTGAGGACCGCCTCTATAGGAAGGCCATCCACGAGATTGTGGACCATGTGCCACTCTTTCATGATCGCGGAGACCCCGGCGAGTGCTTTAGCGAAATCTTCGGCCATCTTGCCGGTGAGGTGGGCAACCTTGCCGGAATCGCCATTTAAGGCGCCGTAGCACTGATACACATGGCCCAGAGACTTCAAATAGCCATCACAGCCCTTGTCACCGAGAGAACCGAACGCGCGGAGACGGACGAAGTCCGCCCCATGCGCCTTCGCCATCACTGTCGAGAAAAAATCCTGAAAGGCGTCTCCGCTGCTCTTACGCAGTTTCAACTCGAGCGCGATTCGCCACCAATAGCGTTGTTCCGGGGTCATAGCGTAAGCCTACACTTTTTTGCTGCATAGTGCCTAGCCGAGAATGGCGTTTACCCAGAGGCATCTCTTCGAAGACAACGAATCAAGGCGCCATGCATCGGACATCGCGAATTCGCATGTCGATTTTCGTTATCAAGAGCTCTACGCAGAAATGCCGGTAAGTAGAAGTGGCCTTCTCGTCTGTGCAGAAATTGGGGATGCCGGGCGGGCGGGATCGCAACCTTCGTTGGCTGGCCCCCAAGAGGTGGGCCGAAAGGACAAGGCCGCCCTTCTCGTCCAGGCTCTCGATCCTGAGGTCGATCTCGCCCATATCGAAGCCGGTCGCCTCGAGATCGAAATCGAGATCGAGGATTGAAAGCTCCTTGAGCTGCTCGGCCAGGAGCTGGTCGTTCCAGGCCGAGTTCTCCGTCAAGCGATTCGGCGATTGCGAAGGCGCGTCGCTGCGCGGCATCAAGATGTTCGATCGCGATGGTCGGCACTTCGGACCATCCGAGTTCCGTCGCCGCAAGAACCCGGCCAAACCCGTGACTATTGTGGAATTGCGCGAGTCGATGTGCCGTTGGCCGATCGGCGATCCGGCCCAGTCTGAATTTCGCTTCTGCGGCGCGAAGAAACTGCCGGGCGAAGGACCATATTGCGCCTGTCATGCGGGCATCGCCTATCAAACCCAACATAACCGGCGGCGCGAGCAGCGGTCGCAAAGCCGGCCTAGCGCCTAGTCCCTATGAGTGCTGGGCCTGAGGGTGGCCAGTCATCCGATATGCAACGGTCGCGGGCGCCGCACGAAATCCATTACACATTCATCACAGCACACTTCAAGAAAAGTGATGGCCGCTACATCGAACACTCGTTCAATATCTTTCCGGAAATTCTTCTTGAGCGCCGGGAGTTCGCCAGCGATCCTATAGAGGCCTGCACGATCACACTGGCCGACCTGATCGTCGCGTCCCTCCAGGACGAACATTTCACTTGCCTCAATCATGGGCGCGATCTTCTCGGCCAGGTTTTTCGTGCGCGCGCCGTCGCCCGTTCCGCCTTCCTCGTGTTCATCGTCTCGCCTCCATGAGGCGAGGAACCGCCCGCGCCGTTCTACTGCCGCCTCTCGTCCGGGACTATAGCACTCATCCGATGTTTGGATCAGACCGCCGATGCGGGGATTGGCAGGGCCGGGGAATCGTCTTCGTCGAATCGTTCGGATCGGTGTCCGTCGCCGCCGAGGGGCGGCCGTTAACAAAATCAATGGCTTACGCCGGTGCCCATAGACCCAAAACGACCTCGAAATCGGTTATACTTGGCCAACGTGACAATGCGGTGGAAGCTGCTGTTTCCGGGCTTGCACGGATCCTCCAAACACTAGAAACTGCCGCAGGCGGGGAGGTCAGGCCGTGAGCGACAGCGCAAGCCCGCAAGGGGAGCCGACATCGGCGTGTTCTCATATGGCGCTGATCACGGCCAGTCACAGGCTTACCACTTCAGGTTTGGCACCAATAAAATCGGCACGGTCAGCTTGGTGCGGATCAGATTTCCACGCGGCAGAGCAGTATCATGAGCGCCGCTTTGACTTTGTCAGGTGCGTGGGCTCCGAGTTCTTCCACGACCTGACGGCCACGTTCGATCAGTTAGCTGCATCCTGAACCGTTGTGCGATTCATTGTCGACGGCATCGAGGATCGCTCCGGGGTCGGCGAGAAATGTACGAAGCCTGTTGATCACCAGGCCTTCCAAATTGCCAGCCGGTATCCGCCAGCCGCTTGAACGGTCCTTCCCACTCCGGTGAGGAAGTCGAAACATAGTACCGATTGCGCGTTCCCTTCTCATGCGCTCGCCGGCTTCGTCAAAAACCCTGCCGGTCAGCAGGCTGGGTGCGGGCAACCGGTGTCAGATCGAGCCTGCTCTTCCCTTCGATGAAAACAAACCGTCGAACCGCTGCGTAAATCTCCACCGCGAACATCCCCAGCCGCTCCTCTTCGAATCAGGACTCGTCACGTTGATGAGTTTATTGTTTGCTTTCGATGGGCTGCCTCTCTTCGGCCAGCTTTCTCAGATCGGCCTTGTCTTGTTCGGTGAGGGCGGCGGAGACCGGGCAGTCCGGTTTGAGGATCGCTTCGACAAGACCGGTAGCCTGCGCACCTGTGTTCTTGATGGGGCCATTCATCACGAGGCCACGCACGATATGCAGGGCGTCGTCGTCCTCGGAACAGGCGAGGCTTTTGAGTTGATCCGCTAAAGACGCCTTATATGCGGCTTCGTTCACGTGTCCCTCTTCGAGAGTCTCACTCAAAGTCGCCTCCGGGCCAAAAATGTCCGGATTCAATATCTCGATGCGTTTCACAGCTTGTTCACGTTGTTCGCCCTCGGGCACCTCTTTCACGATCGTCACCTTGAGGGTAGCAAACTCTTCATTTGACATTGCGCTTTCTTTCAGATCGTCCTCGAAGACGGCGACCGCAGAGATTAGCTCAAAGTTCGTGCGCCACACTGCGGCGCCGCCCATATCCGTGCCGGCAAGAGTTGATTTTTGAAAATGCGCGCCCTGAAGTTGCGCGCTGTGGAGCGATGCGCCCTGAAGCCGCGCATATTTGAGCGACGCGCCTTGAAGCTGCGCAGCGAGGAGCGACGCGCCTTGAAGCTGCGCAGCGAGGAGCGATGCGCCTTGAAGCTGCGCGGCGAGGAGCGATGCGCCCTGAAGCTCCGCGCCCTTGAGCGAAGCGCCCTGAAGCTGCGCGCCCTTGAGCGACGCGCCCTGAAGCTGCGCATTTTCGAGCGATGCGCCCTGAAGCCGCGCGCGGTTGAGCGACGCGCCTTGAAGCTGCGCGCCCTTGAGAGACGCGCGCTGAAGCTGTGCAAAGCCAAGTGACGCGTGTTGAAGCTGCGCTTGCCAGAGCTGCGCGCCCTGAAGCTGCGCGCTGTCGAGCGATGCGCCTTGAAGCTGCGCTCCCGTCATATCGACCTTGCGCAAGTTTGCCCCGGCGAAAACAGCGCTTTCGAAATGCCGCCTGAGCAAACTCAAAGTGTACTCGACAGAGTCAAGCTTCTTCGGATCGTCGATATGCGCGGCTTGGAGCGCGTCGAAGCCAGGAAGCACTAAGGTATTCGAAAATAGGCTTTTGCGCCGCAGCGTTACACCATCAACTTTGCCATTGAACAAAAGATCATGGAACGAGGTCCATCTAGGCTCATCCGGCGGGTCCTCTGCCCCTAGCCAGGCGATGACACCATTTGGTGGAATCCACTGTTTGTTGCCGATCCAATCCTCCATCCTTTCGCCAGGAAAGGTCGCCGCAGTGAACGCGAGGCCAACGGGGACCAAACAGGCAGTGAGCCCGACAACGTAGCGGCCGGTCAAGGCCAGCACACCCGGCCAACCCTTGCCCCTTCCTTCGAGGCGCCACATCGGCTTGCTTCGGCCATAGAGAGCGGCAGGCCAGAGCAGCCACAAGAGAATCACGTCGGCGAGAACCGCGAAGCGATGGACCCAGGTGACCCGCGCAAGATGATAGGGCAAAAATTGGGCCTGGATCAGAAGCAACAAAAGAACCGGGCCTATCGCCAGAGAAATCCAGGCGATCGCCATTAGGATAAGTCCTAGCTTGCCTTCGCGTATATCCCCCGGCCCCGCGAGAAATTGCACAAAAATATTGTTCGGCAGCTGCCGCCGCAAGCCGTCCCACGTTTCCGGCGCACCTGGAAGCTGATTTATGAGCTCTTCGTTGAAGCACCACGCCTTCGCGCCCAGGATGACGAAATGCACTAGCGTATAGGCATGGAAGACGATGAACAGAATCGGCGCCAGAACAAAAAAGGCGATCAGCGGCAGGTCGACGCCGAAAAAAGGCAGCTTCACCGGGTTTTCGAACAGTAGATCCTTATGTGTAACGGCGCCCGCCGCGATGCCGATGTAAAACAAAGCAAAGAGAAAACTCAGCCAAAGCCCAGCGCTGACAGAGGCCGCGTCCTCGACGCTTTTGCGGATGGCGTCGAGGTCATGCGTCTCTTTGGCGAATTTTTTGATTAGCTCGGGAGCGGGGGCGGGCGGTCCAAGTGGTGCAACAGGTGGGTCAGGAGCAGTGGCTGATGGGTCAAGGGCGGCGGACTTTTCCGCCCGCGCCGCCCGCGCGCGTGACAGCCGCATCTCGCGAAGTCGCCTCGAAATTTGGTAGTCCCCCCTCGTAGTCCGACATTCACCAGATAGCCGTCGGTTTCAGCCTCATCCTACTTCCTCGAAATTCTAGCAATGGAAGGATGAAAACTGGCGAAATAGATACGTCATGCTACCATCCATCCGGGATTTAGCTGTTCCGAAGCTAACCGCCGCTTATCTTCGGCCCCGCCGCGGCTGCTGGCAGGGATTGGGTTTTCTCATAAGGAGTAAGTCTTTATGAATTTTTCGTTTTTCCCGGCGGCGCACGCGACAGTTCTCGGCGCCGCGTTTGTTGGTTTGACCGCGACCGTGTCCAGCGCCACACCAGTACACTCCGGCGTGCTCGAATGCAATGTCGAGCCGGGTATCGGCTTTATCATCGGTTCGAGCAAAAACCTTTCCTGCGTGTTTCATTCGATGCGGGGCGGGCCTGAATATTATGAGGGAACGATCAACCGAATCGGCCTCGACATCGGCGTGACCGGTCCCACCCAGTTCGCCTGGGACGTCTTCACCGCAGGCTCTCCCAGCCACCGCTATGCGCTCGTCGGCGATTACCGGGGCCCTGGTGCTGGGTTCGCCTTGGGGCCAGGCCTCACCGCCAACGCGCTGGTTGGCGGAGATGGCGACTCGATAAGCCTGCAGCCGCTTTCGGGCACTTCGACAGGCATCAATTTGTCCGTGGGCGTCGATTCCATAACCTTACAGCAGTCCGGTTCCCACCCGTCCGGGGCTTGACGAATCCGAAAATGATGTGTGGCAGAGAGGCCACTTTGGCACACTTTTTCTTGTTTCGCAATTTCATTGGCATTTACCCCTTCCCTAATGACGGAATCCGTTCGGTAAAGGTGAGAACCGTGTGTCAGCTTCTGTACCCTTTCTTCTTCCTCGCAGGCGGCGCATTTGCGGCTGAGTTGCGCAGGTGCGCCCGTGATGGAAAGATCACGGTCCGGCATGCGCATCACCTGATCAGCGACTCGATCCGCCTCATGTTCGAGCGGATCATTGACAGCCCCGATGGCAAGCTTTGGCTGCGGGCGGAGGGGTGCAGATGATGGTTGCTGGCTGGGAGGGAAGATCGAAATCTTGCTGAAGTCCCAGGACGGGACGGCCCGCTCTTGGAGAGGGGTTTGCCCCTGGTCGGCCAGCCGGCGGGCCTCTTGCTCACGGGCATTGATGCCAGGCTCGTTCCTCTCCGGCTGAAAGCTTCCCTGATCAAGCCTGCTTTGGAGGAAGGGCATAGTCTCGCACGAGCTGCCCCTAAATTGCGCAACAAGCGTCGAGCGGTGAGGCGCTAGCTTGGTGGCTGAACTTGCGGCTGTCTTGGGCTGCGATCTCGCAACCTTTAGAGCAAACATGGCTCCGTCCTACTTCGCTACGAAAAGGAACTGCACCATCTAAAAAGCATGGTTCTCGCGCCGACCGACAAGAAACTGGGAGCGCATCCATCAATGGCAATGCACGTCCTAAATTGCGCAATAAACGGCGAGCGATGAGATGCTAGTTTGTAGTTTGACCTTGCCGATGTTCTCGTCGGCAGCGATCTTGCAACCTTTGGGGCAAACATGGCTACGCCTTTCTTCGGTGCGAGAACAGACTGGCCACAATTGCGTTCCGGCTGACGTAGTGAGGCCTGCCCCGTACAGCATCACCGCGATCTGTATGGTTCCCAGATGAAGTCGAAGGCGCCGCTGTGGGTCAGGCCGCAGAGGCCGGTGCACGTCCCGCGGTTCTCCGCCGCCGCCGGCACGGTAGGAAACGTCCCGTCGTAGGCGGCCGACGCCACCTCCTTGGGCGGGGTCGAATCGTCCCCGGCGAGGGTCTTGTAGACCCCGATGATGGCCCGCATGTCCCAGCGGCTCCATCGCCCTGTGTAGTCGTGGCAAAGCCGGCACATCTTCCCGAACAGGGCATAATTGGCCGTACCCGCCAGCATGCACTTGCCGCCCACGACCACGGAGTTGCCACAGGTCCCGGCCGTCTCGCATAGGTTTCGCGTGGGGTCGGTGTCGCATCCCGAATCCCGCGGCGAACCGCACGACCAGTCCCGGAAATAGGCGTCCAGCCAGCCCGTGTTCGGCAGGAACAGCTCCCGGGTGTCCCAGGCCATGATCGGATTGACCCCGACCAGCGGCGCGCCGGGGCCCAGCGCCACGCAGCTCCTGGACTGCTCGAAACCCGTCAGTCCCCTGAACCACGGCTCGACCGTGCCCAGCATGGTGGTGATCGAGGTGGTGATGTCGGGACCGCATATACGTAGCGCCGCCGGCGGCGCGGGGCTAGGTGGCGTCGGTGCCGGGGGAGCCCCACCGGGTGGCAGTCCCCCGTCATCATCTTGGCGTTGAAGGACCACCCCACTCGAATGCATAGATGCCGAAGTTTCGTTTGACAGGCCCGTCGCGGTAAGTTTTGGGTTGGCTTCCTCTGCATCACTGTTTGAGCAGATCTGTAGTCTTAACGGGACGTGCGCCGCAGCCGATTGCTGGATCGTATGCGCCAGTTCATGCGCCGTCAGTCGCCGTCCCGCCGCGGTCTCCGGCGCATATTGCCCCGCCCCAAACGCGATATTTTGCCCTACTGTGTAAGCTAAGGCGTTCACTGCTCGCGCCGATTCCTCGGCCTTTGTGTCCGTATGCACGCGTACGTGGCTGAAATCGTGTCCGAAGCGCGGCTCCATGAACGCTCGCGTGGCCATATCTAGCGGCTGTCCAGGCGAACTGAGCACCTTATGCACAATCGGAGGCGCCTCGCTGGCAGTTGACTCGGCCGAACCGGCCGGTTTGGTTTGTACTGTCTGTGTCTTTTCTTCCTTCGCACAGGCAGCGCATTTGCGGCTGAGCTGTGCAGGTGTGGCTGCGATCGAAAGATCAGGGTCCGGCATGCGCATCACTTGGTCAGCGATACGATCAGCCTCATGTTCTATCGGATCGTTGATAGCCCCGATGGCAAGCTTTGGCTGCAGGCCAAGGGGGTTAAGCGACGGTTGCGGGCTGGGCGGGAAGATCGAAATCTTGCCGAAGTCCCAGGACGGGACGGCGCTTTTTTGACCAGGGATTTGCAAGTGATCGGCGAGCGGGCGAGCCTCTTGCTCGCGGGCGTTGATGCCAGGCTCGTTCCTCTCCGGCTGAAAGCCCGCCTGATCGGGCCTCCGTTGGAGAAGGGGCGCACTTTCGTCCACTCTGCCCCTAACTTGCGCAACAAGCGTCGAGCGGTGAGGCGCCAGTTTGGCGGTTGAATTTGCGGCTGTTTTCGGCTGCGATCTTGCGACCGGCGGAGCAAACATGGGTCCCACTTCTTTTCGACGCGAATGGCGGATCAGCAGCCACCGAATTAGCACGGTGTACCTCGTCGAGCGACCAAAATTACCGCAGCCCATAACCTAATTTCTGGCTGTTTTGCGGGTCGACCGTAGCGATACAAACTGACAGGGCGAAAACGTCCAAATCGGTCGCGTCTCGTGGCACCGCAACGGTCTAAATAAGTATCAAGCCGCGCGGGTACCTGACCTCGATTTTTTGTCGTTGCCGACTGACAAAATCTAGCAAGTAGAAAAGCGTCTCCTTGCCGACTAGCTAGGCCGGTTACTAATCCAAAACTCAAGTAGCGACCATCGGGAGACCAGCTAAGGCCATCTGTTAGACTGTATTCTAGCCATCCGCGTCGAATCTGGACAGGCTCGGTCGTCACCAAGTTAAAAATGAACAGCTGATCGGCTCGTTGAAGGACGATTTGATCGACCGCGTCGACAGCCGAAACCCAACCACGCCCCTTCGCTGCCCAAAGATCGGCTTCGCTGCTCTCTGCCTATTTTACGGGACTTTATCCCACGCCTGTTTCGCCGGTGACCGCTCCACCCGGAATCTCTGGTACGGCAAATCCGCCGCTGAAGACCCAGTCTGGATACTCGGAGCGGAGCGTGTCGCCGTGTATAACGACGTCGGCGGCGCCCGTTGTACTTGGTGGGTGCAGGCTCAGCGTCCCGGATGGGTCTATGTCGAAGCCGTAATTGACGCTGTCGAGCCGCGTGATAGTCCGCCCCCTAACTCCGGCCAGCGAGAGGGTTGCGTCCCACCGCACGCCGTTCGCGCGGCGTGTCGGATTATCGCTGAATGTTGCATTTTCCCGAGCATCGGGAAAATAAAATGGCTTGTCGTCTTTTGGTGGAACAAAGTCGACATATGGCGGGCTCTGCCCGAATAGTGGTGCATTCGTGTCGATCGTCTGGACCCAGCGAATACCGTCCGGGAAATCAGAAGTCCCGGCAGGGTTCCCACCAGACACCCTGATGTGGGGGCCACGCCCCCGTCGCTCGAAGACGTCAGGCCTGGGCGCATCCTGATCGTCACTCATCTCTTCCAGGTCGTCAGGGCTGCCGTCGCGCTGTGCCAGGCCACGCGCCTCCTGAGATGTGAAGGGATGAAACCCGATTGTCTCTAGCTTGATGCGAGGCCTCGACGCTGGACTGAGATGGGATGCAGATACCGACTGCTGGTTGGGCGGGAAGATTGAGATCTTGCTGAAGTCCCAGGATGGGACGGCCCCCTTTTGGAGAGGGATTTGCCCCTGGTCGGCAAGCCGGCGGGCCTCTTGCTCGCGGGCGTTGATGCCAGGCTCGTTCCTCTCCGGCTGGAAGCTTCCCTGATCAAGCCTGCTTTGGAGGAAGGGCGTAGTCTCGCACGAGCTGCCCCTAAATTGCGCAACAAGCGTCGAGCGGGGAGGCGCCAGTTTGGCGGTTGCATTTGCGGCAGTCTTAGGCTGCGATCTTGCGACCAGCGGAGCAAACATGGGTCCACTTCTCTTCGACGCGAATGGCGATCGGCAAGGGTGAGATTAGCACGGTCTCTAGCCGGGCGGAGAAAAATCATCGTCTCTCCAGCTTGCCACTACATCGGCTTTCGGCCCCATCGCCCGCGTGGTGCTCCCGGCTGCGGCCCGCCGGACGGCTTGCGCTCGCATTCTTCATGTGCTATGTCTCGGCCATAAACTAGGCTATGCGTGATTTTCGGCGCGAGGGCCGAACGGCTGTCAGTGCGATGAGCGCGAAATCATGGTCGCTGAAGTCTCGGCGCCTCAAGTCCGGCTTGAAACACAGAAGAATAAAATTCGAGGTGGCATCCGGCACGGGCGTAATTGCTGTTGATCTCCAGACGTCATGCGTGGGGTGGCTGAAACTTTGGGAGGAGGATCATGCCCGTCACAGTATCCTATCCAGGCATTTATATCCAAGAGCTTCCTAGTTCGACGCACACGATCACCGCTGCGCCGACCAACATCGCAGTGTTCATAGGGTATACGCATCCGCTGAAGACCAAACCTGCGAACTGGGGCAAAGCGGTCCTGATTTTTGGCTTTGCCGATTATCAACGTGAATTTGGCGGCTTCCTGCGAAGCACGGCTTATGCATTTGCCGGCGCCTCCCAGTGGATTAAAGACGGGACACCCGTTTTCGCCTCGGAGGTTCCCCATTGGGACCCGGAGAACAATTCATTCGGCGATATGGCCAGCGCGGTCAATCAGTTCTTTCTCAACGGCGGCACGCAAGCCTATGTCGTCGGTTTGGTTCCTGGGTCTGACCCCTCGCAATTCGCTGGCGGCATTGCCCCTCCTCTTTCTCCCCCATCTGTCTTGGGGATGACTTTTACCGCGCGCGAAATCACCGACGCAAATTTTGTGATGACCCTCACTCTGCGGCCGATCCTCCCCTTAGGATCGCCGCCCGGACCTTTTAAGGCCGACGTGATCATCACCTATGGACCGGCACCGCAGCCCGGCGTTGGGGCGCCTCCCGGAACCATCACCGAGAGTTACCGCGGAGTCACGCTGACACCACCCCAGCTTGAAAGCCCGCCGGTGGGCACCGATCCCAATTTTATCGAAAACCGGATCGGCACGGCTGACAACCCGGTCTCTCAACTGGCCACCGTCTCAGCGCACACGGGGCCCACCCTCAGTGACTTCCAGGCGCTTTTCCCGTCCATGACCTGGACCTTTACCACTGCGTCGCTTCAAGGCAGTCCACCGAGCTTTCGAAATTTGTTTGAGGGGCCGGACTTCACCAAGGTCATGCAGCAGGACACCGATCTCGACAAGGTGCCGATCTTCAACCTGATGGTGATCCCGGGCGTCACTAACTCTCTTGTGCTCAGCACGGCGGAGACATTTTGCGAGAACAAGCGCGCCTTTTTGATCGTAGATCCGCCGCTCACCGATTCCGTTGATGACTCGCAGCTGCATTTTAAACACACAATCGACAAGACCGTAAGCGAAGGAACCATCCCGCACAGCAAGAACGCGGCCCTTTATTTTCCTTATCTTAAGTCGCCAGACCCACTAACAGGCCAGTCGATCAACCTCGTAACCGGCAGTATCAACGAGATCCCGCCAAGCGCGACGGTTGCCGGCGTCTTTGCGGCCACCGACGTTAGCCGCGGAGTTTGGAAAGCACCCGCCGGCTTCCAAGCCACCACCAGGAACACTACTGGCGTCGTCGAACGCGGGAAGATGACCGACCAGCGGCAAGGCCTGCTTAATCCGATAGGGGTCGACTGCCTGCGCGATTTTCCAAACATCGGGACCGCGGTATTCGGAGCGCGGACGACCGTTACGCTCACCGATGAGCAGTGGCGCTACGTGCCGGTGCGGCGCATGGCCCTGTTTCTGGAGCAGACTTTCTACGCCACCCTCGGCTGGGTAGTGTTCGAGCCCAATGATGAGCCGCTATGGTCGGCGATTCGCATGAGTATCAACGCTTTCATGCTCGGACTTTTCCGCCAAGGCGCATTCCAGGGCAAGACCCCGAGCGAAGCCTTCAAGGTTTCGTGCGACTCCCAAACGACGACGCAAACCGACATCAACAATGGCATCGTGAATATTGTCGTCGGCTTCGCGCCGCTGAAACCGGCTGAGTTCGTCATCATTACCATCTCGCAGCTAGCAGGCCAGACACAGACGTCGTAAGGCGCCGTCTCGCGCGTACAATGAATTCGCAAGGGCTCGATAATCCGAGGTGCTGTCATGCCGATATTTCCCGTCAACACGAGCCGGTTTGATCCCTATAAAACCTATCGCTTTCTGGTTTATTTCGGCCAGAGCACGACAGCTGTGGCGGCGGTGAGCAAAGTGTCAGCCTTGAAACGCTCAGCCGCTCCTATCGAGTATCCGCAGGGAGGCAACGCCATCATCTTGAAGGGACTCGGCCGCACGAAATACGAACCGATCACCCTCGACCGCGGGGTCACTCAAGACACCGACTTCATCGATTGGGCCGATGCGACCCAGAAGCTCGACACTGGCCATCCGACGACCTCGCTTGCAAATCTGCGGCGGGAGATCCGTATACAATTGCTGAATGAGGCAGGGCTGGCGGTGCTGGGCTACATCATCCATCGCTGTTGGGTTTCGGAGTTCCAGGCGCTGCCGGACCTGGATGCCGGTGGGTCGACCGTCGCGATCGAGCACATCAAGCTCGAAAACGAAGGTTGGGAGAAAGATCCGACCGTCAAAGAGCAGCTAGAAACCTGACATGCAGCTCCCATCCGCAGCTATAACTGGAACTCCCGCAGTTACGACGATGGCCGCAACTTGCCGTTTACCGGTCAGCGGACTCGTGATTGGTATCCGGCATCCGACGGGCCGGGAAGACATGCTGCTATTCGAGGCGACGAGCAATGATGCCAGGTTGGCGCTTGTCCTTGCCGAGTATCTCGCGCGTGCTGCCGACGGAAGATCGGTTGAATGGAGAAGCCTATCCGTCACCGATTTGGACGTGTTCATCGTGCGCTTGCGCCAGCACCTGATGGGCGACCGCATCAGGGCCGATGTGAAGTGCCGTGCGCCGAATTGCGGCAAACGGATCGACGTTGATTTCAGCATTGACGCCTATCTCCATCATCATCTGCCAAACAGGTCAAAGCTTCGCCTACGCGGCTGGTCGGTCAAGGATGACGAGCCAGGATGGTTCTGCCTCGCGCCTCGGCCGTCGGGGAAGCGCGGTTCGCCGGTAGCGAGCCAAGTCCGATTCCGTCTGCCGACAGTGGGCGACCTGCTCGCCGTGGGACGATTTCTGGACGCCGATGAGGAGCTTGCCCGTCTTTGCATCCGGCCGGCCGAATTGCCTAGCCGTTTGCGGCACCCGGTCGAGTCGGCCATGGAAGCAATGGCCCCCAGCCTTTGCGGCGATTTGGAGGGAATTTGCCCGGAATGTGGGGCGCGCGTTCCGATTCATTTCGATGCCAGGCAATATTGCCTGCAGGAGCTGCGCGGCCGGTGTGCCTTCCTCTATGAGGAAATCGACATCCTCGCGCAGCGCTATCACTGGTCTGAAGATTCGATACTGTCCTTGCCGCAATCGCGGCGGGCGAACTATGCCGAATTCGCCCGGCTGAGCAGAGGTTTATAAGTCATGTCTCGCCGGTCGTACCTACAACGGATTGCGGCGCCGGTGGTGAACAAGGGCGAAGGAGCGGTGCTGATGCCGCCAAGGCTTTTGTTCAGGCCCGCCGCCTTGCCTCCTGATAGGGCGATCGCTCCCAGCACCGAAGCACTTGCCGAAGACCATCAAGCTGCCGGGGCAACGGATCGCGGGGGTGCCGCGCGTTCGTCACCCGCTGACTTACGTGGCCAGAGCATGAATTCGGGTCTGAGAGACCCGATGACGGGAGGTGCATCGCGAGACAATCTCGCAGCCGAAGGCAAGGCGCAGATTGCCGCGCCAGCACCGGATGGATCCGCGCAAGCCGGCTCGTTGCAAATTGGGAGGCTGGAACCCCCAGTTCACACCTCGAAGCTCGGTATCCCGGCGCATGAGATTGCGCCGAAAGACCTGTCCGGTGCGATCGCCTTGACTAAGCCTAGTCCCGACCAAAGTGTGGCTACTGGACAGCCCGTGTCACAAAGCCGGTTTCAGTGGACAGCCGAAACAGCTCATCACGGCACAACTGCGCAGCCGGCGCCAGGGCCATCGAAACTTCAAGCAGCCACTCCGGAGGGCACTACCCCAGCTGGTCCAAGTGCGGTGCTTTCGAGCAGCTCTCGTGCGGCAAGACGCAATTCGGCGGAACCGCCAACGGGGAGCGGAGAGCTCGAAACGCCCAGTCACGATCTCATAAGTGCGCGCGCCGCCAGCCCTCGGAAAGCTATCGCTCCCCATGACTCCCGCCTTGGAACCGGCATGACCGGTCCCCCGTGGCACGACGCAGGCCCTGCCGTAAAAGAACCGGCACAAAGGGAAAGCATTCAGCTGATCCCGCCTCCCGTCGTCCATCAAATTGGCAGCAACGGCCGGGCAGCGAACCAGATCGGGGAGACCGGTGCGGGCGTGCATATCGGCTCGCTGGAAGTTCACATCGTTGCACCGCCGGCCCCAGCTCCACCGTTGCCCCCTCAGGAGAGGCCCGTTCCGCGGGTCAAGCCTGCGGCTGTTCGCCTGGCACGTGGCTTCCACTCCTTTGGGCTGGCGCAAGGGTAAAGAGGACTTGGCGCGATGGGCGGCATGCGAATCGACCGGCTGATCGTGAAGGCGCCCGGCCTGCCGGAATCTGAGGCCCGGCAACTCGGGTTGCACATTGCTGCAGGTTTGGCGGCAGCGGGCGGAATGCCGGCAGCGGGCGATATCCCGAGCCTGCGTGTGGATGCCGCCGAGGCACCGGGCAGGAATTTGTCCGAGATGGCGAGGCGGATCGTTGGCGAGACGCTCCGCCAGTTGGAGCGGGGAGCGTAACGTTCATATCCCCCGCTCATCATAGAGCGGGGGCCTGGGGTAACTGAGTCGATGGCTGGCCAATTCCTCAAAGGCGGACTTGTCTCTTTCATGCCGACCTTCATTGGCGCCGTCCCCAATGTAACCATCTTCCAGATCAACCCCGAGACAATCACGCATACCTGGACGGCGGCGGCGGCAGCGCCGGCGAAAGAAGCGGGCGGCGATCCGCTCGCCGTCAAAGGACTGCCGGGCGAGTCCTTTAGCTTCACCCTGTTCATGGACGCCAATGACGAGATTGCGGATGCCGCCATCAACCCCGTTGCTGCCGGACTTGCAACTGCAACCGGCCTCTACACCCGGCTGGCGGCACTCGAGATGCTGCAATATCCGTTGGCCTCGGCAGCTGCAGGCCTTTTGGGCACGGTGTCGGCCTCCGTGTCGGCCAGCGGGGTAAGTTTGAGTGCCTCTGTAACAGCCGCCAGCGATTCGTCAGTGCCGCGAATGCAAGTGCCCGTGGTCCTCTTTGTGTGGGGGCCACAGCGTATCGTGCCGGTGCGTGTCAAGCAGCTGACGATTACCGAGAAGCTTTATGACACGTCGCTCAATCCAACCCATGCGGAAGCCCAGATGACGTTGGATGTGCTGACCCCTGACCAACTTGTTTGGATCCAGGGCCCAATGAAGGATATAGCGACGATTGCCTACGTCTACACGCAAGGGCTGCGGCAGGTGCACGCCACAGCGAATCTGGCCGATTCCGCCGTCTCGATCCTCGGCATGCTGCCGACGCCGTTTTGAGGGGTTCGCGATGTTCTTTCCCGGCAGCCGCTACGCCAACGCGGGGCAGTATCAGATCAAGCGCGCAGACGGCACTCCCTTACAGGTGACCCGGTTGCCGCTTCCGGGCCCGGCTTTGGTGCTGGGCTATTTCCGCCGTCAAAGCGGTCAGCGCTTGGACCACATCGCCAACCGTTATCTTGCCGACGCTACTGCGTTCTGGCGGTTGTGTGATGCCAACAACGCAATCGTTCCTGATGCGCTCGCCAACCGCGATCTCGTTGGCATCCCGCTCAATGCGCCTAGGATCAGCTGATGCCGGGGACCTACCAAATCCTCCTCAACGGGAAACCGGCCGATCAGGACCTCTACACCGCGGTTTCATCGCTCGAGGTCGAGGAGAACATGGATCTGCCAGCGGCAGTGCAGCTCACCGTGCCGATCGCACGGTCAAGTGACGGGGATCTGGTTTACGTCTCCGATGGCCGTCTTTCGCCGCTCGCAAATCTTGCCGTTGTGGCAACGCTCGGAGGCAGTGGTGCAGCGGCGGGCGTGGGTGGAGCGGCTGGAGCGGTCGCTTCAGCCCTTGGCGGCGGCACGGGGCCGGGAGCGCAGTGCATCTTCGATGGCAATGTGCTCTCGCACAAGATTCACCTCGAAACGGGAATCACCAATTCGACGCTAGTGGTCTGGGGCCAGGATGCATCATGGCTCATGAATTTGACCGAGAAGGTCAAGGAGTGGGTCGACGTAACCGATGCCGATGTCGCCAACGCGATCTTCGGCGATTATGGGATCACGCCGTCGGACCAGAACACCCAAGATGACTCGCCGTCTCACACCGAGGCAGGTCACAGCCTGATGCAGCGCGGATCAGACATCCAGTTCCTGCGCACATTGGCCCGCCGCAATGGTAAGGTCTGCCGCGTCGCCTGTGCCGACAAGCCCGGCGAGCGGACCGGCTACTTCGCCAAACCCAAACTCGACGGCGATCCGGTTGTGACCTTCACCCTAAACGATCCGCAGAACTGGACGGTAAGCAGCCTTAATCTCGAGTGGGATGCCACCCGTCCAACTTCGGTCGTCGCGCGGCAGGCCCTTTTCACCGATTCCGATCCCGATGGCGTATCGGCCAATGCCTCTGACTCTGGTCTTCCCCTGCTCAGCGATCGCAGTCTAGCAGATTTCACCGGCAAACCCATGACAGTGCTCTTAGCGGCACCGGTCGATGACGGCGGCGAGCTCACGTTGCGTGCGCAGTCGGTGCTGCGGGAATCGGCATGGTTCGTCCGCTGTGAGGGCAGCGTCGATGCCGAGCGGCTCGGGGTCATTCTGCGGGCCGGGGTGCTCGTCGCCATTTCCGGCATCGGTGCGCTTCATTCAGGCCGCTATCTGGTGTGGAGCGTGCGGCATACGATCAGTCCCGACGCCCATTCGATGAGGTTCGTGCTGGTCCGCAACGCCGTTGGCGCGGCACCCGCTGGCGGTGCAGGCGGGCTCGCCAGCCTTGCCGGGGCGCTTTGATCGATCGGCAGGGGGAGGAAATGGACGAACAGGCTCTCACGGATGTGATGGATCGGCTTCGCAACCGGTTCTTCGGCAAATATCGCGGGACCGTCACCGATGTCGATGCAAGCACGCTCAGGATCAAGGCGAAGGTGCCGGCCGTGCTGGCCGATCAGCCCACCGGCTGGTGCCGGCCTTGCGTGCCATATGCCGGAAGCAATGTAGGCGTGGCATTTCTCCCGGAAGTTGGTTCCGGGGCGTGGATTGAGTTCGAGGCCGGTGACGTCTCCTATCCGATCTGGGCGGGTTGTTATTGGCGCGACGGCGAGCCGCCTTCGGATGCGGCGCCCGCTGTGAAGGCGATCGTGACCAAGTCCGGCCACAAGATCCTGCTCGATGATGACGGCACAACGATCACGATCTCCGACCCGAGCAACAACACGGTGACGTTAAGTTCGGATGGCGTGACGGTCCAGCGCGGCGGGAACAAGATCGTGATCGACGATACCGAAGTCAATGTCAACGAGGGTGCCTTGGAAGTGATGTGAGGCAGTATTCCCGGCTGCGGGCGCGAGCGTCTCTAGATTAGGGGAGGAGAGGATGGCCGGTTTGCTCAATCAATCGAGCGTGATGATGTGCCCGCATGGCGGGCAGGTGCAGGCCGTCACGACCAATTCACGGACCCGTGTGGCCGGCGGCTTCGCGCTGCGTCAATCGGATACCTTCGTGATTGCGGGCTGTCCATTCTTTTTAGGGCCATTGGCGCATCCGTGCGTCCAGGTGCAGTGGGTCCAGCCCTCGGCGCAAAGCCAGATCATCGATGATTTTACCCTCACCGAGGAGAGCGTTGGGCTCTGCGTGGCAGCCGATCAAGCAGTACAGGGGACAGTGCTGATCGTGGAGACGCAGCCTCGCGTCTCTGGTCTTTGAACCAGTCTGCAAGCGACCAGCTTCGCTTGCCAATCCCAGAGATTGAAGTGATGGCACGCAACGACTACGCCTTTCCGTTCCGCATCGATCCGGCCTCCGGCCAAGCCGCGCAATCGCCTTATGGAATCCATGTCGACGGCATGATCCGTCAGGTCCTGCTGACGGAACCGGGCGAACGGGCTGACTTGCCGGAGTTCGGCTGCGGCCTGCGCAGACTGCTGTTCGCGCCGAATTCCGACGCGCTGCAAGCTACCACCCAGCTCCTCGTCCAGCAGAGCCTCAACCGGTGGCTCGCTGGCCAGATCCAGGTGCAGAACGTGACGGTGAGCAGCGGTGAAGGAGGCGACGAGTCGCAGATCGTCGTCCGCGTGGAATATCTGCTGCTCGAAACCCAATCCAAACAATTCACGCAAGTGGTGGTGCCCTGAAATGGACGCAAGGGATCGCCGTGCCGCCATATTGGCTTCGACGTCTTTCAACGGCATCGACTTTGTCGAGATCGCCGATCCCTCGCAGACGACACTCAAGGTCCATTTCCTCAACGATGTGACCTTAGGAACCTTGCTTTCGCCACCGGCGATCACGGGCGGCGACACTGTCCCAACCGTAGCGGTGCAACCAATCTCAGACACGGATTGGAGTTACGACGAGGGCCACCTCGTTCTTACGCTTCGCGTCGCAGCGCCCGGCGATTTCTCATTTTACACGCTGACACTAAAAAGTGACGCGCTGGATCCCTTCTTCGATCACGTGCAGTTCTCGTTCAAGGCCCTTTGCCCCTCGGATCTCGACTGCAAGGCCAAGCCGCCTCCCTGTCCACCGCTCGCGCCAGATGTGCCGCCGATCGACTATCTCGCCAAGGACTTCCTGAGCTTCCGCCAAGCGCTTCTCGATTTCTCAGCCCTGCGATATCCGCAATGGCAGGAACGATCCGAGGCGGATTTCGGCATGATGTTCCTGGAGGCTCTGAGCGCTGTTGCCGACGATCTGAGCTACACCCAGGACCGGGTCGCAGCCGAGGCGGCATTGGTCACGGCGACCCAGCGGCGCTCGGTTATCCGGCATGCGAGGCTCGTCGATTACGAGCCGCAGCCGGCAATCTCGTCAAGCGTCATGCTGCAATTCGATGTTGCAGCCGGCGTGAGCACCATCATGCACGGACTCGCTGTAAGCGCGCAAGGGCCCGACGGTGCACCTATCGTTTTCGAGACAGGCACAAGCCTCATGGACCGGCTGGTCGATCCTCGCACCGGGGCACTGCGCGATCCGCATCTGCTGCCTTCCTCACCCGCCAATTCCCTGTGGAATGCCGGAAAGATCAAGGCCTATTGGTTTGACGACAGCCAGCGCTGTCTCAAGGCCGGAGCGACCCAGATGTATGTTCTGGGCCACGGCTACGGGTTCCGGCAAGGCCAGATGCTGCTCATCGAAACGCAGCCCGAATCCGCTGGCGATCCGCCGATCCGGCAGATCGTGGAACTGGCCGGACCTGGTGCGGAAGAGTGTGACTGGCTGTTCCCCCCGCCGGACGGCGCGGCCATTACGCCGCCCGCCTATTTGACTTGCCCACCATCGCCCCCATCGTCAATCACGCCTGCCGCTGTCACGAAAATCGTCTGGCGGGACGAGGATAAGCTCACCTCGGACCGTGATCTCACGCGTACGACGGTTGCCGGGAACATCGTTCCTGCCACGCAGGGCAAGACATTCCTGGACGAGCCATTCTTCATCACTGCGGCACCGCCCACCGATCTCACGACGCCGGCCACGATCGTGCGCACCGGCCCGCGTGCCACGCTTCCCGACGGAACCCCAGGCACGACCTCGCCGCTTCAGCTTTACACTTTGGCCAACGGTCCCCTCGCCTGGCTGCCACAGACCGTCGCTGACCTGACCCAGATGCCCGTGCCGGAAATCTTACTACTGGAAGAGACGGCTTCCGGGCGCATCATATGGAGCTGGTTCCGCGAGATCCTGGATGCGGGAGAGTTCGATACCGCCTACACTCTCGACGCCGCACGCTTCCGTCCGATTTTGCGCAATTCGGACGGGTCGGTGCACTACGAATATGACGGGGATGCGGGCGATACGATCCGCTTTGGCGGTAATGGTTTCGGCCATATGCCGAATGACGGGACACGCTTTACCGTGAGTTACCGCATCGGCAATGGAGCGGCGGGCAATGTCGCAAGCGATGCGATCACGCATATTGACCCGGTGGCGGCGGCGAACGGGCTTATCGCTGTCACCAATCCCTGGCCGGCCTCAGGCGGCTCCGATCCGGAGACGCTTGATTCGGTCCGCCGTTTTGCACCGCAGGAGTTTCGCGCGCAGCAGTTCCGCGCGGTCCTTCCAGCAGACTATGCGGCCGCCGCAGATACTTTGCCCTGGGTTCAGCGCGCAGGCACGGTATTCCGCTGGACGGGGAGCTGGCTCACGGTTTTCACCACTCCCGACCCGCTTAACAGCGAGCAAATCACCGTCAGCCAGCGCACCGGCCTCATTGACTTGCTCAACCGCTATCGCATGGCAGGGTACGAATCCTATGTGCCGGACCCGAAGTACGTCTCGATTGATCTGGCGATCGATCTTTGCGCCAAGGCCGATGCCTTTCGGGGCGACGTCGAAGCGGGTGTCACGGCGGCGCTCGACGCATCCAAGCCTAGCGGTTTCTTTCATATGAACAACTTTACCTTCGGCCAGCCGCTCGAGCTGAGCGCGCTCGAAGCGGCTATTCAAGGCGTTCCTGGAGTGGCTGGCATTACCTGCGTCCGTTATCGGGTGCGGGGCCGCGCCAGCGGATGGCTGGAGCTTTTGGATGCCGTCAGCGTCGCGGCGGATGAGATCATCCGCTGCGATAACGACCCAAGCCTGCCCGAGCGCGGCTCGTTCAAGATCAGTGTCATGGGGGGAAAATGAGCTGCGGCACCAACACCTCCCCGATCTGCCCGTGCGGGACAGTCGTTCATCCGGCCGTCGTCTTCAACCCCCCGAGCCTTGATGTCATTGCCTACCGGGCAGGCGACTATACCGCGTTCCGCCATGCTCTGCTGCAAGCCCTTGAAGGGGAGCACGAGCTAACCCAGCGAATCGATGATGGCGTGAGGCAGATTTGGCGGCCAAGCGTTACAAGAGACCTGATATTGCAGACAAGTGACCTGGCGCTGCAGATGATGGAATGGTGGGCATATCTTGCCGATGTGCTCACCTTCTACAATGAGCGGGTGGCCAATCAGGCCTATCTGCGGACGGCGGACCTGCCCGAAAGCGTCAACCGGCTCATTCAGATCCTGGGCTACCGGCCACGGCCGGCTCTAGGGGCCACTGGTGTCATCGCAGCTCTGGTCAGCAGCTCCAAGCCGGTGACTCTTCCGCAAGGTTTCCAGATACAAAGCAAGGCTGGTCCCGGGCAGCAGCCGCAAATCTTCGAGCTCATGGCGGCAACGACGAGTGGGCTCCCAGACAAGGCGCCAGTAAGCGTCCCGCCGCCCGCAGCCCCCGTCCTCAATGGCGCTACTGACTCGCAAGGTAGGCCACTGGCTTCGCTGCTGATCGCCGGGACTGTGGGCGGTTTGAAGGTCGGCGACGAGGTGCTTCTTGTCGAAAAGGGCTGGGCTGGCAAGGATGGCAATTGGGGGATCGGTGTGGTCCAGCAGTTCAGCGCACAGAAGAATCCGACGGGAGCCATCAACACAAGCATCACCGTGGCCATAACAAGCGCAGGGAGCGGGCTGAGCGGGGCAAAGGCTTCCAGCTATCGCCTATTGAAAAGCAGTGGCACTGCAACGCTTTTTCAGTACGCCGCGGCTGCGGCACGAGCCGCTGTGATGCACGAAGGGCAGTTGGGTCCGACCGGATACACGGGCTACGTGGTGCTCGCTTCGATATTTCGCCAGATCATTGTCGGGGACCCAATCGTGCTGGAGGACCCGCGGCCAGATTCGCCTAACCCGCCGTTAGCCGCGAGCGTCGTCAACTACGCCGAAGTGGTCTACTATGCGAACAATCCGCAGGATCCGTCGCGTCCCCCGCCGGAGCCACCCAGTCCGCCCGCCGCGCCGCCAATTCCGATACCGATGCCGGTTTCGAAAATTACTTTCGCGACCCAAGGAACACTGTTTGGCGACCCGACTACTCTTGTCGTGCGTTACGGATGGAGGGACCTCGGGACCCTGATCGATCCTCCCGTTGCCAAGACCGGCGGTACGACATCGGTTGACCTGACCGGACTGCAGATATCACCGGCGGACGGATTCACTGCTGTGCCAGGAAATGCAGTGCTGGTTGAGGACGCCAATGGCAATGGCGCGGCAGGCAGTGTGGATACACCGAGTTCGATACGAATTCCTGCTCCTGTGCCGACCCTGACCGCGCCTCTGAGCGTATTGTTCAACTTGCTGAAGATTTCGCGCGGCAAGACGGTACCCAATGAGGTACTCGGGAGCGGCAACGCCGCAATCCTCGGGCAGGACTTCACGTTGCAGAAGGCGCCCGTTACCTATGTGCAGGATCCTGCGTCGAAATCGGGCGACAATTACAGCAGCACCGTCCGGGTCTGGGTGAACGGGATCGAGTGGCAGGAGGTGCGAAGCTTCTACAAACGACCGGCCAATGCCCAGGTCTTCATGACTCGCGAGGACGAGCAAGGCAAGACTCACGTCGTCTTCGGCAGCCGATTGCCAACGGGTGTGAACAACATCGTTGCCAGTTATCGCTATGGGGCTGGCGCCGATGCGCCGTCGCCCGGCACATTGACCGTTGTCCTGCAGCCTCAGCCAGGCCTAGCATCCATCCACAATCCGGTGGCGCCCACCGGCGGCGCCGATGCCGATCCGCCCGACAAGGTACGGAAGTTGGCGCCGCGCTCGGTAATGACGTTCAACCGTGCTGTCTCCCTCGACGATTACGAAGTGATCGCCGCTTCGGCTCCGGGTGTGAGGCGCGCCAAGGCGGCGTTCTCCTTCGATGCCACCGCGCAGCGGCCTAGTGTCAACATCTGGGTCGGCGACGACGCCGGCGCCGTTGCAGCCACCCAGGCTGCACTCGCAGCGACCGCCGATCCGAACCGGTCTGTCGTTGTTACGCAGGCTCTCCAAATTGAAACCTTTGTGACCCTGACCTATCTGCGCGACCCAAAATACGTTGATGCGACCGTGAAGGGCAGTCTACAGGCGGCGCTGCTTGATCCGGATAAAGGGCTGTTTGGCACCAACGCCGTTGGGATTGGCCAAGCTTTCTACGACAGCCAAATCTACGCGGCTTGTCTCGCGGTGCCGGGCGTCAAAGCCGTGCATAATCTGCAATTCTCTCCCGTTTTCGCAAGAGCGCGGCTGCAGACCTTCGCCAGACGGGTAATAGCCGCTCCCGTACAGCTCTCTTCGCGCGCGGTTAGTCCAGCTTCCCTGCCACCATTATCTCCGGCTGCCTTCGCCTTCCGTCCGCTAGGCATTCGAGGGAGTCCGCTGAGCATCTGCCGCGGGCACCGCTACGACCCGGGTCCCAACGGCTACTTTTTTGTCCCAGACGATGATCAACACCTCACGCTCTCACCGGGGGTGGCCGCATGAGCAACGCTCCCGACCACTATGAGGTCTATTACGCCGACAAGCTGTGGAATCTCTTACCAGCGATCTATCGCGCCGAGGACACCGACCAGTTCGGCGCCAACGGCCCGCTGCGGGAGATGATCAACCGGATCGGAGTCCAAGCAGCGATCCTTAGGCGCAGCATAGACAGAATGTGGGAAGATCAGTCGATCGAGACCTGCGATGACTGGGTCATCCCCTATATCGGCGATCCTCTCGCCACCAATTTGGTCGCGGGCCTCGACCCGCGCGGCCAGCGCCTGGACGTGGCCAAGACAATCTATTACCGGCGGCGTAAGGGGACGGTTGCCATTCTCGAGGAAATTGCCGCCAACATTACAGGCTGGGAGGCCAAGACCGTAGAATTCTTCCGCCGCATGGGCCGCACGCGCCATGGGCTCGATCCGCCAATTGGTCCTTCCCTCTATGCGAGTGATCCCATTGCGACGCTGCAAGTTGCCGAAGGACTTGCCGGACGGCTGACCCATACCGGCATCGGCGGCTTCGCCGACCTGCGCAACGTCTATGGCGCTTCCAAGGCGCATACGGCCTTCGATGAGTTCTTCCATACCGCCGACATCCGCCCTGGCCTCGGCCGCTCGGGCTGGTACAATATCCCGCGGCTCGGAGTGTTTCTGTGGCGGCTCAAAAGTTATCCGCTGGGTAGCGGCGTGACGGGCCCCGTCACGCCGGTTCCTGTCAAAAGCTGCACCGGATGGTACAGTTTTGATCCCACCGGCCGCGACATCCCGCTTTTCGCTGCCGGCCGTAGCACCGATGCCTATGGGAGCCAATGGATCTCGCCAGTCGAGTCACAGCTGCCCACGCCGATCAGCCAGCAGCTGCTCGATGCCAATGGAACGGCATCAGGGAACGCCTCGGCCACTAGATTATATCCTGACGCGCTCGCCGTTTATTCAACTACCATAACTCCTCCCGCGCTCGAGCTGGTACAGGCAAGCCAGCTGCAAATACGCCCTGAGCGTGGGCGGTTCGAGCATCTCCTGTCGCCGCCCACTGTTGAATCCAATCTGGTCGTGGCCTATCATTATGGATTTTCGTCCGATATTGGTGTCGGCCCCTATGACCGCCGCATCGATGCTATTGCAATCGCGACGCCCGCACCAAACGCTGCCATTCACGGGGGAGGCGCAGCGCTGGCAGGCGGCGCGCCATCGATGGGCACTGTTACGATCGATGATTCCCTTACCTATGCAGGAGCGGCAGATGTCACGGTACACGGACAACTGACGCTCACGGCGAAGAACCAAGAACGGCCGCTGATCCGCCTTAGCGCACCGCCATCGCAGTGGACGATAAATGGTGCTCCCTCAAGTTGCCTCATTCTCGACGGGCTATTCATCAGCGGCAGCGATGTCGTGCTCCGCGGCGACTTCGACAGCGTGACACTAAATTGCTGCACCTTTGATCCCGGGAGCGCTGCAGCAGGCTCTTCCAGCCTGGGTTCGCCGCCGGGCCCGCTTTTTGCCGTTGCCACAGACGGCCGGGATCTCGTCCCCACCCGCCTGTGGATCGAGGGGAAGGTAAAGACGCTCACCATCGACCGCTGCATCCTCGGCCCGATTCGCACACGGGGCGGCGGTTTTGTCGAGACGCTGACGGTCAGCAACAGCATCCTTCAGGCGATTGCGACCAGCGGCCCCGGCCCTATTCAGCCAGATGCGGTCAAGGATCCGTCCCGATTCGAGCGCCGGTTACAGCTCGGACAGGATCCTGTATCCGCCCTGCTACTTAAGTTGTCGCCCGAGATTGGAGCGCTTCTGGGCAGTGGCGGTTCGCCGCCTTTCGCCCTCTCGCCCCCGTCGACGGAACTGTTGCCCCAACTTCTTCAGCTTATCAACGATCATCTCCTAGCCGGCCCATCGATCTACGACGCCCAGGCGTTTAGTGCCGTGCCTTTATCTAGAGAGACGATGAAGCTGTTGCAGGATACACCGGCATATGGGCTGGTGTTCGAGCTGAACCGGCGATTATTGGAGGACGCATTTCCTCTCGAACTCGCCGATGCGGCTCTAGCGTTTGGCGACGGCACGATCATTCTTTCCCGTTGCACTATTCTCGGCCGCCTCATCGCCCATAGGCTCCAAGCCAGTGAATGCATCCTGCAGGATCTCGCGCAGGTCGATAACGCACAAGACGGCTGCGTACGCTTTACCGCTTGGGCCGACGGCAGTTTGTTGCCGCGGAAGTTCGAAAGCGTGCCCATCCCGCAACAGGCGCCGCTCTTCACTTCCGTCGATTTCGGCCAGCCGGGCTACTGCCAACTTCTGCCGTTAGTTAATGCGGCGATCCAACCGGACACGACCGCCTCGTCTGGCCGGATGAACACGATCTCGGCGGGTGCCGAGGACGGGTCGGAAATGGGAGCTTTCGCCCGCGACAAAAATCCGATTAAGGAGCGGGCTCTCTTGATCAAGTACCAGGAGTTCATGCCGGCCGGTCTGGTGCCCGTGATTGTCTATGTAACCTGAAACCCGCGCGTTCAGCGCCTGGGTGGCGTGACGCGAGAGGAGCGATCCATGCCGAGCGATAGAAGCAGAACTTCAAGCGACCCGCGCTATCAGTACAAAGGCGTTGTGACACAGCAGGGCCGAGTCATCGTAGACCGCGATTTCAACGCTCTGCAGGACATCGTGAATGGCCGCACCGAAGCGGATGCGGCCGATGTAATCGGGCCGTGCGGGACCCCAGATAACGGTTTCGCCATCATCCTTCCGGATACGAGCCCGCCATCACCGCCGCTGTGGAGTCCGCCGGCACCGCTGCCACCACCGTTTCTTCACCCGTTCGATTTCGTCATCGCTCCAGGCACGATGTATGTCGGAGGCCAGCGCGCTGTCCTGCCGGAGCGGCAGGCGGGTAAGGCGATTACCTACAGCTATTTCGATCAGCCGGATTTCATCCGGCCGGACGACCCGCTGCCGTTGGACGGGTCTCCGCCGAGGCAATCGGTTATTGAGCTCGTGTATCTTCACGTCTTCGAGCAGGAGGTCAGCGCCGCTGAAGATCCAGACCTCCTCGATGCTGCGCTTGGGGGCGTGGACACGACACAGCGGCTGCGGCTCATGCGCCGCGTGCGGCGGCTACTGGTGCAGAGCGAGGATTGCGTTTCGGCATGGGCCGAGGCAACGGCTCTTTGGCTGAAGCAAAAAGGCCTCTACCTCGATCCGGAGACGATGCGCCTCGTTCCGCAAGTGAAGCTTCAGGTGGGTTTCACTCAAGAGCAAGCTGTCGCCGACCCCTGTGATCCGGTGGCCAAAGGCGGTTATCTCGGTGCGGACAACCAGCTCATCCGTGTGCAGATCAGCAATTCAGGTGTTCCTGGAGATGCCACGCAGCCGGCTAGGCTGCTGTGGGGCTATGACAATGCAAGCTTTCTCTACCGGGTAGCCAAGGTCGTCTCGAATGGGCAGATGCTTCAGCTCACGCGAGACCCGCCGGACGCGTTCCACATCCCGCAGACTGGGCAAGTGGTGGAGATTCTAAGATCGGCGGCCATCCTGGAAAGCGAGCCCGACGAAACCGACCCCACTGGCCAGAGCACAATTGTGCGCTGTGTCGCGGAGGCCACGGGCGTCGTCCGCACGCTGACGCAGCCCTACGGTCCAGCAAGTTCGAGCGATACGACCAAGTACATTGTGCTCGATCGGCCGTTACCGCCCGATTACGCCAGCGACACCAACCCGCTTTTCGTGCGCGTGTGGCAGACGGAACTCTCCTTCGATGCGGCCGGCGGCACGATCGAGCTGAGCGATCCGGCAACCCGGGCCACTACCGGCATCAAGGTCACCCTCTCGGTGCCCACGGGCGAAGCGCTGACGGTAGGTGCGTTCTGGATGATCGCGGTTCGCCCCGGCACGCCGCAGGCCGTTTATCCTGAGCGCTTGCTTGTCACTCCGCAGCCGCCCGATGGCCCGCGCGAATGGGCTTGCCCTCTGGCGGTGATCGACTGGTTAGGCACAAATGAACCCGTCGTTCATGACTGCCGGTGCCTGTTCGACAACTTGGTGACGCTTACGAAGCGCAAGCTCGGGGGCTGCTGCACGGTGTCGATTTCGCCGAGCGACCTGGCGGGAGAAGAGACGCTCCAGGAGAAAATCGACAGGTTCAAAGGCCGGGAAGAGCCTGTCAAGATCTGCCTCGGGCCGGGCACATACCAACTCACCGAGCCGCTCTTGCTCGGCCACGAGCATTCAAATCTCACGATAGAAGCCTGCCCTGGCGGAGTAACGCTGCGTGCCGCGGCTCGCTCCCTATCCAATTTTGAGCAGGGGCTGATCACATTGTCGGACGCGTCGAGCGTCACGCTGCGTGGCCTTACCTTCGATCTCCCGCTTCTCCCATATGCCCTGGGCGTGGAGGTGGGTCGAGTTAACATTGACTTATCCGTTGGATTGCGCCCGCTTAATTGCCTCAAATTATCGGTCGAGAGCTGTATCTTCTCGTTCTCTGGCCTAGTAGGTGAAAGACCTCTCGTAGCAATGGGCATTCTTGCTGGCGGGGACTGTACCGGGTTGCGCCTTATCGGGAACGGCTTCAATGGCGTAAGCTTTGATGATACCTCCGTCGCATTTCAAATCGGCTTCGCGCTCTTTCCTTCCTCAACATTGGTATCTAGGTCGAGCTCGGCGCAATTCATCGGCCCGTGGCTGGATGATGCAGTGATTCGGGACAATTTCTTCGGCTCCTTAACCGTACCGATATTCGTTTACTCGGATTGCGGCCTCGTCAAGCTAGAGTCGAACACTGTGCGGGCGAGTTCGAATGGATTCATCTTCCTTTCGTTGCTTTCGCTTGCCTCGACATTCAACATGGCAAATGTGACTTTCACCCCAGCGCATGTCGAGATGGCGGTCCAGCTCCACAACGCGCTCTTCTATACCCTCGCAAGCCCCCCGTTTCAGACCGCAAGTGCCGTCCTCCGCGGATTCCCGCTGCCAGCAAACTTCGACCTTACCAAAGCTCAAACTGTTACGCCTGGAGCTGCGGCGGCGACCGATATTTCCCGGATGCAGGCTCTTTTCGATGGGGTCCTGCCAGCAGCGGCATTGGCGGTTCGCCCGGCTTTAGAGGCGGCAGAAGCAGCGAGGGTAGCCGCCGCGAGGCGGATTGCGCTGGCCGACGATCTGTCTACCCTGAGAGTCCATCCGCTCAGATCGGTTCTAACCGTGCCGGCGACCGTCGTATCCTTTAACCAAAGCTTTAGCCAGGTCGAAAATCAAGCATTCGCCGCGGCTTCAGCGCAAGCGGCGCCGGTGGCCCTCCACATCAAAGACAACGATATCGATGCCGAAGCGGGCGGACCATTTTCGGGTATTGCTTTGCTCGTATTAAGCCTCAGCAGGGACGGAGACGCCGCCTTCAATATGGCAGGCAACACCTTCATCGCGACAAACAGCTCCGCCTTTCCCATTGACTTTGTTGCAGGCGACCTCCACTGCACAATAACCGGCAACATCATTCTGAACGAGGGAAGCGCCGACGTTTTATTCAGTCTATGGGCATACGCCCCCCAAGGAGCCATCACCGGCAATGTCTTGCGGCGGCAGGCGCTCCTCTTTGTTCCTCCACCGCAAGGGGTTCCGAATTGGAACGTGTTCAACTCGATTGCGATTTGAGGAGCCAATGAATAGCAACATTTCGGCCAACTGGATGGGAAGCACGGACCTAGGTACTTGACGCGAAACGACGCGGCGACGCTCTTCTAGACTTGGGTGCCGTTTAATTCCCTCCTTTGAGCCCCTTGAACAGGCGCGAACGATTCCATGAGCAACGCCCTGGCCATCGCCGCTGTGACCGAGACCTTGGTGCAAGTGCTCCAAGGATCTCTGACCGGGATCAATCTCGGCGCGAACCCTCTTGTCACGAACTTGCGGCCGGACCAGCAAACCGCGCTGCCGACGGTAGGGGTAAATGTCTTCCTTTATCAAATCGCGCCTAACCCCTATTTGCGGAACGCGGACCTTCCCACGCGCAAGAGCGATGGATCGCTGCTCCAACGGCCTCAGGCGGCCGTTGATCTCTATTATCTCCTAACCTTCTACGGCGACGACAGCAAGCTCGAGCAGCAGCGTCTTCTGGGTGCCATCGTTCGTGAGCTTCACGCGCATCCCGCTCTCACGCGAAACATGATCGCCAGCGTTGAACAGAACACAGCTTTTCTCAGTGGCGCCGACCTAGATAAGCAACCCGAACTCATCCGCTTCACGCCTATAAATTTCTCCCTTGAGGAGCTGTCAAAGCTTTGGTCCTTCCTACTCAAGACCGATTATGTGCTTTCTACCGCTTATGTTGCGAGCGTAGTGCTGATCGAGACCGATGACCCTATCCCGCCGCCGCCGCTGCCAGTGCTCAAAAGCAATATCTATGTCCTGCCGTTCCGCCAGCCCGTCATCGCGGCGATCCGATCGGCCCAAGGCGTGAATAGCCTGATCGAGCCCGACAGCGTGATTGTGCTCACTGGCCGAAATTTCATGCTGGCCCAAAGCGGCGGTCAGAGCGGATCGACGCAAGTTTTGATCGGCGGCATCCAGCAGACACCGACCGCAATCACCGATACCGAAATCACGGTTTTGTTGCCGCACGCATTGCGGGCGGGTGCACAGACGGTTCAGGTGATGCAGTCGCTGATGCTTGGCACGCCACCGGTGCCGCATCAGCAGGGTTTCCAATCCGATGTGGCCACCTTTGTTCTTCATCCGGTGATCCAGAAAACGGGAAGTCCGCCCGGTACATACGACATCACCGTGCAAACGGGAGTCGGCTCGCCGCCCGGCGATGTGATCACGGTGAAGGTGGGCCCGACGGTGGCCAAGGGTCAGCGCGCTTTGCTCGAGCTGCTGCAGCTCATTCAGCCGACGGCCGCGCGCCTCTTCGATGCAGGATTTGTCCAGAACGATACCGATACTCTGGTGTTCGAGGTCCAAGGGCTGCCGCCAGGCGACTATCTTGTGCGCGTCCGCATCGACGGCGCCGAAAGCCCTTTGGATTTTGATCCTAGCGGAGCGCCTGTCGCGCCAAGCATCACCCTATGAACAAAGAGGCCCGGCAGTGATGACTGCCTCATCGAAAAGCGACTGGATCACGACGAACCAAGCCTATCTGTTACGGGAGCTCACGAAGCTTAAGTGCAAGCTCCGGCACCATGCCGGCTGTGAGTCCGCCAGTGCCGCCACCCAGCCGCCTAGGCAGGCCAAGCAACACCACGATGAGTCGTCTCCAACCTTCGCAGGCTGTGGACCGGCGCTGGAGCTCGTGACCAAAGCTTTTTGCCTTTCACCTTTCGAACGTGACATCTTGCTGCTTTGCGCCGGCGTTGAGCTTGACAAAGAATTCGCGCCACTCTGCGCCGCCGCGCAGGGTGATCCGTCTTGCCCTTATCCGACCTTCAGCCTTGCGCTGACAGCTCTTCCCGATCCCCACTGGAGCGCGCTACTCCCCAACGCGCCGCTTCGGCGTTGGCGCCTGATCGAGCCGGCGGCAGGGCCCGCTTTGACAGTGGCGCGGTTAGGCATCGACGAGCGTGTCATGCATTGTCTCGCCGGTATCTCACACCTCGACGAGCGGCTTGCTGGCCTAATCAGGCCGATCGAGCCTGCCCGTGCGGACGGCCTTGTTCCCTCGCATGCCGCGCTTGCGGCGCGGATCGTCGCAAACTGGTCGACGGCTCCGTCTAAACGTCATGCGCCGATTGTGCAACTCTGCGGGGATCCTATGGATTGCCGTCCGATTGCGGCTTGCGTCGCTAGGGCATTGGGATTGCCTGCCGCGGTTATTGACACCACTCTCATCCCGAGCAGCGCCAATGAGCTCGAAGTCTTACTACGTCTATTGGAGCGCGAAATCCGCCTCGGTGCCATCGGCGTCTTCCTACTAGAAACCGAAGATGCCGAAGACACCTTCCGCGGCGCCGAGCCGCGCTCACATGCCATTGCCCGATTGGCCGGGCTGCTCGACGGCCTTGTTTTGCTCTCTGAGCGCGAGCGGCGAAGGATCACCTTGCGGCCGTCGGTCGCATTCGATGTCGGCCATCCGCTTTTGCATGAGCAGCGCGAAGCCTGGCGGATGGCAGTCGGGGCCGCCAACGGCAACGCCAATGGCGCAGCGAGGGCCATCAACGCGATTTGCGGCCAATTCAATTTGAGCTTGGCGAGCATTGGCTCGATATCAGCCGAAGCCCTAACCATTGCTGGTGCGCCTCTTAGCGTAAATAAGACAATCTCACCTCTCTGGGAACTCTGCCGAGCGCGGCTCCGCGTGCGGCTCGATGGCCTGGCGCAACGTATCGAATCCGCGAGCACCTGGGATGATTTGGTGCTACCAGATGGCGAAACCAGGGTTCTCCGCACGATCGCCGCCCAGCTCCGGCAGCGAGTAACCGTCTATGAGCACTGGGGCTTCGCTGCCAAGAGCTCGCGCGGGCTTGGCATCAGCGCCCTCTTCGCTGGGCCAAGCGGGACGGGTAAGACCATGGCGGCTGAGGTGCTCGCCAACGAATTATGCCTCGATCTCTACCGGATCGATCTGTCATCCGTCGTCAGCAAGTATATTGGCGAGACCGAGAAAAACCTTCGCAGGGTGTTCGACGCGGCTGAGGAGAGCGGCGCCATCCTGCTCTTCGACGAAGCCGATGCCCTCTTTGGCAAACGCAGCGAGGTGAAGGACAGCCATGACCGCTATGCCAACATCGAGGTGAGCTATCTTTTGCAGAGAATGGAGGCCTATCGCGGCCTCGCCATCCTGACGACCAATATGAAGTCAGCACTCGATCTGGCGTTTCTGCGCCGCATCCGCTTCGTCGTGCAGTTTCCATTTCCTGACGAAGTGGAACGCGTAGCAATCTGGAAACGTATCTTCCCGGCCAGCACCCCGAAGGATGGCCTGGACTTCTCTCGGCTGGCGAAACTGCGCATCGCCGGCGGGAACATCCGGAATATCGCGCTCAACGCGGCGTTTCTGGCTGCTGATGCGGGTGAGCCGGTGCGGATGACCCACTTAATGGCGGCAGCGTCCAGCGAATACGCCAAAATGGAACGGCCCCTGACGGCAGCCGAGATGGGAGGATAGAGCAATGACCTTCAAGCTCGTCGCCAGAGTGCCGGCGAAGCCATCGGCGGCCGCACCCGATAGTGCGCTAGCCTCCCGGCCACGGTTCCCGTCGAGACCGGCTACCATCTCAGTGCCGGTCTGGTCCGATCGAGAATATGGTTCAAGCGACGCGCCAAGGCGGGCGGATGATCACCATGCCCAACAAGACGCCGTGACCGGCCCGCCTGCATCAATAACCGCTCCGAAATCGTGGGACTTTGGCAAGATTTCGATCTTTGGTCCGCACCCGCCAGAAAGCACCCCGATGCACTTGTTGGCTCCGGCATTAGGTTTCGGGGGTGCCTTACAGCCCAAACTCGCGATCGGGCCCGCAGATGACCCGCTTGAGCGCGAGGCGGATCGTGTAGCTGCGCACGTGGTGGGGATGACGTCGGCCCCGCCCCCGGTCGAAGCGGCTCCTGCGTTGGTGCAGCGCAAATGCGACGAGTGCACGAGGGAGGAGGAAGAGAGGCTGCGGGCAAAGCCATGCCTTGCGCCGAGTGGCATGGCGGACAGCTCCGCTCCCGGACCAGCCGTAACCGCCGCGCTGCAACGGCCGGGGCGGCCCCTAGATACGGCGACCCGCATGTTCTTTGAGCCGCGATTTGGGCGCTCGCTCGCTGATGTCCGTGCCCATGCCGACACGCCAGATGCGCAGTCGGCTCGAGCAATCGGCGCTCGTGCCTATACGGTCAGGAACGATATCGTGTTCGCGCCAGGCGAGTTTGCTCCGCACACAGACGAGGGACGATTGTTGCTGGCGCACGAGATCGCGCACGTCTTGCAGCAATCGGGAGGCGGCGGGGGATTGAGCGCAGCGCCAGCAACAGTCCGGCGCCAAGCTGACGCCGGTCAATTGGCGGGCGCGCCAACCCCCGCACCCGCCGGTGGTGCAGAACCGGCACAGCAAGCCCCGCCATCAGCGGAGCTCGGGCCGCAGGAGCCGCCGGGAGGCACGCTAGCGCAACCGGAGGCACCTGCCTCGGGCGAGGTGCAGCGGATAGTCTTTTCCTGCGCAGATATGCGCCTTAGAATCGAGAGCGGCTCGATCGCGAGGATCTACAAGCTGGAGACCTGCTCGTTGCCGATCGGCTCCTATGACGCAAGCGTCAAAATTGAGGTCAACGATTTCTATCTGACATTTCCGCCAGAGGTGTCAAAAGATCAACGCTTTGAGTTCACCTATCGCGTCGAGCCGGGCCAAGAAAACCCGGCTCGATTGCTGGCCGGCCAGTCGAGCGTGCATGTCGATGTGGTCGAACACCTTCCTGCCCCGGTGCCACACCCGCAGCCGCAACCGCCACAGCCCACCTGCGTGGTCCACCTTGGCGACCGTCAGCTTGTCGCGCCCGGATCGGCGTCGCGCGACCTATTCAAGCCGCTGGATTTTGAGCACAATATCTTGTTGGCCCGGATCCCGCTCGGCGAGTTCGGTTTCGTCGATGCCGACTTGAAAGCCACGGCTCACCTCTCGGGAACGCTTTCCGGGCGCTTCGGCCCCGGAATGCTTACTGATGTATGTCTCACGCATTTGATTGGCAGCACGCCGAGCTCTGCACCGATCGAACACCCGCTGCTCGGCCGGGGCAGCCGGGCTGACGTGACGACGTTCGCCATCGGCGGGCGGGCCCGCTTCAAATTGCCGGCCTCGGCAAGCGCCTCAATCATCGGCAGCGGTAAGCTCGTCGTCTCGGGCGATTGGCTCGGCATTTTTGAGCTAGCCGCCATCGAAGGCGGCCTGACCGCAAGGGGCGACGCCTCGCTCAGCGGCAGTTTTGACGCGATGGTGGATATCCTCGCACAGTTCACTCGCTCTTCCGCGACCCTGCGCGCGCCACTGCTACCTATCGAAGTCGTCATTTCCCAGAGCTCGCTCGATAAGCTCGATCTTGCGGCCGAAGCCGCACTGCGGGGCCATGCGAGCCTTGCCTTCGGGCTTGACGCGACCGCCGGCGTGCGCGTTGTCGGGTTTGAGCTGTGGCGCGAAACTTGGCGGCTGAGAAAAGAGGCCGGCCTCGGATTGGGCTGGGCCGGCGGGATCAAATATAGCCCGAACCCGGGCATCCACTGGGTGTTGGGCGCGATCGGCAAGCTCGAGGGGATCGACGACCTCGTCTCTGACGACGCAGATGAAGCCGACGTCGAGACGGACGATGTGCTTGACACATTGCTGGATCAAGCCCGGGGCAGTGCGACCAGGCCAGATGGACTGGGCCCGAGGACCGCGCTACCCTTCGATTGGCACAAGCCGATTGACATCTACCCTGCAACCATTTCCATCCCCAATGCGGATGATCCGCACGAGCTCAGCCGGGATGCCGGCCCAACATCGGTACGTTTCACCCAGAGGGACCGTAGCGTGTTTGAGCGCATCGGCGTGGCACGCGGTCATTGGCCGTTCCAGGGCAAGCCCTTTCAATTTGTGCCGCACGAAGCGCGTGAGGAGCCAGAAAAGAACAGGCTGCGCAATCTTCTTGACACACTCGGCTTCGACCGTAGCGGAACCGATGTCGATCACGTCCACGAGCTCCAGTTTGGCGGGGCTGACACGTTCAGCAACCTGTGGCCTGCCGACAATTCAGCCAACCGGAGCGCAGGCAGCCGGCATAAAGAACAACTCGACAATTATCGTCAGCAGTTCCCCAACCTTGCGGGGCGCCACTTCGTGATCGCGCGCGTCCGCATTTAATGGGCCTTTCGTTCAATGCCGCTCGTCTCCTGCATCATGCCAACCGCCAACCGCCGCCGCTTTGTGCCAGAGGCGATCCGGTTGTTCTTGGCGCAGGACTATCCGGAAAAGGAATTGGTGATTCTGGATGATGGGGAGGACAGCGTTGCCGATCTGATGCCGCGCGACCTCCATGTCCGATACGTTCGCAACGACCATCGCCGCCAGCCCCTTGGCGCCAAGCGCAATGCTGCGTGCGCGGAGGCTCGCGGCGACATCATCCTGCACTGGGACGATGACGACTGGTACGCGCCGTCGCGCATCCGCACGCAAGTCGAAGCCCTGGAACGCACGCAGGCCGACCTTTGCGGCCTGGACCGCGTCTATTTCATCGACCCCCGCAACAAAGGAGCCTGGGAATATGTCTATCCCGCCGGAGCGGCGCCCTGGATATACGGCGCCACACTGTGCTACCGGAAAACGTTCTGGCAAGCCCGCCCGTTTCCGGAAGTCAGCGTCGGCGAGGACACACGCTTCGTGATGGCGGCACGTGATGCAAGAATTCACGCGCTTGCGGACAACCGGTTCTTCATCGGCCTCGTGCATCCCGCCAACACCAGCCCCAAGCGAGTGCGCGATGCACGTTGGCAGCCTCGGCTATTCGCTACGGTGCGCGCCATGGCGGGCGCCGGCTGGCCGCGAGAGGCAGGTGACGCACCTCCGCCGCGTCCAACTGACGCACGCGGACCGGCCCTGGTCACCGCTGCATCCGGGATCGGCGACATCATGCGTGTTACCCCGCTCATCCGGGCTTTGCACCAGCTCGGTCACGCGGTGGACGTGCTGCTTGCCCCTGACTGCCCCGAGGCGGCCGATCTGCTGCGCGGCGCGCCGGAAGTTGCACGCCTGTTCGAGACCACGGACGTCACCAACGGCCGCGCGCCGCATGCCGTACTGGAACTGCGTGACAAACGTTATGAAATCGCCACCTTCACGGTCTGGAGCGCGCCGTTCGCTCGCCAGGTGCATGCCGGGCGGCAGATGATGTTCCATCGGGCCGAATGGCTGGCGCACGGGGACAGCGCTTGCGCCGAGCGCATAGCACGCGCCGTGGGCTGGGACGGCCCACTGCCCGAACCCTTCGCGATGGCCTCCGACCACGACTTTGGACTGCCGGCCGGCACCGTCGCGCTGCATCCAGGCTGCAAGCCAGACTGGCCATGGAAGAAGTGGCATGGCTTCGATGCGCTTGCGCGGCGCTTTCCCCATGTTGCCGTCATCGGCACAACGGAGGATCTGGACAATGCCCGCACCTACTTCGACCGGCCATTCGCCTGGCCGGAGAACGCCCGCAACTATGTGGGCCAGCTGAAGCTTGCTGACACCGCCGCCCTGATCCGCCAATCCGCCGCCCTGGTCGCCAACGACTCCGGGCTGATGCACCTGGGTGTCGCCCTGGGCGTGCCGACCTTTGGCGTGTTCGGCATCACCAGCCCGGCGCGCGAAGCCATACCGTCCCGGCGCATGGTGCCGGTCAGCAAGGGACTTCAGTGCGAGCCCGCCTGCCGAAAGGGAGCCTGGGGGCGCCGTGACTGCAACCAACATCTCGAGTGCCTGAAGATGCTCACCGCCGACGACGTTGCCGAGCGGATCAACGAAGCACTGCCGAAAGTCCCGCGGGTATCATCAGAACAAGCGAAGACGGTGGCACATGACGCGATAAGGCTGAACTATTACGGCCAGGTTTCCGACGTTTCAGGCTATGGCCACGCAGCGCGCGCCTATGTGCACGCTTTGCATGAGGCCGGCATTCGCCTCACCGTAGTGGACACAGGGTCACGGTCGCCGCAGGTGCAGGACCCGTTGGTGGTTTCATTGCTTGGCAACGATCCAGGTGCCGACTTCAACCTGTTTCATGGAATCCCGCCCTACTGGGCCCGCATGGCATACCGCCTGCCCAATGTCATCGCCATGACGGTGTGGGAGACCGATACGATGCCGTCGGTGTGGCGCAATCCGCTGACGCACGCGATCGATATCTGGCTGCCGTGCCGTTTCAATACCGAAGTGTTCGCGCGTGGACTCGGCCGAGAGCCCTTCTGCCTACCACACCCGGTGCCACCACGTAGCGCTGACGATTCCATGGCACTCGACTGGGCGGCCATAGACATCGAGGAGACGGATTTCGTCTTCTACGCCTGTTTCGAATGGCAGGAACGCAAGAACCCCGCGGGCCTGTTCGAGACTTTCCTCAAAGCCTTTGCGGACAACCGCGACGCCGTTCTGCTGGTCAAGACGGGTGCAAGCGTTGCCGGGACGGCGAAACAGGCGATGGCGGATGCAGTGCGTCGCTGGCCGGCCAAGGCGCGCATCGTGCTACAGGCAGAGAACTGGGCCGAGCCGCAGATCGCGGCAATGCACGCGCGTGGGAATTGCTACGTTTCGTTGCACAAGGGCGAGGGTTGGGGTTATCCGCTGTTCGAGGCCGCGTGCCGGGGGACGCCCGTGGTTGCCACGGCGTATGCAGGGCCGCTCGATTATCTCGACCCAAAGCGGCATTGGTTGGTGCGCGCCACACAAGCCGCGGTGCGGCAGCCTTATTTCTTCTACGATCCGAACATGCGGTGGGCCGAACCCGATCTCGCCCATGCAGCCGAGGGACTGCGTTGGGTGTACGAAAAACGCGGGGACGCGCGTTCGGCGGCGCGTTCGGCGGCCGAAGAGATGCAGGTGACCTATTCGCTGCGCCAGATTGGTGAGATCGCAAAGACCCGCCTCATTGACCTTGTGGCCCGAACGGACCGTATGCGGGCCGGGGTGCTCAGCCGGCAGAATCCGGCGGATGCACCGCCGCAGCCGATTCCCGGGGCATGGTTCGACGCCGGCTATTTCGAGACAGGCCGCAAGAGCAACTGGGACAAAGGCTATACCTGGCCATTGTTTTGCGGCGTCTTCAGAGACGCGGCGACTTGTCTGACGGAGGTATTTCCGGAAGCCCGCTCGTTCCTCGATGTCGGCTGCGCGAAGGGGTTTTTGGTGCGGGCATTGCGGGAGCATCGGCTGGAGGCCTGGGGCCTGGACCATAGTGCCTGGGCGATCGACCACGCCGAAGGATCGGTGCGGGATTTTCTGCGCCTCGCTAGCGTCGAGAGCGCCGCTTACGACCGCTCTTTCGACGTCCTGGTGGCGATGTCGATCCTTGAAAGCCTGACTGAAGCGCAGCTTCGCGCATTCCTGCCGCGTGCCCGCGCCTGGACCAGGCAGGCGTTGTTCGCTGTCATCGCACCGCCTTCATCGACCGGCGGAGACCGCTCCCAGATTACGCTGCGGGATCGGGCGTGGTGGCGTGAGCGGATGCACGAAGCCGGCTGGGTCCAGGACCCGCTGCACCGGCGGGTCGAGCGGCTGGCGCAGGCGCACCCTGTTCCCGGGCGGATGGGATGGAGCGTGCACATCTTCTCGCCGGGACACGGGCCGTGATCGATCATTCCCGCGTACTTGTTCATCTGGCGACAGGGATCGGCAACATCGTGCTGGCAACACCGCTGCTGCTGGCTTTGCGGCAACGGTTTGGCGCCATCGATCTGCTGTTGCACCCCGACTACGCTGGCGTCGCCGAGTTGTTCCGCGGCTGGAGTGCGCTGGGCAGCGTATTTGACGGCCGAGCCGGCGAACGACCGTCGGGCGCTTATGACGTGCTGGTGCCCGCTATCCCTCCTTTTGCCTGGCCGCGGTTCGCCGCGCATTACCGAGGGCGTGGCAACGCCGTTGTGCGCCCACCAGATGCGCTGTTCTACCAGGACGAACAGGGATATTACCTCGCTTTCGCTGAACAACTTGGTTGGCGGCCGGATCGGCGCCCTGATTGTTTCCTGCCGGTGGCGCCTGCCGGCATAGCAGGCGTTACGGCGGAGACGCTCATTCTCGCTCCCGGCTGCAAAACAGGGCAAATGGCCAAGAAAAGGTGGCCTCATTTTCTCGCGTTGGCTGCGTTGTTCCCTGACGTGGTCATTATCGGTACTGAAGATGATCTCCTGTTTGCCAATGGCGCGCCGATGCGTTTTCCAGAGCATGTACGGTCGCTCATCGGAAATCTTTCACTGAAGGAACTTGCGGGGGTTCTCGCCGCATGCGGGGCGGTCGTGGCGAACGATAGCGGTATTGGCCACATTGCGGCCGCGGTTGGCGTTCCCACGATCCTTGTATTCGGCCCAACGCCCGATAAGGCGCTAGGCACGCTACCTTCGAACGCCACCGTGCTGCGCCAAGGTCTTGCTTGCGAGCCGTGCTGGTTCGGTAATCGGTTCGCAGCGTGCGGCGGCCGAATCACATGCCTGCGCGAACTTTCCGCTACGCGCGTGACCGCCGCCTTGCGCGCGGCATCGCTGACCCTCCGTGCCCGCGTAACAGAATCCAGCTATGATTTATGACTGCATTATCCTGTTCAACGAAATCGATCTTCTCAAACTTCGATGCGAAGAGCTCGACGAGGTCGTGGACCGTTTCGTCGTCGTCGAAGCCCCGGTCACCTTCTCCGGCCGCCCAAAGCCGCTGTACTTCGCCAAGAGCAGCAGTCGGTTCGACAAATTCAGATCCCGAATCATTCATGTCATCGTGCAGGATATGCCAACCGGTCGGGATGCGTGGGCGCGGGAGCGGCACCAGCGAAATTGCATCCGCCGGGGCATCACGGGTGCGTCCGGTGATGACGGCATCATCATCTCGGATGCGGATGAAATTCCAAGCGCGGCCGCTATCCGGCGCTGGCATCCCGGTCTGGGGGCGTGCCGCTTCGACCAGCTTTTCTGCTATTACTGGATCAACTGCGTCGGCGGCACCTGGGCAGGTTCACGCATACTTCCTTTCTCGGGTATCGGCAATTTCCCCGACATACACCAGATCCGGCACACGGACTTTCCTCTACTCAATGATGGCGGCTGGCATTTCAGTTACCTGGGTGGCCACGCGGCCATCTGTGCGAAGCTTGGGGCGTATTCACATCAGGATCTTAACATCCCAAAATACAGAGACGACACCTACCTGTCTCAGGTTACCAGCCTGGGGCTCGATCTGTTCGGACGATCCGGGTCGGACTTCGATTTCTGGGACGTGGATTTGCGTTTCCCGACCACCGTCCAGCGCGAGCCTGCCCGCTTCCGACGCTTCATCTGTGACGCGCGGTTCACGGAAAAATGGTCGTCCCCGGAACTGCTGCTTTGCCTGTCCGATCTTTGCCGAAGCGTCAGAAGACTGTCCGGCGCCGTCATCGAGATCGGATGCTGGGAGGGACGGTCAACAGTCGTGTTGGCACATGCGTGCCATCCCGAGACCTTGCTGGCCATCGACACATGGCGCGGTAACCTGGACGAGCATCCCAACCACTCGACTGTGGCAATCGTCGCGACGAGAGACGTGTTCCAGCAGTTCTTACGAAATATAGTGGCGCTGACCGCCGGGAACGTTGAACCCATTCGAGAGGACTGCCACGCTTTCTTGCAGCGATGGCAGCAACCAGTGAGATTTGCCTATGTCGATGCCAGCCATGACTACTTGAGTGTGAAACGCACGATAGAGGCGCTTCTGCCGAGATTGGTGCCGGGCGGCATTCTGTGTGGCGACGACATTCTGACGGCGACCTGCGGCCGTGCTGACCTGTACGGCGGCGTGGAGCGTGCGGTGCGGGAATTGTTGCCCGGCTTTGCGACAGCCTTCAACTTGTGGTGGTGGCGCCAGCCATCCTGAGATCGTGCCGCCTTCCGTGGCGACTGTTTATGGCGGAGCTGCAATGAAGCTAGGGATCGTCATGCCGGTCGTGCTGCAAAATGAGATCATGCTCTCGGCGACGGTGCAGGCCGCCACCGCCGTGAGGTCGGCGGCGGCTATGACGTTGTTCGTCGTTTGCAATCGGCTGAGCATATGCTCTCCGGAGCAGCTCCACCATGCGATCGCGGAAAACTTCCCTGGAGAAGTCAAAATTGTGTATGAGCCCTATGTAGAGCGGAGCGTCGCTGGCGCCTGGAATGAAGGGTGCCTGCAGGCGCTGTCGAACGGGAACGAGTACATCGCCATGGTGGCAAACGACACGCGACTGGAATCGGACTGTCTGGACCGTATGCTGTCCTATACTGCTACGGGCGAGGGGGCTCTGGTTTCCGGCATCAGTTCGAACAACCGAGACGATGTTGACTCGGGGCAGGTCACCGATGGTGCTGACTTCAGTTGCTTCATGATTCGTCCCGCGACTCTGCAGCGGTTTGGGTTATTCGATTCCAACTTCCGTCCGGCGTACTTCGAGGACAACGACTACTATGCTCGGGTTGTCCTGGGAGGCGGCGCCTGTCGGGTCGTGCACGCGGCGCAATTTTTTCATCACGGCTCCCTTACTACGCGGGCGGATGCAGAAATGGCGCATCACGTGAGCTATTGGTTCGAGAAGAACCGCGCCTATTTCTTCCGAAAGTGGGGCGTGGCGACGCCGGAGAACACCGCCGCCGGCGTTCTTGAGAAATACTTCCGGCACCCGTTCAACGACTCGTCAAGAGCGGTTTCCTGGTTTCCGCAGGCGGCATCGTGACGGAGCCGCTGCGGCTTTCATTCGCGCAGGCGTATCACAGACGTGCGTCGTGAAAACGCAATGAAATCGAGGCGCCTGGCATAGATACGGATGAACGCGTCATGTTGGTCGGAAATGTCAATCGCCGTGTCAGCAACCATGAAGTCGCTTATTTTATAGAGATATCTTGCAGCAGACAGGTCGCTCTTCCCTTTGAACTGGGGGACGTGCACCCCGTAGCTGGTATCGATGTCCTCCAATATGTAATAGCCGCCGGCCTTTACGAATGGAAACAGTGTCCGCAGCGTCAGTATCTGGTGGTTCCAGATATGGGACCCGTCATCGACAATCAGATCAAACGGCCCGTGAGTTGCGGCAATTCGGGCAAGATCCGTGGTGTTTGACTGATCAGCAATTTCAATCCGGACTCGGTCCGACTCGTACTGCTTTGTATCGGGATTTATGTCCAATCCGACAATTCTGCCGTGCTTGAAATATTCTGCCCACATGGCGATCGATTGACCGTGGAGAACACCGATCTCCATCACCGAAACATCCGAATCTCGGATCTCGTGAAGAAAGCGTTCGTAGAACCCAAGGTAATTGTGATGCCAGGACGCTTTGTCGGTTCGATATTTCAGGCCTATGTCGTTAAGCCGAGCTCCGCTCGGCGGCCGACAACCGGCTGTTTTTGGAGGCGGTGCCATCGTACTAGACTTACTTTCAGTGTCCCAGAGATTTCAATGAGTTGAGGGGGAGTTTTGGGGAAACCATTATTCTCGAACGCCCTACCCAAGACCGTAGAAAATCACATCAAACTGTCGGACACAAGGCGTGAGACGCTGGCGTGGCTGGCGCTGTCGCTTCCAAAATCTAGATTCGAGCGGACCGATGATGTAGCCCGCCAAGGATCGGATGCGCAACGACGTCTCCGAACCGCTCGATCGGGCGTGTGCAGGGCTCATCCTTCCCGAGCATAACATGCGTTCGCATCTCGTTATAATAGGTGGCGTATTTCGCAAGGATTCGGCGAAGGTGCTCCGCGTTGAACGCGATCAAATGATCAGCGCACTCGCGCCGCACCGACCGTTCAGCATATCCGTTCTGCCAGGGCGAGCGGAACGAGGTGGGCCGGTCCCGGATGCCCATTGCTCGCACCCGAGCCTTGAAATTGCCGCCAAATGCTCTGTCATTGTCACGGATGAGATATTTGGGCGCCGTGTCCCAAGGGAATGCTTCGGTGATTTGGCGCGCCAGCCACTCCGCGCCGTTGGGTTCCGGGTCACCGCAAACCACAACAGTTGGCGCCGTCGATGGCCAACAACAAGAAATGCGAATAGCTGCCGAAAGGCAATCGTCGCAACGGCAAAGAGATCAATCGCTGCAATCTCCTGCACATGATTGCGAAGGAAAATCTTCCAGCTCTGCAATGGCCGGCCCTGCCTCGGCACCATGGTGATCGAAACCGTGGACTGCGCGACATCGATGCAAAGTTTGAGCAGTTCGCCGTGGATCTTGGGCGCGCCCCACAACGGGTTCTCAATACTCATTCGCCGGATCAGGTCGCGCAATGGCGAAGCCCCTTCGATGCCAACGCACAACAGTCTCGGGCCTGACGATGGTTACGGCGTCAAGAATGTGAGGACGGCGACGATAGAGCCAAATGAACAGGGCGCGGTCGGCCCAACGCAAATGCAATCGGCGTGGTGTGCGCTGCTGCGGGACATTGAGCTGATGCCGCAATACCAGGATTTCGGCTTCCAGCCGCAGCCGCGACTTGAAGCAGTCGCACAGCATGCAGACGAAAAGGAAGGCAATTGCAATCATGCGACGATCATGCTCTGATTCGCTGCTGACCGCGAGTCGAATGGACGGAGTTTTCGGAAGCGACAGCGGTTAAACCAAAGTCAGCAAGCGTCCGCGCCGATAACACGACGACAACGCGTGAAGAGCATTGCCGACTGACCGATTGAAAAGCATGGATTGTATGACCACGAATAGATATCATTTGGTGTCTGCAAATAATTTGCCGACACGGGAGCGGAAACGTGGACCATAAAAATGCAAGGTTCATTATCGCCCATCTTGAGGACTCGCTCGAGACCCTGGCGGCTGCGACACAATCGGAACCGTTCATCACGCAGATCGATGCAATTTCAGACGTGATCATCGCTTCCTTGCGTCGAGGAGGAAAGATCCTCATAGCTGGGAACGGCGGCAGCGCCTCCGACGCGCAACATATCGCAGGTGAATTCATGTCGCGTCTGAACTATTGCCGCGCGCCGCTAGCTGGCCTCGCCCTGACAGCGGATACATCCGTGCTCACGGCGGTCGCCAATGATTATGGGTACGAGCAGGTCTTTTCCCGCCAGGTAGCTGGCCTCGGCAGGCCCGATGATGTGTTCATCGGAATCTCTACATCTGGACGCTCGCCCAGCATATTGGCCGCCTTCGCGACGGCGCGGGAGAAAGGTTTGCGTACCGTCGGCTTTACAGGCGCGACGGAAGGTTTGATGTCCGAGTATTGCGAATTCATTCTCAAAAGCCCTTCGGATCGTACGCCAATTATCCAACAGTTGCACATCACTGCAGCACATATCATTTGTGGCCTTGTCGAAAGGGAACTTTGTCCCAAGGGATGACGCTGTGCGTGCGCCCCAACAATGCGTAATGCTGATTAATGACCTCGAAATGAGCGCCCGAGCGCCAAATGGCGCACAATCAAAGCAACCTGTTGGGGGATGGCCTATTCTAGGCAATCTTCTCGCTGAGGCCGCGCGCTTTGGCTTTGAGAAAGTACTCCTTCTCGCCAGTGATCAGGCCGATCGGGTCAAGGATTATTTAGCTGCAAGCGGCGTCGGAGAAAGGCTCGGTCTGCAAGTCGAGGTCATTGTCGCAATCGACGGAGCGGGAACTGGCGGCGCGCTCTGGCTCGCCCGCAACCATCTGGATGAATGGTTCTATATGTTGAACCAGAATTGTTGGTTTGATTTCAACTGGTTGTCGCTGATAGCCGTCGAGGGGGCTGATCAAGCCATAGCGACAATCGGAGTGCGCCGCTTGACCGACGCCAAAGGATACAGCGTGGTAGAAACCGATGGTTCAATGGTACGCCGCTTCATGGGGCGTTCCAATCTATGCGGCCCTGGAGACGTCAATTCCGGCGTTTATTTAATCTCGCGCGTAATCATCGAAAACCTGTCGACGAATTGTAGTCTCGAAAGTGATGTTTTTCCCATTCTTGCGTCAGCCGGGCGACTGCGTGCGGAGGTGCGCTTAAGCTGCTTCCGCGATATTGGCATGCCCACCGATTTCGAGATGGTGCCAGATCTGATCCCGAGACGGCGTCGGCCTGCCGTGTTTCTCGATCGAGATGGGACGCTGAATGAAGACACCGGCTATGTCCACCTTTTGGAGGATTTTCGCTGGTTGCCGAATTCTGAGATGGCCATTCGAAAATTCAATAATGTGGGCTTTTATGTTTTCGTGGTAACCAATCAGTCCGGCGTTGCGCGTGGTGTATATGGGGAGCGCGATGTCCTCGCCCTCCATGCATTGATGCAATCGGAGTTGCGCGCCC
>JALZAY010000004.1:48410-55828 GCA_030948025.1 Pseudomonadota bacterium
GCGCGCCCTCGGCGCGCATGTCGATGATTTTCGGTATTGCCCCACTCATCCAGAAGGCGCGGTCGAAGCGTATAGACGGGCCGATTCATGGCGGAAGCCTGGCGCTGGAATGTTGCTAGACCTGATAGCTCATTGGCCGGTCGATCTTGTGCGCAGTGTGATGATTGGTGACAAGGATATCGACATGGAAGCAGGACAAACGGCAGGATTGCTCAGCGTTAAAATCCGCCCCAACGGCCTCATATCAGAAGTCGACGCGCTGATCGAGCGCGCTCTTGCGAAGTGATTGTGGAGATTGGGGGGACGAATGGAGTCATCGTGTAGGCTCTAAAAAATGCGGACGGCTTCGTCGGATGAGCCACGCGTCGCCTCCGGGCTAGCAAGCGCCACGCTGGCGTCTCGTCTCATTACACGATACCTAACTACGGCGCTGTCCAATCAAATTGTTTTTTTTCGCGCTCTATTCCCATCTCATTACGCTTATTATCCGGCGAGATAATCGTCCGACAATAGGGTCCGAAATGGTCAACGATGGCTCGTTTCAACTCTACGCTACATCGGCGCAATACCGAACGCTCGCCGACTCTAAGTAGCACTCGGTCACCACGCATGATCTATCATCGATACGGGTCTCCTTGGAGGAAGTAATTGCGAACATAATCGGCGACGCCGGCCTCGAGCGACCAAAAAGGCTTATCGTAACCGTGCTCACGCAGTTTGCTTATCTTCGCACGAGTGAAGTATTGATAATTCGGCCTGATGTCCGCAAGCATATCGACATATTGGATGCTCACTGTCGTTCCGAGCGCAGAGCCGATAGCCATGACGAGATCTCGAAACGATCGTGCCTCACCCGTGCCGACGTTGAAGAGTCCTGAGACATCAGGGTGATCTAATAGCCAGAGCATCACCGCAATGCAGTCCTTCACATAAATGAAGTCACGCTTTTGCTCTCCGTCTGCATATTCTGGTCGATACGACTTAAACAAAGAGATGACGCCACCTTCTTGTACATCAGGTGTCCGCTTCGCAACCAAGCTCTTCATTTCGGCCTTATGCAATTCGTTCGGGCCATACACGTTGAAGAATTTAAGGCCTACCCACTGTGGCGGCGCTTCTCCGCAGCCTGCGCGCGCCACCACCCATTTGTCGAATGCGTGCTTAGACCAACCGTACAAATTTAAGGGCCTCAATTGATCGAGCGCTTCGAGAGATTGATCGTCGTCGAACCCTCGACTTCCATCACCATAGGTTGCGGCGGATGATGCGTAAACGAGCGGTGTACGTGTGCTTGCGCACCACCTCCATATTCGTGTCGATGCGAGAAAGTTTGTCTCGAAGACTTCGTCGGCGTCCATTGCAGTCGTCGAGGAGTTGGCGCCCATATGAAAGACAGCTCTCCCTTTCGGCGCCCGCGCCAAGAACCGTTCGAGTTCTGAAGGAAAGACAAAGTCGAGGAAACGACTTTTGGCGAGGTTTCGCCATTTAGCGTTATTTCCAAGGACATCAACGATCACGATGTCGTCGTGCCCCGCAGAGTTCAGATCGGCGACCAAATTGGAGCCGATGAAGCCCGCGCCTCCGGTAACAATGATCATTCACGCCATACCTGTATCTGGGATTACCGACCGGAGTCCCGTGATCCAACCGCTTCGAGCAACCTTGTGGTGGAGTGGCCGGAAGCCAATTCCGCTAAAATAACCTTTCCGCCTCTCGCAACCACCAAATCAGCCCCCACGATGTCTGCAAGTGCATAATCGCTGCCTTTCACGAGGACATCTGGTTGAAGCGCCTTGATCGCCTCGATTGGAGTATCATCAGTGAACACGACGACGGCCGAAACGCCCTTGAGCCGTCCAACCACGCGCGTGCGTGCGTTCTCGTCCTGGATAGGTCGGGCTGCGCCCTTCTGTCGCTTGACTGATTCGTCTGAATTAACGGCCACGATTAATCTGTCGCAGGCCACCGCGGCTTGTTCGAGGAGAGACACATGGCCGGGATGTAATAGATCAAAACAGCCGTTCGTGAAGCCGACTGTGAGATTTTGTCCCGCCCAGAAAAGGCGCAGAGCTATGGCTTCGGCGAGCGAGAGCTGGCGGCCGTCGTCGATATCTCCAGGCGCCAATTCGTTGCACGCCATGGCTTCCAGCTCATGGCGAGTTACAGTCGCCGCGCCCACTTTACCGACCACAATGCCCGCAGCGTGGTTTGCGAGCTTGATCGCTTCACCAATAACCATTCCCGCTGTCATGGCGGCTGCAAGAACGGCGATCACAGCATCGCCGGCTCCAGAGACGTCAAATATTTCCCTGGCCGCTGTCGCCAAGTGGATCGGCTTCCCCTGCCGTGGGAAAAAAGAAATACCTTTTTCGGAGCGGGTCAATAGTACCTCAGCGCCGCATAACGTCGACGCGCGGGCGGCTGCCGCGCCGGCTTCCTCGTCGGTTTCGCACCGAAGGCCAGTCGCCTCAAATAGTTCGCGTCGATTTGGCGTTATAATATGCGCGCCACTGTAGGCGGACCAGTCGCGCCTTTTTGGATCGACCAACACCAGCTTTGCCGCCAATTTTGCGACACTGAAAATCCGCGATAGAACGGCATCCGAGAGTACGCCCTTTCCGTAGTCGGACAAAACGATGATGTCGGATCGTCCGATCGCAGCGAGAGCCGACTCCATCAGCGCTTCTTCGATCTTCTGCGGAAGGCCGGAAATCGTCTCTCTGTCGACTCGCACGATTTGTTGGTGCAGTCCAAGGATTCTCAGCTTCTCGATGGTCGGACGGCTTGGGTCCGCCAATACGCCAGACGTATCAATTTGTCGGTATTCGCCCAAAGCATGGAGAAGAAAATCGCGAGCTGTGTCGCACCCCGTTACGCCAACGAGATCGACGCTAACTCCGATCGCCGCGAGATTCGCGGCGACGTTCGCGCCGCCCCCGGGCCGCATCTGCTCCGAAACGCAACGTACCAGCGGCACTGGAGCCTCCGGAGAAATCCTGCTAACCTCTCCATACAAATACCGATCCAGCATGAGATCGCCAACAACAGTGACGCGACGATCTGGAAGGCGGTCGAAATAGATGTTCATCACGCCCCCTGTAACTCTTCTTCGTCGGTTGAGCGGCCATTGTGCCACGGATTTCGCAACTGGACACCTCCAAAAACTGCTGCGTGTAGTGTCGTTTTGTGATTCCCTCTGCCTGTTTTGGCAGGGGATGGGGGATGATCAGGCAGGCTCGGCTTTTCGATATCGACGAGCGTCTAAAGGATCTCTCCGCCAAGGGCGATGACCTTGAGCGGCTGAACTCGATTGTCGATTTTGAATTGTTCCGGCCCGATCTGGAGCACGCGGTTCCAAGGAGCGATGATCTCAATCCCTTTGCGGCCAGCATCGCATGCAATCCAGGGCTAGACGCGGAATCTTCGATCAACAACTTCTCGACGCGATACCTTTGAAGGAGGCGCACCGCGGCGTCGCACATTTCTACTGGATCGAAGCGCGCTCTGAGCACGTCCAAGACGTAGTGTCGAGTTCCATCGGTGGCAATGACTAAGGCGGTATAGTCGGACATTGCGGTCTGCTTGACGGCGGTGTCGACCGCAATGAATGTTCTTGAGGTGCCGGAAGGGCGGGCGTCGATTGGATTCAGGTGCTCAGGCTAGGTCAGCTCACCGCGGGTAGATGCCGGATTCTGCCACCATTGCGTCGCGAATATTGTTTCTCCATTGTTAGCGCGAATTTTCTGGATTTCCGCATCGGGGAAGCGCTCGGGCAGCAATACGTCGCCAACCGGCCGCCGCCACTCGTAGTTCCCGAATTTGTGCGTTTTTTCCGCCTCGGCGACGCGCGGCAGGCAGAGAATTTCCCACCCGCCTCTCGACAGCAAATATCCCGACAGGTCGGCTTCATGCAGACGCTGGTGGACAACGGTGATCGTGCCTCGAAGCGGTTCGTCGAGGCCGGTAAACGTCGGACTCGATGCGCTTGCATTTCGACGCCAAGTCGTTGCCGAACATGTCGCTGTGACAGATGACCGCGAACACTTGGTTTTTGGATCGCGCATCAGGAGCCAAGCGGGGAATACGACGGAAGTCACGATGGATTTCAGGTGTCGGGGCGGCATGTTGACGATGAGACGCGTCACCTTTCGGGCGTCGACCTGCATGAGCGCCGCGGAGAGGCGTTCCAGATAGGCCGCCGGCATGAACTGGTTGCCGGGCTCCAGGACTCCGAACGAGCGCTCGACGAAGCTGTTGAGGTCAACCGTGTAGACAGCCTTCAGAAGCTCGCGACGACTTGGCTCGCTCATTTATCTCAATCCTCTCGTTTGCCGCGACGTGCAGCGGCGCTTATTTTTGGTCGGCTATGCGCTTCGCAATAAAATCGCCGCGGCGCTGGAAGCGAGAGGAGGGAGCCAAAGGCCTGATATCGACCCCATCACCCTGTCGATCGAAGCGAAGCTGCGACGCGCCGGCAAGGGGAAGCGCCTCGTCATCGCGAATGGCGCCGAGGCCGAAGGCAACGCAGGCCTCGTCGAACTGATCAAAGATGCTTTCACAATCCGAATCCAGCTCCTCTCAGGATCGGACGACAGCATCGAGGCGATGAGCGGACGCCTTGAAATGAACAAGTGCCGGCTAACCTCCCTCATGCGATTGTCCTATCTGGCGCCTGATATTGTGCGCGCGCTGCTTGAGGGCCGTCAGCCGATCGAGCTCACGCCGACGCGACTCTTGCGACTGAGCAAGGACCTGCCGCACGACTGGAGCGAACAGCGACATGTTCTCGGCTTCGCCGCCTAAACCTCCAGCAAAACCCAGGCGAAACGCTCCACATCCGACGACTCGAAAGCGGCCTTGAGAGACCCTGCGGCCGTTCGCGCCCCACACCCTGGCGTTTTGCGTCTCTGGTTGGCACCGATGCGTTCGCCGGGGCGCTAACGCGCGGAAGTATCGGGACTATTCGGGCGACCGCGGAAACTGAAAATACACGGTCATATCAGAGAGGTCTGTGGCTGGGGGAGCTGGATTCGAACCAGCACCCTTCCGAGTGTTTCGCCGTCTTTACCCGAACGAGAGCGCGCCATCTTCGTCGACGTTTCGGGGCTTTCGCGCGGGCCGGCCGGATCGTGGCCAAGCGCACATTGGACGATCTGCCAGGTCCGAAAGGGCTGCCGTTTTTGGGCAACATTTACCAGCTCGACTTGACAAAGACTTTCGGCTGACCCCGCATTCTTGAACCATTGATCTTGCGTTCTCGTCGCCGGACCGGTTGAGCGAGTTCTCGGCTTGATTGTCGCGTCATCGACCGCACTCGTGGCGGGTCGAGATCCCGAGATCTTGGGGCCGCGGCGCTATAGGACCGCAAGTCATCTGTGATTCACTTTTCGGGACCGAAGGCGGCAACCAAAATGAGCGCTTTGGGCGCGTCAACTGGATTCCTGTGGATTTCCAACCCTCCATCATCTGACAGCCGCCAATTGCCGGACGCTTGCGCGCATACTTGGGCGTGCGCGGACAGGACGGGCATTAAGTCGAGACGTACTTTCGGTTTCCACGCGCCTTTCAGGTTTTCGCGAGGGCACGCGATGATGACGTTGCAAGAGGCTTCGGTCGAAGAGGATCGCTGGTCCCCGGTCGAAGTGCTGATATGGATCGCGACGCGGAGTCGGCGATTCATGGACGCGCTTAGGGGGTTGCCTCTCTTTTGTGTAGAAGACCGTCTTTGGCGGCTTCAGAGCGAGAACCACTCTCCCCGTCCACTGACTCTTTCAATTGCGCTGCTTGCATTTCGTAAAGAGGTTCAACGCGGGAGCATTCGTGGCCTCGAATGGGAGTTCCCGCGTGCAAAAGACGGCACGATCTGCACGTTCAATGTGCACGAATTCGCTCTAATGGATATTTCGTTCCGGGCGGCGGATGTGCTCCGCACGTGGCCCGATTGGCGCCCTACTCTGGCCTGGAACGCTGCAAAGACGCGCCCATGGCAGGCGCCAAGGGGGATTTCCAAAGTGTGGATCAGGGGCCTTCCGGCGGGCGACTATCTGCCAATTGCCGATGTAGTCGATTTGGTGGCGTTCGGGCCTGCAAAGATGGCCATCGGCCTGTCTGACATAGATGAACACGCGACGCAATTGTGCGCGGGCATTGCGATCATAAATGCCGCGATCGAGAGCAGGATCAAGCTGGTCGGGACACCATGCGAGCGATTGCAGACGCACCCGCATCTCTTGCGCCAAACAGGCCATCGCATCGCGATCGGATCCGAAACGTTGCATGATTTGATACCCGTTCCCTTTGGGGGTCGCGATTGGCTTGGGCCGCGCCGCTATGCCGACGAATATGCGGAAATCGGGCACGCGCCGCACAGCGTGAGTTTTGCGGAGTGATGGTTGAGCGGACGTCGCTGCTAAAATGGTTGACCACCGCTTCAATCAAAGCTCCCGGGCTCAGGGAAGCCGATGTGACAGAACTCATCCTCAGCGAGAAGGGGAAGAACCCGTCCGTCAGCATCGACAAAATTGTGAAATTGGTCCAATCGAAAGACCCTCTCTTCCCTCGGGAGCGGATCAGAGAAATTGCGCGCGAAATGAGTGTAGAAGGTCGGCGTGGGCGGCCGAGAAAAAATTCCGCCGAATAATTCGGCCAAGAATTTCAACGCGCATTTAGACAAGCCCGAACTTCTGCATTAGGGACCCTAATCAAACCGGAGATGGTGGCCTCGATCTTGTCGAGGCACATCGCGTGCCGTCATCACTTTCGGCGTTCGACGCCGGCGAAGACGAATGAAGCAAGAATGTCCCGACGTGGAAATTGTTCGGACGGAACTGACCCTGAGAGGTATGGCGCGTCGCGATTAGCCGTCCGCTACGAGCCGATCATGGCATTGAGGCTTGATCCACAAAACCCTCGGCTGCATAGCCGCAAACAGGTGCTGCAGATCGCCAATAGCATCGCGAGTTTCGGCTTCAATGTACCGGTGCTGATCGATGCGGAGCAGAGCGTTATCGCGGGCCACGGCCGTGAAGCAGCTCGGCTGGACCGAGGTCCCGGTGATCGCGATCAAACATCTCGATGCCGCGCAGCGGCGCGCCTTCGCGATTGGTCTTGAACAATGGCAGCACGACAATGTCCCAACGCGTAAATCCTCCTTACGGCGAGCCAGGCGGCGAATTCGCACAACGACGCGAACAATTGCGTCAAGCCAACATCCTTCCGAAGATCGATTTTCGGTCACCCGACTCGCTTACGCCCAATCCCCGTAATCCCCGCACACATTCGAGGCGTCAGATCCGGCAGATCGCCGAGAGCATCAAGGCCTTTGGCCACCTCGTACCGATTTTGATCGACGAGAAGGGCGTCATCCTTGCTGGGCACGGGCGGCTCGCGGCGGCCAATTTGCTTGGGTTGCGCACCGT
>JALZAY010000214.1 GCA_030948025.1 Pseudomonadota bacterium
GCACTTTCAGGTCCGGAACGGGCTAGGTTGGAAGCCGAGGGCCGAAGGCCGCACTGGCGCTTCAAACTCGACCACGAAATCGTGCGCTGGACCGATCTCGTGCGCGGCGAGAGCCATATCGATTGCGTCTCCCTGTCCGACCCAGTGCTGTTGCGCGAGGACGGAACTTATCTCTACACATTGCCGTCGGTCGTGGACGACATCGAGCAGAAAATCACCCATATCCTCCGGGGCGAAGACCATGTGACAAATACGGCGGTGCAAATGCAGCTTTTCGCGGTTTTGGCCGAGCCGGGCAGGCTACCTTCCTTCGCGCATCACAATCTTTTGTCTTCGGCGAGCGGCGAAGCGCTCTCGAAACGATCCGGCGCGTTGTCGATCGGCGCATTGCGTGATTCCGGAATCGAATCGCTCGCCGTCGCGGCGGCGGCGGTTCTGATCGGATCTTCCGTGGCGCTGCATCCGGTTGGCAGCCTTGACGAACTCGCGGCTTCGCTCGATCTTGCCCAGCTCTCCCGGACGGTTGCGCGGTTCGATCCCGCCGGACTCGCCGCGCTGTCGGCGCGCACGCTGCATGGGTTAAGTTTTGACGCGGTGCGTGAAAGGCTCAAAGCGTATGATATCGCCGGCCACAAGGCGAAACCGTTTTGGTTCGCCACGCGCGGCAATCTCTCGGCCTTCCTCGATGTGGTCAATTGGTGGCGGGTCGTCGAAGGCGAGATCGCACCGGTCGTCGAAGACGCCGAACTTCTGGCGGCGGCCCGCGAAACCCTGCCCAGCGAGCCTTGGGACGAAACCGTCTGGGCGAATTGGACGAAGGTTTTGCAGGCCGCCACCGGACGCAAGGGGAAGGCGCTGTTTCATCCCTTGCGTCTCGCCTTGACCGGCCGCGACAACGGACCAGAACTCGCGGCGCTTTTGCCTATGATCGGCAAAACTAAAGCGGCGGCACGATTATCCGGACGCGCCGCTTAACCCCATCGGGGCCAGTGACCTCCTGGGTCCCGGCTTGCCCTTCGGCGTTCGCGGAATTCTTCCCCGCCTGGTCGTCCTTGGCCGCGGAGGGTTGCGCGCCTGGCCTCGGCGGCGCAGCCTTTTCGAATTTCGGCTTTGCCAATTCCGCCGATTTTTCAGGAGTGACCACGATATCGCTCTTGCGTTCGCGTCCAAGTATCTGTTCGGCTCCCGCAAGCGCCTCGGCCCAGGATTGCCCAGCCGGTTTGCAGGTGCAGGCAGGATCGAAAGTTTTCTCGAATTTCAGGGCGTTGGGCGAATCGGAATAGGGCGTGTCGCCGTCGAGCGAGACGGCGGTATTGATTCCCTGATTGGGGGAACGTGTATAGACGCTAACCGCGGTATTCGGGCAGAGGGCCCGGCAAAGGCCGGTCAGTTGGTCCGGATCGCTTTGCCTCACGGACAAATCGAGCGGGAAAAAACCGCCGTCGCAGTCGCGCACGCACACCGCCTGCGAACCGCCGCGTGGGGTGAGGTCTTCGCCGGGCAGAGGGAGGACCTCTTCGATCCGGGGCTGTTGACCGAAAGAGAACGGATTTGGATTGGGTCCAAAGATGCCGAAAAGCGATTCGAAAAAACCCCGCTCGTGCGGTTGGCCGGCAGCCTGAGCTTGGCCGCGGCAATAGGCATTGTAGCGCGCGGTCAGTTGCTGCCTCGCCGCTGCATTGCCGGCGGGATCCCGGCCTCCTTGGGATTGGGCAAGGTTCGCCTGCATTTGTTGAATTTGCGCGTTAAGGCCCGGGCATTGCGGCGGCGGCGTGTCGAACAAAAAGAATTGGCTCCGGTCGCAGCCGAGCGCACGCGCAGACCGGATCGTGCGGTCGAGATCCGCGCGCTGTTTTTGCGTGGCGCCGCCATAGTGGTTCGAATACGCCTGGCTGCCTTCGCCGAGCGCGGTGATCCGCGCCGCTAGTTCTCCGCAACCGATCGGTTGCGACGAGGCAGGACCCAGGGAGAGGACGAAGGTCACGCCGCCCATGGCTATCCTTAAGCAGGCGCCAAAACGCGTGAATGATTCTCTAAGGGCGTGGCCGGAATGCATGCACGTCTCTTGGGGCGCTTGGGGGTCACTTGCCAAGCTGGTATTTGCAACGAACAATTAGATTGGTGTCATTTCGTGGCCTTACCATGACCACATAGAGTGCGGCCAGGTCCGGGAGGCTGGACCGGGCGAACATTGCGAAAACAGAAAGTTACGAATCTCGATTGCCAGGTCGCAAATAATGTCATTAAACACTTCATATTCGGACATAGGCGCGGGCGGGCATGCTCGCTGCGCTGCGAAAATAAAGCGGTGTGATCAGGGCCGCTCAGACTTGGCCGGAGTCATTGTTCGGCAAAGTTAATGGCTTGAGGGAATCTTGGTTATCCCCTGAAGCGAGCTAGTTGACACGGTCGCCGCAGGTGACGTGGAAGGAGCCAGGCTCTATGTTGGATCGCGACGCCTCGTCCATCGTGCCGGCCGCCTCATCCGCCGGTCCAAAGCCGTTCGAGCCGGCAAATCCATGCGCCTTGCACCAGGCATCCGCCACGACGAGGCCACACTGCGAACCCGGCTTGAGACATTCCTCGAAACCATAGCCGTCATTCGGCGGAATGATCAACGTCCGGCTTTCGTCCGCTCTGGCCGGCATTTTGAGGGCGGGGGCGGCCAAAATTCCGGCGAGGAGGAAAAGCACAAGGCGAAACAGCTTGCGGCGGCCACGGGCAGCGAGCATTATTTTGGCAATCGGCAGGATCAAAATCGACATGGAATCTACAAGAATCGAGGAAAACCGGCAGGAGATTTGTATCGAAAGCGCTTGAAAATTCTGTTAACGCGCCAACGGGAACGGCCACCCAAGCGCCAAGCTTGACCAATAGAGCATTCCGCGCGCATAGTCACCAAATGACGCGCTTGACCGGTGCTTGCCGGACGCTCATTACGATCACTATTTGTAACGCCTAGCCTTGCCCCTGGCTGGAGCCGTCGCGTCTCGATCCAAGAGTTCGACTTTGATGCCCCAGGCCAGAGCAGGCACAAGGGGACCATATGCCGCCGCGGCTCTACAATACGCTGACCCGCCAAAAAGAGGATTTCGCGCCGATCGATCCCGCGAATGTGCGGGTCTACGCCTGCGGCCCCACAGTTTACGATCATTTGCACATCGGCAACGGCCGCATGCTGATCGTCTTCGACGTGCTCTTCCGCCTGCTGCGCCATGTCTATGGCGAGGCCAATGTCAAATATGTCCGCAACATCACCGACGTCGACGACAAGATCAATGCCCGCGCGGCGGAGCGCGGGATCGATATCCGCGTGCTGACGGATGAAATGACGAAGGTTTTTCACGAGGACGCCAAGGCGCTCGGCTGCTTGGCGCCAACCGTCGAGCCTTGCGCGACAGACCATGTCGCCGAGATGGTCGTACTCATCGAAAAGCTTATCGCCAAGGGCCATGCCTATGTGGCGGAAGGCCATGTGCTGTTCGATGTGCCCTCGATGCCCGCCTATGGCAAACTTTCGAAGCGTCCGCTCGACGAAATGATCGCGGGCGCGCGGGTCGAGGTCGCGCCCTATAAGCGCGGGCCGATGGATTTTGTCCTGTGGAAGCCTTCGACCCCCGGGTCAGGCCCGGGGGCCGGCTGGGAAAGCCCTTGGGGGCAGGGCCGTCCCGGCTGGCACATCGAATGTTCAGCGATGAGCTGGAAACATCTTGGCGAGGTGTTCGATATTCATGGCGGGGGCATCGATCTCGTATTTCCGCATCACGAAAACGAAATGGCGCAAAGCTGCTCCGCCTTCGGGAATGATTTGATGGCCAAAGTCTGGATGCACAACGGCCATCTCCAGGTCGAAGATCAAAAAATGTCGAAGAGCCAGGGGAATTTCGTGACGATCCACGAGCTTTTGCATACGGATAAATTCGGGGGCAGGAGTTGGCCGGGCGAAGTGCTGCGGCTTGCGATTTTGAGAACGCATTACCGCCAGCCGATCGATTTCACGGTGAAGGCGCTTGAGGAGGCCGAAAATTTCATAAATCGATCGAGGGGCGCCGTTCGCCGCAACAAGTATAGAAAGTTGGTGGTGCCCGATCAGTTTGTTGATGCGCTTAAGGACGATCTTAACACGCATATGGCTCTGGAATTGATGACTCAATATAGATTGACCGGAAACCGGTTTACTGGCCTTTCGGGGGGTTCCGTCGAAGACGCGTGGGTTGACGATGTGCAGGCGTCAGAGGCCGTTAGTAAACTCGTAGCGTGCGGTGATTTGATCGGCATCGATTTGCAGCGTTCAGTCACTCAGCTCTTGCCTGAGCAAGAAAAACTACTCTCGGCACGTAACGCCGCCAGAGCCGCAAAGAACTTCGCCGAATCCGATCGCATCCGCGACGAACTCGAATCCATGGGCGTAAAGCTCAAAGACAACAAGGACGGCACAACAACATGGGAGGTGAAGCGATGATCCTCTTGCGGAGGGGCGGCACCTCCCTCTCCCAGAGGGAGAGGGAGGCCGCGAAGCGGCCGGGTGAGGGGCAGCAATCTTCGAGCCTAGCCTCATCTCTCGCGTTGTATCATGCTCAGCGCCTATATCGAACGAGACCGCAACCCCTCACCCGCCGCCTCCGGCGGCACCCTCTCCCCAAGGGAGAGGGTCTTGCCCGGTCACTTGTTGCGTGGAAATGGGTCTCTTGGGCAGCGAGCCCGCGCGATGTCGGCTGCTCTTCGTATTTCCTCGATGACCCAATCGAGTCGTTCCTTCACTTCATCATTGGTGAAACGAAGTTCCAGGAACCCATGCGCCTCGATCAACGTGCGTCGTGCCATATCGTGCTTGATTTGATCAAGATGATGCTTGCCGTCGATTTCGATCGTAAGACCGAGGTCATAGCAGCAGAAGTCGGCGATGAAGCCCGCAATTGGCGTTTGCCTTCGGAATTTCAAACCATCAAGCCTGCGCCCGCGAAGTTGCCGCCAAAGCAGGTCTTCGGAAGACGTGCTTTGCCAACGAAGATGCCGCGCGATGTGGGTCAGATGGTTCGACATCCAATAAGGTTTGCGACGGATCGCCAAAGAACGCAATCCCGCACCCCCCGCCTTCGGGGCCATGCCTTTCCAATAGGAGAGGGTCCATGACCCGCGAAAAGCTCACTCTGTTCGACACGACCTTGCGCGACGGCGCGCAAATGGCGGGCGTCGATTTTTCGCTTGCCGACAAGCGCCACATCGCGGCGTTGCTGGACGGTCTCGGCCTCGATTATATCGAGGGCGGCTATCCCGGCGCCAATCCGCTCGATACGGAATTCTTCGCCCACAGCCCCAAGCTGAAAAGCGCCCGTTTCGCCGCTTTCGGCATGACCAAAAGGGCAGGGCGCTCTGCCGCCAACGATCCGGGCGTGGCAAGCCTTCTAAGAGCAGATGCCGATGTCATCGCCTTCGTGGCCAAGGCCTGGGATTTTCATGTTCACGTGGTGCTCGGCTGCACGCTTGAAGAGAACCTCGAAAATATCCGCCAGTCGATCGAGGCGGCGCTTGCGAAAGGCCGCGAGGCGATCCTCGACTGCGAGCATTTTTTTGACGGCTTTAAAGCCAACCGCGACTATGCGCTGTCCTGCGCAAAGACGGCTTTCGCGGCCGGTGCCCGCTATACTGTGCTTTGTGACACCAATGGCGGAACGCTCCCGCATGAGATCGCAAGGATTGTCGAGGAAGTTGCCGCGCATGTGCCGGGCTCGCACATCGGCATTCATGCGCACGACGACACCGGCAACGCGGTCGCCAATTCGC
>JALZAY010000215.1 GCA_030948025.1 Pseudomonadota bacterium
GCGGTCAACGTCCGGCGCGATGACAAGATCACCGTCGACGGCGAGCCGCTCGCTCATCGCGCCCGCACGCGGCTCTTTTTGTTTCATAAGCCGCGCGGCCTCGTCACGACCGCGCGCGATCCGCAGGGCCGGCCGGCCATTTTCGATTATCTTCGCGAGCATTGGCCAGACGGCCCGCGCGTCGTCAGCATCGGCCGGCTCGACATCAATAGCGAAGGGCTGTTGCTGCTCACCAATGATGGGGGGCTCGCGCGGGTCCTCGAACTGCCCGCGACCGGCTGGGTCAGGCGTTACCGCGTCCGCGCGAAAGGCGAAACGGACCAAGCCATTCTCGATCGGCTCCGCGGGGGTCTGACACTCGAGGGCGTGAAGTATGCGGGCATCGAGGCGACCCTCGACCGCGCGCCGGGCGCCAACAGCTGGCTAACGATGGCGTTGCGCGAAGGCAAGAACCGCGAGATCAAGCGCGTGCTCGAACATATCGGGCTTCAAGTCAACCGCCTGATCAGGCTGTCCTTCGGACCGTTCCAGCTCGGCGAGCTCGCCGAGGGCGCGGTCGAAGAGGTGCGCACGCGCGTCCTCCGCGAACAGCTCGGACCGGTGCTCGCCAAGGCCGCGGGCGCGGATTTCTCGAGCCCGCTTCATGCCGAAAACGAAGTAACGGAAGTTGTCGATGTTTTGGCGCGCGAGCCTAGAAACAGCGCGGGTCCGGGACGCGACCATTGGAATGCTCATGGGACACGAAGTCCACGCGCGGCAAAACCGCGGGGGGACGATCGCCAACCCGAAGCAAGAGCCGCGGTGAGGGCTAAACCGGCACCACCCGCCCGTAAACATGTTTCCGCGTTGCGCGCCGAATATGGCGAGCCACCAAAGGAGCGCCAACGGATCGAGCGGCGCGAGACGGCCGATCGCGGCGGACGGACGGTTTATGTCGAACGGCTCGTGTCCGCCAAACGCGAGGACAAGCGTAAGCCGCCGGACACCCGCAATGGACGCCGCTTCGGATCCGGGCACCGGGATCGCAATGACTCAAGCGAACGCCCCGCGCGGCGCGCCGGCGGGCCAGCGGCAAGCTCCAAGTCAACAAACCGATGCACGACGGAGGGCGCGTTTCAAAAAACCAAGCCGGAACGCTGGCAAAAGCCTCCCAGAGCACAAAAAACCTCGACTTCCGGTACCACCAATGCCAATACCGATCGGGCGCAAGGTCTGGCACCGCCATACCGAACATTCGCGAAAGAAGACGGGCAGCGCACGGGTGGAAACTCGGAATGCCGCGCGCCACGGGGCCGCGGCCAAGCGCAAAAGCGTTCCAATGGTCCTCGCTCGCCAAGACCCCATGAAAAGCCAGGGGGCGGCCGGCCGGCAGGCGGCGCAAAACCACCCAGCGGGGGCGGGCCCGGAGGGCGCGGCGGACCCCCAAAATGGCGCCCTCGCGGCAAATCGTGATGAATTATGCGCATTGTCGGCGGCAGGTTGAAAGGCCGGGCGTTGAAAAGCCCAGGTTCAAACGCGATCCGGCCGACCTCGGACCGCCTGCGCGAGACGGTTTTCAATATTCTCGCGCATTCCTATGGCAACCCGATCGCCGGCGCCCGCGTCATCGACCTATTCGCCGGCACCGGCGCCATAACGATCGAGGCGTTGTCACGCGGCGCGGCATTCGCTTTGCTGGTGGACCAGGGCGCGCAAGCCTGCGCGATCATCCGCGCCAACTTCGCGGCGCTCGATCTCGGCGGCGCGGCCCGCATCCTTCGGCGCGACGCGCGGAAGCTCGGCGCCGCGCCCGAGGGAGAGCGTTTCAGTCTTGCCTTTCTCGATCCGCCCTATGGCAAGGGTCTCGTCCCGCCAACGCTCAAAGCCTTGCGCGATGGAGGCTGGCTCGGCAGGGGCGCGTTGGCGATCATCGAGGAACGCGCGGCGGCGGACGTCGCCTTGCCCGATGGATTTGTTATACGCGAGACGCGCCGCTTCGGGGTAACGCAGGTCGTGTTCGCGTGTTTCAATTAAGTCCACGGGCGCGAGTAGCGCGACCCGTGGCTTCTTTGCGACGAACGCCGGCACCGAAATGTTCAGGGCATCAAAACCTTGTTGATAACATGGATCACGCCGTTCGATTGGAGAACGTCAGCGATCGTGATGCGGGCGGTGCGGCCTTTCGAATCGGTGATGTCGAAGGCGCGGCCTTTTTCGGTAATCGTCAGCGGCTCGCCCTGCACCGTCTTGAACGTGGCTTGTCCGCCGCCATCCTTGACGGCTTCCTTCAAGTCAGCCGTGGTCAAGCGGCCCGGCAACACGTGATAGGTGAGCACCGAGGCGAGCTGATCCTTGTTCTCCGGCTTCAGCAATGTATCGACAGTGCCCGGGGGAAGTTGCGCGAAGGCGGCGTTGGTCGGCGCAAAAACGGTGAACGGACCGGGGCCTTCCAAGGTGCCGACGAGACCCGCCGCCTTGACCGCCGCGACGAGCGTCGTGTTGTCCTTGGAGTGTACCGCGTTCTGAATGATGTTCCTGCTCGGATACATGGCCGCGCCGCCGACCATTTTGGTCATTTCGGCGGAAGCGATGCCGGAGATTCCTGCGGCGGCCATAAAAACCGTGGCGGCGAGCGTCTTGCGAGGAAATTTCATGATGTGCTCCTTCTTGGGATCACCGGCTTGATCGTCCGGTATGCCAATCTTTATGGGAGCCGGGGCCGAAAAGTTTCAAGCGCGCTTAAATGCCAGCAAGCCGGTATAGCGGCGGCGGAGCCGCCCGGCCAATCGATCGTGCCGATTGTGCCGCAGAGGCGGGCGCTCCCGCCGCCAGCTTGGCTTGAATGCCGTCGAAGCCCCGCCCAAGGCCGTTTCCAAGGGATGAAGCTAAGGAGGCCGAGGAAAAAGGGCGGCCATGAGGCCGCCCCCGATCAGTTGCTTCGGGATAAACTCACAACGAATAATACATGTCGAATTCGACCGGGTGGGGGGTCATCTCGCAGCGCATCACCTCGCCCATTTTTAATTCGATGTAGCTGTCGATAACGTCGTCGTCGAAAACGCCGCCAGCCTTGAGGAAAGCGCGATCCTTGTCGAGATTGCCGAGGGCTTCTCGCAGCGAGCCGCAGACGGTTGGGATTTTCTTCAGTTCCTTCGGCGGCAGATCGTAAAGATCCTTGTCCATCGCCTGGCCCGGATCGGTCTTGTTCAGGATCCCGTCGAGGCCCGCCATCAGCATCGCGGCGAAGGCGAGGTAAGGGTTGGCCGCCGGGTCTGGGAAGCGCACTTCGACGCGCTTCGCCTTGGGATCGGGCGAGTACATGGGGATACGACAGGAAGCCGAGCGATTGCGCGCCGAATAGGCGAGGAGCACCGGCGCCTCGTAGCCAGGCACCAGCCGCTTGTAGGAATTCGTCGTCGGGTTGGTGAAGGCATTCAGCGTCCGGGCATGCTTGATAATCCCGCCGATATAATAAAGGCAATCCTGGCTCAAATCTGAATATTTGCTGCCGGCGAAGACCGGCTTGCCGCCTTTCCAGATCGATTGATGGACATGCATTCCCGAACCATTGTCGCCGAACACCGGCTTCGGCATGAAGGTCGCCGTCTTGCCGTAGCTTTGCGCCACCTGGTGGATGCAATATTTGTAAACCTGAAGGTGATCGGCCATCGTCGTCAGCGGCCCGAACTTCAGACCGAGTTCATGCTGCGCCGAACCCACCTCGTGGTGGTGCTTTTCGACCTTGGCGCCCATCTGCCCCATGGCGGCGAGCATTTCTCCACGCATGTCCTGCGCCGAATCCTGCGGCGGCACGGGGAAATAGCCGCCCTTGGTGCGCATCCGGTGACCGAGATTGCCTCCCTCGTAAGGAGTGTCCGAATTCGACGGAAATTCGGCCGAATCAACGATAAAGCCGGTGTTATAAGGATCGCAACTGAAACGGACGTCGTCGAACACGAAGAACTCGGCCTCGGGACCGAAGTAGGCGGTATCGCCGATCCCTGTGGAAGCCACATAGGCTTCGGCCTTCTTGGCGATGCCACGCGGATCGCGGTTATAAGGCGCGCGGGTCGTCGGTTCGAGAATGTCGCATATGATCGACATCGTGGGCGCCGCGAAAAACGGATCGATCGCCGCCGTTGCCGGATCCGGCATCAGGGTCATGTCGGATTCATGGATTGCCCGCCATCCGGCGATCGACGAACCGTCGAATCCCAAACCTTCGGAAAACACATCTTCGTTGAAGATCGTCACGTCGAAAGTGACATGTTGCCACTTGCCGCGCGGGTCCGTAAAGCGGAGATCGACGTATTTTACGTCTTGGTCCTTGATCGACTTGAGTACATCCTTGGCGGTCTTCATGTTTTACCCTCTCTTCTTGGAATTCAGCGTATTGGGCGGGGAGCGGGGAATTGGTGTGCATGATTTCGCGGCAATCTGGGGGATCAAATCGCGTCCGTTCCGGTTTCTCCGGTCCGGATGCGGATCGCGTTTTCCACCTCCGAGATGAATATTTTTCCGTCTCCGATCCGTCCCGTTTGCGCGGCTTTCCGGATCGCATCGGCGGCGAGAACGGCGGTGTCGCTGGAAACGACCACTTCGATTTTCACCTTGGGCAGGAAATCGACGATATATTCCGCCCCGCGATAGAGTTCGGTGTGGCCCTTTTGCCGGCCGAAGCCTTTCACTTCCGTGACGGTGATACCGGAGACGCCCGCTTCGCGCAGCGCCTCCTTCACTTCATCGAGTTTGAAAGGTTTGATGATTGCCTCGATTTTCTTCATTGGCATTTTTTGGACTTTTTTGTTGCGGTGTCCCGGCAACCCGGGAAAAAACGTGCAAGCGGCACATTATTCGGCTCATAGCACCTGCCAAGCCGGACTGCCAGGAAAACTAACCGAGCGCCGCCGGGAGGCCATGCCGAAATGGCTGTCCCGTGGCGAGCCAAGCTATTAGGCAAATTGCGGGCCAGGAATCCGGGCCGCGAGGCGGCAAAGTTGTAAAATACCATCGGCACAGCCTCGTTTTTGCTAAAACAAAAATGAATCCGGCTGCGGCGGGCGAACCGCGTTCCCCACGAGGTGTGCGCCCGCGAGGCACTCTTACGAGCCGCGGTTGGGCCCTTCCGCGGCCAGGGTCGATCCACCGCCGCCCGGCGCCGTCATCACGGCCCACCGATCAAAGACTTCGCTGAGGCGCCACGACGTGGCACTTTCCGCCGATGGAACGTGGCGTTGGGAACACCGCGCCAGAGTTGCGGATCGATCCTCCCGTACCGCGGCAACTGTCACGCATTCACCGCGAAGGGCTCGCCGGATTTGCATGACGCCAAACAACCTTGCCCCTGCACACTTGGCCGAACAAAAAGATCCACCGCGTGTCGATGCCACGCGGTGGATCCTATCGTGTTTCTATTGAGAACTATTATTCCACTGTTTCGAGAACGACCCGCCGCTCGCGGCTGCTTTGAGGCTTTTCCGCCGTTGCAACCAGTGTCGCAGCGACGCCGGAGCCGAGAAGCTGGAGGGAGATTTCCTTACCGTTGCCGAATTGGATTCCATCGCGATAGGCGCCATGTTCGAGCCGCGCGAAGATGACTTGTTCCTCGTCCTTGACGCCGAGGCGCGTTTGGAGATCGCTCGATATTCCTTCGAGCTTGAGATGCGTATCGTATTGAACGCAGACTGCCGTCGTGCAATCGCCAGGCGAGGCGAGGCCAATGCTTCCCGAAGGAAAGCGGGTGGTCACATATTTCTCGGACTCGCGTGCAGGCC
>JALZAY010000216.1 GCA_030948025.1 Pseudomonadota bacterium
GAACAGCCCGCCGATTTGTCCGCGCAAGCGAATGTGCCAGAGGCGCAGGCCAACCCGCCGCGCGCCATCGCCGGTCTTGCCACCGGGGCGGCGAGCGTTCCTGTGCCGGCCCCGCCAGCACAGGCTCAACCGCAACCGTCCGCCGAACCGCTCAGCATCGCCGATCTTATCGAGCCGAAAAAGGTCAAGACCGTTTCGGCAAGTCGGTTTATCGTGTCCGGGTCGCTGGTTTTTCATCGCGCGACCAAAAAGTTCAAAGCGGCGGGGGTAATTGCTTCGTCGCCAAGAACTGAGGCGCGGGCGCTTCAATGATCGACACGCCGATGATCGGCATGATCGCCAAATCGATGGGACCGGAAGCGCGCAACCCCGCAAACGAATCGCTCAGCGCGGTGTCGCCAGAAAAAATGATGCGACGGTTATTTCTCTCGAAAACGTAGCCGTTGTAACCGCGATAGGTATCGCGCCGCTTGCGCGCGCCCCAATGTTTGACGCGGAATGCGGTGAAGTCGATCTTCCCGGCGGAAGTGATACAGACTTTCTTTCCTTCCAACGCAGTTCGCTCACGTCGCGGAACCGCGTCCAACGGAGCAGATCACTTGTCCGCTGGGCCGTGATCACCGTGGTCGAACGATCAAATCGATGGAGCGTGCGCATGTCGAAATGATCGAATTGCGCATGGGAAAGTAGCACGATGTCGATCTTGGGGAGGTCACGAACGGTCAGTGCCGACGCAGTCAGGCGTTTAGGCCCGAGTGTAAGACCGGGCAACCGAATTCCGATCCGGGGAAAAAGAACAGGATCAGTGAGAATCTTTATCCCGAAAAAATTGATTAACACCGTTGCGTGCCCGAGCCATGCCGCGGTTAGCCGGTTATCGCTCCACTCCGCCGGATTTGGCCGAGCCAAAGCTGGAGCGATTGGACGCCATCTTTCGCCAATCCATTCATGCCAGAGGTAACCGAACCAACGGCGAGCGCGTGAAACGCCGAGATTTTGATTTTGATTTCTCATCTGCCAAGGGTATCTGACACGAGCGCAAGACCCAAAAGATGCCATTGAGTACACGCCGGTCACCTCCACACGCGCTATGCCGCGCGGCCTATTCGGCAGCAACGGCCTAAACGGCGGCCCATTCATAGGCGGTGAGTTCACTCCGTATGATTCAAGTCTCCAGTTGGGGAGTTTAAATCACGATCCTGCGGCCTGCTTCGATTCTGAACGCATTGATCCGCGCGAGCCCAAGTCCTGAGGCCGTCAGCGCCGCTGGCAAAGGTCTGCTATAGGGGGCATTCGGGAAAACTTATGCTCGAAAGTGGGCCGCTTTCTGTAAAGATTTCGATGACACCATGGCCAAGTTTGGCGTTCCCGACGCCGAGAAGAACGAACTCTTTGCGATCGTGCAAAGCACGAAGGGTGACATCGTTAAGGGCTGATAGTGTGCGCGGTTATCGGCTGATAATGTGTTCGCATCCAGGCCATGTCAGGAGGCTAGCACCCAGCCCTCAAGGCAACTCAACTTTAAGGAGGATAGCCATGTTTCGGAACAGCGCATTCGCAGCGATCTATGCTGCCTTCCTGGTTTTTCTCACTGCCGCCTTAGCACGGTCAGCCGACTACGGCACTGCCGAGGAAGCAAGAGCCACACTCGACAAGGCAGTTGCCGCCGTGAAGGCGGATAAAGCGAAGGCGCTCGACATGTTCAACAAGGGTGAGGGCGGCTTCAAGGACCGTGACCTGTATGTGTTCTGCGCCAACGCCTCGGACGGTGTCATGACTGCGCATCCGACGCACAAAGGCGAGCAGTTGGCGGACATCAAAGGCAAGAAGGGCTTCCCGCTCGGGCATGAGATGATGAAGAACGCCACCGAGGGAAAGGTAAGCGAGGCGACGTATTGGTGGCCTCGCCCTGGCTCGGACAAGCCGCTCGAAAAGACCTCGTTTTACACGAAGGTCGGAGACCAGATTTGCGGCGTCGGCTACTACAAGTGAACAGGTTCACGGCTGTGTGATTGCGGACTCGCTGGTGATGACCTGCTTGAGGAATTTGGCTCCGACAGAAATCTCGCCGGTGAATGGACGACTGTAAGCGGCGATCAGCAGTAGCGACAGCGCAATGCCTGTTGCAAAGAGGGTCAGTGCTATTGCGCAGGTAGTATGATCTGTATCGCATCGGCGGCCCCGCAGGCCTGGCAACGCTGGAGGCGCGGGACGCCGCAGAACGCCAAGCCCAACTGCGCCACGCACCCCGGGAAGTTTCATCTGGGGTGTCTAATATTCGCGACTTTCGTTCTTATATTCTTATCAGTTCACCGGGCCTGCACGGGCGGTGCTTTGTCTATAGGTGAACGAAGGAATTTCGTGGCTCACCTACCGGCGGGGTGCGCCGTTCTTGCACACTCCTTCCATCTCCGCGCCTCGGAATGTGCGTCATTCCTATGGCTCAGCCAGACCTTGATGCCTCGCCGATGAGGGGTCGCCCACCAGACCGACGGATACATCACCTGCGGCGGCTCGGCTGCGCAGTATCATGGGAACACTGATGACCCTCCATTTTCCGAACGCAAGCCGAAATTACAATCCGACGCAGCACTGCGTCTGCTTCTGGGGTCACGACTCCGCGTTCGAGATATCTTTCCATTTGGACGAGGAAGCCCTTTGTAAGGTAAGCCCCTATGTGGATCGCAACGAAGCGTCGTTGCTGCATGTGTTCGACGTCAATCGCGTCCGAATCCAGGAAGCCGCCAGCGTTGCTTATTCGCGGCGGCGGCAGAATTATCATCGACTGTCGGCGTCGGATTTATTGGAACCGGTCCATCGTGGAAGAAAACATGGCCAGAGGTGACAGGCACGGCAATCGCGAGGCCAAGAAGAAGCCGAAAAAGCTGAAACCAAAGGAAATCGGCCCCACCTCGACGCTCGCTTCGATTCAGAAGAAGGCGCTTGAGGGCATTGTCGCACTGGCCAAGAATAGACGATTTTTAAGCCGATTTGGCTCGGCGGTGAGCGCCCTAAAGCATTGATATTTAAACATGCGGGCGGGAGCGTCCCGCGCTATTGACAAGTAAAACCCACGAATGTGACAACGCCTCGAATATGCCAACGGCCAGTCATACGAACGGGATTTCGGGATCGAGACGCGAAGCCAAAAGCTGATCGTCGAGATCAAGGCCGCGAACGAGGTTCGCGATGTGTTGCTGGAATTCTATGATTTTCCTGCCGAGCACTGGAAGCATTTACGGACCACAAATCCCATCGAAAGTACGTTCGCGACCGTCCGTCATCGAACGATCCGCTCGAAGGACTGCCTGTCGAACAAGACCGCACTCGCCATGGTGTTCAAGCTCGTCGAGGGCACACAGAAAATCTGGCGCCGTCTCGACGGCCAAAACCAGGTGCCAAAAATCATGGCCAATGTGAAATTCGACGATGGAATCGAGGCAAGCTCGCCTCAAGCCAAAGCCGCCGCCTAACCCAAGCGCCCGTCACCAAAATTCGGCGATAGCTCCGATTCACTGTGTTCCTTTTTTCTTCAACCAAGCGTCGATCGTCGCGATCTCTTTTTCCTGCGCGGCAATGATTTCCTGTGCCAGCTTTTTTGTATCCACATCCTTGCCGTTAGCGAGGACCACCTTAGCCATGTCAATCGCCGCCTCATGGTGCGTCCGCATCTGCTTCATGAAGTCGATATCGGCGTCGCCGGTAAATTTGGGCATCGCCTCCATCATCTTCATCATCGCGGATTTGTAACCCTTAGTGGACGGGGGATCGTTGGGGCTTGGCGTCATCATCTTCATATCCATGCCCTTCATGTCCATTCCGGGCATAGGAGTGGCTTGCTGCGCAAGAGCGCTGCCGATGACGAATACAGAAGCCGCGGATACAAGAAGTATGCGTTTCATGGTGATTCCTTTGAGTCGATAATTGGGAAAGATTAGCGGCGCGACTACGAAGCTTTGCCGCCTCTTCGCGGCTCAGCGGTCCATCTTGCGACATTCTTCCGCGCAACGGCGGCAAGCCTCGACGCAGTCTTTACATGTCCCCGAGTTTTTCGCAGTCTGCTTCGCACTGGTCGAAAATCTTTTATATCGACCTGCCTGCAAGAACGAGCCATAGTCTAGGGCGCCGAACAAGGCAAGGAAAAGACAAGCTTTAGCTTGGTAGAAATCAGTGTGCCATAAAGTTCTGTATGGCCACGCTTGTCGACGGGCTGCTGCCGTCCGTTCTGAGCAAACCGGATCGCACGGTCGATGAGGCATTATTTTCAGTCTGGTAGGAGTTTGCCCGGAATTACTCTAGCGTCGCGCTCATATCTTCCAAGCCGGTGGCGTATGCATGTCGCGGATTTTCCTCAGGCATTCGAGCAAGGATAATTTCGAGGCGATCGCGCTACGCGGCGTCGGAAGGCTGGAATGACGTCTTTTTCGACCTCGATCCCGACCGCGGTATTGCCCCTAGCGAGCGCTGGGAGCGGGCGCTGCATGCGGCCGCGACGCGTTGCGAGGCCGTCATTTTTCTCGCCTCTGCGAATTGGCTCGCCTCGGGCTCGTGCCGGAAGGAATACGCCCTCGCCCGCAGCCTCAATAAAAAGCTTTTCGTTGTCCTCATCGACCTGGCTAAGCCAATCCACGACATCCTGCCCGAGCTGAAGGGCACTTGGCACGTCGTCAATCTCGTCGGCGGGCAAGAACTGCAGCTCTCGCGCACGCTGCTGCCCGACTCGCACGAAGAGAAGCATGTAGGCTTTACCACGGATGGCCTGCGACGGTTGAAACGGGGCCTGGAGAACGCGGGGCTCGATCCGATGTTCTTCGCTTGGCCGCCGGAGCGAGAACCAGCTTCCGCTCAGTTCCGAGGCGCTGTCGCGGGCGCGCAGGGCGTTGCAGGCCGAATGGGGCAAGGAGCCGGTTCTTGCCGGTTGCGGCGGCGCCAACGTGTGGCGCGGAGTCCTATAACGGCAATTAAGTCCGACGATGGCCGCGCCGTCGGTTCCCGCGGTCGTCGCTCGCCAGCGAAACCAGCCATCGAGATACCTCACGACCAGTCGCGGTTGCGACCTAAACTCTGGCAATGTTGGGAACACCTTAGGGGGCAGAGCCGTTTCTGTCTCGGCAATGGCGGGGATCAGCCGTGGAACCAAATCGCACCGAACGGGTCTCGTCGATGGCTGTTGTAATGGCCGTTGTAATGGCCGTCGTCTGCTTGGCGATCCTGGGGCTTGACCATTCGAAGAAGCCTATTCCCGCGCCTCGTCGCAGCATTGGCGAACCTCACGAAGCAGACGATATCGCTCCGGAGAACGCGGCGAGCGAACATAATCGCGGCCGACAGGCCGAGAGTCCCGCGCAGATTTCTCTGCGCGGCTGGAAAGATGTCATAGTCCGCGTCTGGCGCCGGGTAGGTCGAGACAATCTCGCCTTGGTAGCTGCAGGGGTCGCATTCTACGCCATGCTTGCGGTCTTCCCAGCTCTCGCCGCATTCGTGTTGCGGGTGTCGCCGTGGTCGCTCTCGCCGTCATCCCCGTTGTGTTTACCCTCTTCCCGATCGGAGATAGCGCGCGCCTCGCCCTTGGCCTGGCGCGGTGGCCGATCCTCGCTATCCTGATGATGCTCGGGCTCGCGGTTCTTTATCGATTTGCTCCGAGCCGCAGGGAACCGAAATGGAAATGGGTCAGTTGGGGTGCGGTGTTCGCCACCGCCTTTTGGCTCGTCGCTTCGGCGGCCTT
>JALZAY010000047.1 GCA_030948025.1 Pseudomonadota bacterium
ATCAAACACTACCGCGCCGTAGCCACGCGCTACGACAAAACGCCCGATAACTTCCTCGCCGGCGTCAAACTCGCTTCACTTCGAATCTGGATGCGCTTTAATGAGTCGATGACCTAGGCTAAGATGGCTTTGAAAGAGAAGAGGTCACATGCTTGCGGCGATCAGCTTATACACAGGCGTTGGTGGGCTAGATTTTGGGTTTGAAGCCGCCGGCTTCCGCACGGCTGTCGCCATCGAAATGGATCCAGTCGCCTGCCATACCATACGGTTGAATCGCAATTGGCCCGTCCTTGAAGGCGATATTCATAGTTTCGACTCCGAAACCATCTTGGCGACGGCGGGTCTGAAAGTTGGTGAAGCCGATGTTCTCATCGGCGGGCCGCCGTGTCAGCCGTATTCGAAGTCCTCGTATTGGGTCAGCGGAGATGCCGCACGCCTCGACGACCCTCGCTCCACCACGCTCACTGCATACCTTCGCGTTCTGCGGGACACGCAACCGCGCACTTTCCTGCTCGAAAACGTTCAAGGGCTCGCTTATAAAGGCAAAGATGAGGGGCTTCGATACCTGATAGAGGGCCTCAATGAGGTCAACCGGCAAGCGGGCACTAGTTACAGAGTCTATTGGAAAGTACTCAATGCTGGCGCATTTGGCGTGCCCCAATTTCGCGAGCGGGTTTTTCTCATTGGCAGCCGCGACGGAGTGTCATTCGATTTTCCCGATTGCACCCATGGCGACGGCAAGGACGGAGACCTGCTGAGCACGGCGCACGAGCCGTATCGGACAGCGTGGGACGCTTTGGGCGATCTCCCCTCCAATCCCAACGAACCATCTCTGAGCATCGGTGGTAAATGGGGTGAACTCCTCCCATCGATCCCGGAAGGCCAAAATTATCTCTGGCATACGCGGAGAGGTGGTGGCGTTCCGCTCTTCGGATGGCGAACCCGCTATTGGAGTTTTCTCTTGAAACTCGGCAAGCGACAGCCGTCATGGACTATTCAGGCGCAGCCTGGCCCCGCAATCGGGCCCTTTCACTGGACGAACCGCAAGCTCACGACGCATGAGATGTGTCGTCTTCAGACATTCCCAGACGGCCTTACGTTCGATTGCGGGCGGACGGACCTGCAGAAGATGCTTGGCAACGCGGTCCCATCTCTTATCACAGAGGTGCTTGCATGCAGCATCAGGCGCCAGTTCTTTGCGGACGAGAGACCCCCGCGCGCCTTGCGGCTCCTTCCACCGCGGCGGGTCCCCGTGCCTGCTCCCGAGAAAGTTGCTTGCGTGCCTCCAAAATACCATGGCCTTGTCGGCAACCACGCCGATCATCCAGGCGAGGGGTTGGGCGTGGGAGCCCGCCGGCGGCCTCAGGCCAGCAACTTGAGCGCCCATTCGGGGAACAAGCCGTTTGATAACTGCTAAGGCGGAACCGGCGCGGGTAACACTAACCAGCGGCTCCTCTTGAACAAGAGGCGCTGTCGATAAGCGGCGCCACGACCCTTTGCGTTCGAGCCCATGTCCCATAACACCTTTGGCCATCTTTTCCGGGTGACGACTTTTGGCGAAAGCCATGGTCCCGCGATCGGCTGCGTGGTCGATGGCTGTCCGCCTTTGATCCCGCTCGAAGAGCAGGACATCCAGGCTTTCCTCGAACAGCGGCGTCCCGGCACGTCGCGCTTCACAACCCAGCGCCAGGAAGCCGATCAAGTCAAAATCCTCTCAGGCGTTTTTCCTGATGAAAAATCCAAGCGCCAAGTGACGACCGGAACGCCGGTCGCGCTCTTGATCGAGAACACCGATCAGCGCTCCAAGGACTACGACGCAATCAAGGACACTTACCGGCCGGGCCACGCCGACTTTACCTACGATCTCAAATATGGAATCAGGGATTTTCGCGGGGGCGGCCGTTCTTCCGCGCGGGAAACCGCCATGCGCGTGGCGGCCGGAGCGATTGCGCGAAAAATCATCGATAAGGTGCTGATCCGCGGCGCGCTTGTGCAAGTGGGTCCGCACAAAATCGATCGCGCCAATTGGGATTGGGACGAGGTACTGAAAAATCCCTTCTTCTGCCCCGACGCAAAGGCGGCGGCGTTTTTCGAAACCTATCTCGATTCCATCCGCAAGGCGGGGTCTTCCATCGGCGCCGTCATCGAGATCGTGGCCGAGAATGTGCCGCCAGGCTGGGGGGCGCCGGTCTATGGGAAGCTCGACTCGGAATTGGCGAGCGCTCTTATGTCGATCAACGCGGTCAAGGGCGTCGAGATCGGCGACGGTTTTGCCGCCGCCGGACTTTCCGGCGAAGACAACGCCGACGAGATCCGCCGCGGCAACGACGGCGCGCCGCTGTTCTTGTCGAACCGTGCGGGCGGAATACTCGGCGGGATCTCCACTGGCCAGCCGGTCGTCGCGCGTTTCGCGGTCAAGCCCACCTCCTCGATTCTGACACCGCGCCGGACGGTCGATCGTTCCGGCGCAGAGACCGACATCGCGACAAAAGGCCGCCACGATCCTTGCGTTGGGATCCGCGCCGTTCCGGTCGGCGAAGCGATGGTTGCCTGCGTGCTCGCCGATCAGTTCTTGCGCCATCGCGGCCAAGTCGGCGAAAGCCCGAAATGGCCCTTTGCGTCACGCCTGTGAAAGATTTGCCGATGCCTGGACCGGAAATTTCGCCTTGTGGCGTTTCCTCGTCGTCCGCCCGCGCCCGCGCGAGAAAATTTTGCGAGGTCTACGGCCTCGAAGTTCCCATTCTGCTTGCGCCGATGGCGGGGACGTGCCCGGTGGCCCTGAGTGTGGCCGTCGCCAACGCCGGCGCGATGGGCGCGATGGGCGCCTTGTTGACCCCGCCAGAAGGTATCAAAGCATGGTCGGACTCATTCCGGCGCGAGAGCACCGGAAGTTTTCAGCTCAATCTCTGGGTTCCGGATCCGCCGCCCGCGCGCGACGCGGAGGCCGAAGAGAAAGTCCGGCGTTTCCTGGCGCAATGGGGCCCCGAGGTTGCTCCGGAGGCCGGCAATGCGCGCCCGCCTGATTTCATGGCGCAATGCGCGGCGTTGCTCACGGCCGGGCCCCGCGCCGTCTCCTCGATCATGGGGCTCTTTTCGCCCGAATTTGGCACCGCCCTCAAGGCGCGCGGCATCACTTGGTTTGCCACCGCGACGACCGTCTCCGAGGCGATCCGCGCCGGGGAGGCGGGGGCGGACGCAATCGTCGCGCAAGGGATCGAGGCTGGCGGACATCGCGGCGCCTTCGACCAGGCGGCGGCCGAACGGCAGGGCGTGGGATTGTTTGCCCTGGTCCCGCGCGTCGCCGACAGGCTCTCCGTCCCGGTGATCGCGGCGGGCGGGATCGGCGATGGGCGCGGGATCGCAGCGGCTCTGACGCTCGGCGCTTCCGCCGTTGCGATCGGCACCGCTTTTCTGCGCTGCCCGGAAGCCCAAATAAATCCGGCATGGGCCGAGGCGCTTGTCGAACTTGAACCGGAGGACACGGTGTTGACCCGCGCCTTTAGCGGTCGACTGGGACGAAGCGTCAATAACGCCTATGTCCGGGCCGCCGCGGGTGGCGCGCCGCCACCCGCGCCCTACCCCGTCCAGCGCGGCCTGACCCAAGCGTTGCGGGACGACGCACAAAGAACAAACGACAAGGACCGGCTGCAAGCATGGGTGGGACAGTCCGCCGCGATGGCTCGCGCCGAACCTGCCGGGGACGTTGTGCGGCGCATCTGGGCGGAGGCAACCACCTTGTTGCCTTGAGGGCCAGCGGGCATTGTTTAACGCAGTGCGCCACCATAGTTTATCATTATCGGGAACGGGACCATGACGCTCGCCGCCTGGCTGAAACGAAATCATGTGGCCCGCGCCGAGTTCGCCCGGCGAACCGGCTTCGTAACTCGGACATGGAACAATTTGTTCCATGGCGCAAAATTTTCTCGTTGACGGCGGGAGCGGTTTGTTCCAGCGTCCGCATATGAAGCTTTCGGATTACCTCTCCACAAGCGATCTCAGCGAAAGGGACTTTGCCGCACGGCTTGGCGTCTCCGCCAAGGCGGTGAGCCATTGGGTTGGCGGCTTTCGCACGCCGAGGCCTGAGCTTATGCAGAAGATTCGTGATGCCACCGGCGGGGCCGTGACGCCGAATGATTTTCTTGAACCGGGCGCAACGAAGGAGGTTGCCGCGATGTCCCATTCGGTCACGGAGGCGATTGAAGCGATCGCGCGCGGCGAAATCGTCATCGTCACCGACGACGGCGACCGCGAGAACGAAGGCGATCTCATTTGCGCCGCATCGCTCTGCACGCCGGAAAAAATGGCCTTCATCATCCGCAATTGCTGCGGCATCGTCTGCGCGCCGGTGACCGCCGCCGACGCCAGACGATTGAACCTTCAGCCGATGGTGGCGGCCAACGACGCGCCGCACGCCACCGCCTTCACCGTATCGGTCGATGTCAAGCATGGCATGACCACCGGCATTTCCGCCGAACAGCGCAGCAATACGGTTCGCGGTCTCGCCAATGGCAATATGGGGCCCACCGATTTTGTCCGGCCCGGCCATGTGTTTCCTCTTATCGCAAGGGAAGGCGGGGTGCTCATGCGTTCGGGCCATACCGAGGCGGCGGTCGATCTTTGCCGGCTCGCGGGCTTGCCGCCGGTGGGGGTGATCTGCGAGCTCGCCAATGATGACGGCACCGTCATGGCCGGACCGGAAATCGAGATTTTCGCGGCAAACCATGGTTTGAAGCGGATTTCGGTGGCCGATCTCATCGCGCATCGCCAAGCGCGCGAAAAAATCGTCGAGCGGGTCAACATTTTTCAAGTAATGGGCACCAGCGGTCCGCTTACCGGCTATGCCTATGTCACGCCCTATGATCCCGTGCGGCATTTCGCCTTCGTCCAAGGCGATATAGGCGATGGCCGCGATATTCCCACCAGGCTGCATCGGATCGATATTATCGCCGATGTGATCGCGGGCGGCGACAGCATCCGCAAGACCTTCGCGGCGTTCAAGAAAAACGGCCGCGGAGTGTTTATTTTTCTGCGCGACGGCACGGCGGGCGTGCCGCTCAATATCGTCGGCATGGAGAGGCCCGATTCCGAAACCAAGCGCACCAGGGAATGGCGCGAAATCGGTCTCGGCGCCCAGATCCTGCGCGATCTCGGGATCTCCTCGATCCGCCTGCGTACGCCGAGGCCAATGACCTATGTCGGCCTCTCTGGCTTCGGCATCGAAATTTCCTCGAGCGAGGGGCTGGAGTAGGGGCCGTGCTCAATATGGGTTGGTAGGGCGTCCGTTTGAATCATTGCTCATGACCCTTAGGCGACATTCAGTGGCCCGGTGTTCAGCGTTCTGACCTGAATGAACGACGGTCCTAAATTAGGCCATCTGGTTTTCCATTTTGCCTGGACAGGAAATTGTCCGCCTCTATCATTGCCGCATCATTGCTGCCGTCAATTTACCGAATTGCCAAGACTCTTCGAACGGGACGGTTGTAACGTGCAGCTTTGACCGTCAAGGTGGGCTGCCTTTTGACGATGGAGTCGTCTCTGGCATGGCAATGACTATGAGCAGAAGTCCGGCCGTGGCCACCATCGCAAGGGTCAGGAAGGCGGCATTGTAGCCGGCCATCGTGACGATATATCCGGCCACGGCCTGGCTCGACGAGCCGCCGATCCCCTGAACGGTGCCGACCACGCCGCGGGCGAGGCTGTAATGACCGGTCCCGCCCACGATATCGGCGAGGACGAGGGGCAGAAGCGCTTCGAAAAGGCCGCCGCCGACGCCATCCAGCACTTGAACGGCCAGGAGCCAGGACGGATCGTCAAACCACATGCAGAGGCCGCAGCGCAGCGGAACCGCAGCGAAGGCGAGGAGCAGAAGCGGCCTGCGACCGAGCGTATTCGCTCGGGTGACGAGCAGCGCCATCAAGATCGTGGCGAACTGGGCGATGATAATGGCGGCGGAGGTAAGGCCGGTTTCCCAGCCGGGATTGGCCAGAGCGAGCTTTTGGACGACGAGCGGCAGCATCGGCGCGTTGGCGAAATGAAACAGTGCCGCGGCGGTCGCGAGCACGAGAAGCGGCCGGTACCGGATCAGGACGCGCCAGCCGGTGGGAATCCCTGCATGGTGGGACCCGTCCATTTCGAGACCCCGGGCCTTGTCGTGATCGATGGCGCGCGCGGGGATCGAGATCACCGCGATCGTCGTCAGCGCCGCAAATAAGGGCGCGAGATAAAACGGCGCCTTTTGCGAGTACGCTACCCCAACGACCCCGATGAAGGCTGCGATGAAGACATTGCCGGCGCGGTCAAATGCGGCGTTGCGGCCAAGACGGGCCGGCAGCACCTCTCGTCCGCACAGGCCGAGGGTTATCGCGGCGACGGTCGGCGCGAAGACGCCACCGAGGACAGCCATGACGATGTCCGCGACAAGCACGACGGGAAGGACCGGCATCCACACGATCGCGAGGCCGCAGCCCGACAGGAGGAATGCCCCGGCGATGATCAGGGCCCGCTTTGCTCGCGTGCGGTCGATAAAGGCGCCGACCGCCGTATGCGCCATGATGCCGATGAGGCCACTGGTCGAGAGCACGGCGCCGATCGCGGCCTGGCTCCACTGCACCTTTGTGAGCAGGAAGACGTTCACATAGGCACCGAGCCCGCCACGCACATCGGCGAGGAAGAAATTGACCCAGTCCAGAGCATTCAGCCGCATGCCGGAGACCAATCTATATCCCTCCATCGTAGCACGCCCTGGACGCTGCGGATGCAGTTCAGGTGCGGAGAAGACGGCAGGAGATCGTGGCGCCTGGTGATGCGGCTCCTATCGCCGCGAAACATGTGGGAGGCTACCTCGCGCGCGCAAGCGCGGCTTGATTGCAGCGGAGAGATCGTCGCCATCGCGGGCCGGCCCGGATCACGCGTTGCCGGAACACGTCTGAGGCGTGCCCCGGCGGCCACAGACGCGTCGCCGCCACATCGATCGGCCCCGGACATGTTTGCTCGTGGCGTGGGCAGAAATTGGCGAGTGACAAGGAGCGCGCAAAGATCGAGCCGTTTTTGCCGCGCGCTCTGCTGCCATCGCACGACAAGGCGAAGCCCGCAGCCGCCGGACAGTCAGCTCAGTTGGTATAGGGCCAGCCGAACGGAAACGGAGGTTCTTCGTCATCATCAGCATGCCCGTAATAGCCGCCGAAGAACGGCGTTCCCACCCCATCGACCGGGTTGAAGACGCCGTAACGATAGCCCTGATTCGCCGGAACCCAATAATTGTAGCGCGCGGCGTCGGCGGCGATCGCAAAGAGGACGGGGTTTTGCCACGGCGGGCGCTGGTGGCGCACGCGATAGCGCCAAGCGCCAATGCGATAGCGGATTGGCAGCGGATAAAAGCCGATCCCGCTGTCGGGATCGCCGACGAGTTCAACAAAGTGCCCCCTCCGCCCTCTCGAAACGCGATGCGCGCGACGCCCGTAGAGTCTGCTGCCATAGCCGATGCTGCGGATAAAGCTGCGGTGAAGGGTGCCGTTGACCTGCCGATAATAGACGGTCCGTTTGGACGGCGAATGCGCCTGCGCGGCCGCCGCAGACGCACATGCGAAGGCCGTGACGATCGCGAGAACCAATGCCTTCCAGCCCCGGCGCATTGCTCTAATCTCCAAACTTTGGCGCTTCATGAGTGACGCAGCACAAGAGATGGGTAATCCAGGCTTGCATTTCCACTGCTATCACGCCGCGGCAGATGACCTATGCCGGTCTTTCCAGCTTCGGCATCGAAATTACCGCGAGCGAGGGGCTGGAGTAGAACATCCGCGGCTTTTGACAAAACAAGCTCGATGCCCGCGGAGCCGCCACGGGTTTTGAAAACCCGGGCGAAGCAGTTGACAGCGGAGGATGGAGGTGTAGCATTTTGTTTAACGTCACTGCCACGGTGAAGCTTCGTGCTCCGACAAAATGGCGTTTACGAACATGTTTGCTCCGCCGGTTACAAAGCCAAAGGCGAAGACCGCCGCAAGTTCGACGAACAAATTGGCGCTCGAACGCTCGACGGCCGTTGGGCATCGCCATGGCGATGGGGGTGTCGCAGAGGCGCTGTGGCTCCGGGCTGTGCCGCGTGGGTGGGCGCATTCCAGGCAACCCGAGCAAGAAACCGGCCCGGCAAGCACGAGGGCCGGAGCAACGCCGCCCGACGACGCGTGGGATTTCAGCAAGATCCCGCTCTTTCCGCCCGAGCGGATGGGAGGAGTCCAACCGCTGTCCCCTGCTCCGGCGCCGCGCCTCCCCGGTCCCATTCAGGCAAAGCTCAAAGTCGGCGCCGTCAACGATCCGCTGGAGCATGAGGCGGACCGCGTCGCCGATCAGGTGATGCGCATGCCCGCCCCCGGCGTCTCCGTCGCTGCCGCGTCGCCGCAGCTCAGCCGCAAATGCGACGCCTGTGAGGAGGAGGAGAAACTTCAGAAAAAGCCGGCCGGGCCGCAGGCCGCCACCAACGAGGCGCCAGCCAGCGTGCATGAGGTGCTCCGCTCGCCTGGGCAACCGCTCGATGTACCCACCCGCGCCTTTTTGGAACCGGGCTTCGGCCACGACTTCAGCAAGGTGCGCGTACACACAGACGCTGCCGCCCAAGTGTCGGCCGCGGCCGAGGGAGCGCTGGCGTACACGGCGGGGTGTGATGTGGTGTTTGGTGCGGGGCAGTACCGACCGCACACCGTAGCTGGGCGGTGGCTGATCGCCCATGAGCTGGCGCATGTCATCCAGCAGCAAGGTGCCGGGGAGCGGGGCGGCAGAGGGCGTGCTTGAGCGGGAGGCCGGCGAGGCGGGGATGCGGGTGGCGCTGGGCGGGAGCGCGCGGGTCTCCGCCGCGCAGGGAGGGCCGGCGGTGCAGTTTTTGCGGGTGTCGAACGGCGGGTTCGGGAAGGCGCTGGAGCAATTCACGAATACATGGAAGAAGGACAGGGCGATCAATCTCCTAAAGAAATCAGCCACCTTCATGAATCTCGTGGCCACCCTCGACCAGCATTACGTCTGGTTCAATGACCCGATCTTTAAGTCCTAAGGGTCCTGGCTCTGCTTCGAAATTGGAACTGGACCCAGATGGACGCGTGGTGAAGCCGTCGTCGGCGGCGGGGAAGCGGGCGCTGTGGGTGGTGGCGGGGGGCGGGGTGCCAAGCTTCAAGCCGTTCAACTCGCCGGATAATTTGCTCGCTGCGGACGTCATCGGGCTGGATCAGAGCGTCGATACCCCCGGCTTCATCCAAGAGATCGCCCACGAGGCCACGCACGCTGCTGCCTTTGTGGGTGGTGCGGCGCCGAAACCGCAGACACTGGTGGCAGAGATTGAGGCCGGGATTCAAGACGAGATCGCCGCCCGGAAGTCTGAGGCGAAGATCTTGGGGGAGATTCCGGACCCCAAGGTGAAGGCGAACATCGCACTGGTGGGCTCCCGCGACCCGCGGGAGGTGGAGCGGGACGTGAGCCCCGCCTTCAACCTTACCTACTTGGAACTGTTCTTCTTTGGGCGGGAGCTGCGGGATGAGCAGGCGGACGAGGGACTCACCGATCAGGAAGCCCTGAACATTCGGGACGAGGTCGATAAACATCCCAAACAGCTTACGGTCTACTTCCGAATTCATCCGCAGGGTAATAAGGTGGTCTCCGACTACGCGAAGACCTGGCGTGACCGGCTGACCGCCGTGCGCGAGTGGGAGCAGTTCATGAAGAAACATCCCCCCACAGACCCGACCTTCACGGCCGAAAAGGAGAAACTGGTCCAGGACCACGCGAAGCGGTTCTTCAAGGGAAAGGTGTCGTACCGCCCCTGAGGGGCACCCTCACCCTCATCGCATCAACTGGCTCTTTGCTGGTCAGATCGTTGAATGACCGTGGTCAATCAGGGTTTCATGCGCCCATCAGCGCCGCGACATGCGCGGCGGCGGAGCGGGCGAGCCCTTCGAGGTGGTAGCCGCCTTCGAGCACCGAGACGATGCGGCACTTCGCGTGTCTCTCCGCGATCTCCATGAGCCGCGTCGTCGCCCAGGCAAAATCCGTTTCGACAAGATTGAGACCGCCAAGCGGATCGAGACGATGCGCGTCGAAGCCGGCCGAGATGACGATCAAATCCGGGCAAAACGCTTTTACGCGAGGCAAGAGTCTTGTTTCCATCGCCTCCCGGAACACCCCGCCATCATCGCCCGCGGTGAGCGGCGCATTGACGATATTGTCATGCTCGCCGCGCTCGTCACGCGCGCCGGTGCCGGGAAAAAGCGGCATTTGATGGGTCGAGGCATAGAGGACTGAAGCATCGGACCAAAAAATCTCCTGGGTTCCATTGCCGTGATGCACGTCGAAATCGAGGATCGCCACCCGTTCGGCACCATGCGCGGCTTGCGCGTGGCGCGCCGCGATCGCCGCATTGTTGAAGAAGCAAAACCCCATCGGCGAGGCGGTCCCGGCATGATGGCCGGGAGGACGCAACGCAACGAAGGCATTGTGGGCGCCGCCACGCATGACTTCATCGACCGCCGCCGTGGCGGCGCCAACGCAATGGCCGATCGCGTCAAAACTTTGCGCGCTCATGACGGTGTCGGGATCGAGATGGACTTTTCCGCGCGCGGGCGTTGCGGCCTCGATCGCCTCAACGTAGTGCGCGGGGTGAACACGCAAGATCGCCGGGCGATCGACTCCTGGCGCATCCGCCCGGGTCAGCGCCGCGAAGCGTTCGTGTTTGAGGGCCTCCGTTGTCACGCGGATACGGTCTGAATTTTCTGGATGACCAGGTCCCGTATCGTGATCGAGATACGAGGAGTGGCTCAAAAAAAGCGTGGTCACGGTGGACAAACTCGCGGGACTCGCCGCCGGTTAAAAAGCTAAGAGCCAAATTGAGATTGCGGCCAGGCCGTCTCTGCGGCCCTCCCCCTCACTTATGGCGTCCCAAGCCTTCTGTCCATTTGGCCACGCCGCGTAATAGTTTCGCCCGCGGCGGATTCGGCAAAATCGCGAAGATTTACGGTTGAACCAACTCTCGACAGTTGGTTTGCTCCGGCCCGCGCGACAGGGCCATGCCAGAATGCGGAACGATAACGGGCGAAACTTGAATTAAATTGGGGTCGCGAATGACAATTCCGGGCATTGGGCCGATTTTGGGAGGACCGAGTGGCGCGTAACTTGCTTGGAGAGATAGATAGCTTGCTGGCCTGGCGCGCCGGCGGACGGCTTCTTATCGGACGCGAGCGCATCGCCCTGCTCGAAGCCGTGATGGAGCACAAGAGCATCACCAAGGCGGCGGAAATAACTGGGTTCAGCTACAAGACCGCCTGGGACGCGGTCAACGCGATCAATAATCTTCTGCCGCGCCCGGCGTTCGTCACCCGCACAGGCGGTTCGCATGGCGGCGGCGCCGAAGTGACCGACGAAGGGCGGCGATTGATCCTGACCTTCCGCCGTCTCGAAGAAAAACTCGGCCGTATTTCGACGGTGATCGCGGCAGAAGGCCTGGAGCATGACCAAGACCTTCTATTTTGGGGCATCGGTCTGAAACTCAGTGTCCGCAATGCGCTGTTCTGCAAGATTGTCAAAATCACGCGCGCTCCGATCAATATCGAAGTAAAGCTCGAAGTTTCGCCCGGGCTCATGATCACCACGGTCGTTACCAATGTGAGCGTGAATGAACTCGGTCTCGCGCCAGGCCGCTGGTGCGTCGCGATGGTCAATGCCTCTTCCGTCATGCTTGCGCAAAAGAACGCGGCGCCACGCATGTCGGCACGCAATAAAATCGCGGGAACCGTCGTTCGCCGTACCGATGACGGCGCCGATAGCGAGGTCACTATCGATATCGGCGGCGGCAAGACCATCACGGCGGTTGTCACCCGCGAGGGCGCCGACGAGGCCGGAGCCACGACAGGCGCGCAAGTCCTAGCCATCTTCAAGGCCTCCCATGTTATTCTCGCGAGCGATTGAGGCAAGATTGTTCGTCGGCGGAAATATCGATGCCTAACATAGGCGAATATTGACAGAGGCCGATAGAGAATACTCAATTATTGTGGAATGCTTTAATGACCATGCGAACTCAGCCGCGCGTCGGCTATCGTTTCGATCAGCGCCGCCATATCTTGTCTTGGGTCACCCGAAGTTTTACCGAGCGAAAGATGCTCGACCGTCACATTCGTTTGCAGCGCGCGCAAGATGAGTTTGAAGACGAGCCGCACGGAGCGGTGTCGAAACTCCATGTCGAGAGTAATTACCGGCAAACTATTCCAATCAAGTTCGAATTCCGCGCCCCAACCGAATGACAGTGTTCCGGGTTTAAAAAACAATTCGACCGATGAGTTTACGATATCCTGAATATTGGCAAACTTTTGGTCGCGGATGTAGGCGATGTAATCTGCGACGTCGACCAACCGCAATTCGGCGGCGACCGGTTCGAAAGCCGTGCCGAGAGCGTTCGCCGGAAGTTCGACATGATCGTCGCGCTGACCTAACAAAATATGAGATACTTTCATTTCACCGATGCCTCGCGTGGACTTTTAGCATACAGAATGTGAATTAATTCCGCCACTGCCTTATAAAATTCAGGGGAATGGCCCGATCGACTTCATCGCTGTCGACCATGGAGCTTGCTAAAGGCTTGTCTTCAACGATTGCAATTGAATGTTGCTCGGCTTTTCCCGAATCTTAACAGCTATGAGATCTTTTCCTTTGGAAAGAACCTAAAGGCGCGCCGCCTTCTTCCCGTACAAAACGAAGAACTATGGCGTAACGGGGGGATTGCAGTCGGTTGCCGGCAGCATGACACGCTTCGGCCACACAATCGGGAAAAATCATGCCGAACTCAACGTGTCCGATCGGCAGCCTTCTGGTCCTCGGCGGCGCGCGGTCGGGCAAGAGCCGCTACGCGCAAAGGCTCGCGGACGCCTCCGGCCTTCGGCCCTTGTTGATCGCGACGGCGCAAGCCCATGACGCCGAAACGGCCGAGCGCATCGCCCGCCACGCCGCCGGACGCGACCCGCGCTGGACCCTCGTGGAAGAGCCGGTCGCGCTTGCCGAAGCGCTCCGCCGCGAGGCCCGCGCGGATCGCATTGTCGTGGTCGATTGCGCGACGCTTTGGCTCAGCAATCTTCTGCTGCGCCATGATAATCTTTCTGCCGCGACACAGGATTTGGCGCAAACCGTCGCCGGGCTAGCCGGTCCGGTCATTTTCGTCTCAAACGAGGTCGGTTGCGGTATCGTGCCGGAAAATGCGCTCGCACGCGCGTTCAGGGATGCCCAAGGTCTGCTCAACCAGGCGCTGGCCGAGGCTTGCGAGGCGGTCGTCCTGGTCAACGCCGGGACCGTGCTCTGCCTCAAACCCGCGCCCGAGCCAAAGTTCCGCTTCTAATGGCTTCCTCGCCCCCGCAAGGGTCAATCCACGAGGTTCGCCGGATAATGTTGCGATGCAATTGGCAGGAGCGCAGCGACGCCGCTGTGTCGAGTAGGTGATATTGCCAAAACCGGTCGAGAGCGACAATATCAATCCTAGCGAGGCCGTCAGCCGGTGGATGTCAGTCCAATTGTTACCGTGCCGCTACAAGGCTGAGGGGCGAGCTATGCCAGACGCATCGAACAAGCCGGTCATTTTCATCAGCTACGCGCATGCCGACGAGCCGGAAAAGCCTGTCGATGGCGAAGTCCAATGGCTCAGCTTCGTTCGCAGATATTTGCAGCCTGCAGTGAAGGGCGGCATTTTCAATCTCTGGATTGACCGTCAAATGGGCGGCGCCGACTGGGACCCCGAGACGAGCACAAGCTGCGCACGTGCGACATCTTCATCCTGCTCGTGTCAGCGAGCTCGATGGCATCGGATTACATTGTTGACAAGGAGATCGCGATTATCCGCGAGCGGCAAGCGAGCGGAGAAGACGTTTATTTCTATCCGCTTCTGCTGACACCCACACCCGATGCGGGGTTGGAAAAGGTCCGAGACAAGAATCTTCGGCCACGCGACGCCAAGCCGTTCTCCAGCTTTCCCTATAATGACCGACTCCAACACATGAACGAGGCGCCAATGAGATCGAAACAATTGCGCAACAGATTGTCGAACGCAAAGGCGCAAGACAACCGAGCGCTCCGTCCATACGTCCTTCCTACGTCCATATCACCGGCTTGCCCCAAACAGCATACGAACGCCTGGTTGGCCGCCAAGTCGAATTAAAGTACCTTGACGAAACTTGGGCCGATCGCAGAACGAATATCCTCTCGCTCGTGGCGGAAGGCGGCGCGGGCAAGTCGGCGCTGGTCAACGAGTGGCTCAAAAAGCTACAAGTCGACAATTATCGCCGCGCGGAGGCTGTGCTTGCCTGGTCGTTTTACAGCCAAGGTAGCAAAGAACGCGCGACCTCGGCGGATGAATTTCTGAACTGGATTCTGAACAAGCTTGGCCTCAAGACCCAGTCGACGAGCGCCGATATCAAGGGCGAGGTGATCGCCGAGGGGATGTCCAAGCGCCGTGTGCTGCTGGTGCTCGACGGCGTCGAACCGCTGCAGCACGGGCCGGGAACGCAGATCGGCCAGTTGAAGGATTTGGGCCTGCGAGCGCTGCTGCGCCGGTTCGCCGCGGTGCCGCCTGCCGAGGCGCACGGGCTCATCGTGCTCACGAGCAGATTGGCGATCACGGACATCGTGCGATGGAAGGCCAGCACCGCGCCGGTTGTCGATGTCGACGAGCTATCGGATGAGGCGGGCGCAGCGCTGCTGCGTGACAATGGCGTGTGGGGAACGGACAGGGAGTTGAAGGACACGGCGCGCGACTTCGGTGGCCACCCTCTTGCGCTCGGCCTGCTCGCGAGCTTCCTCAAGGAGGCGCAGTTCGGCGATGTGCGCCGGCGAGATCGCATCCTCGCATTCTTTGCCGACCCTGAGAATCCGCGCCACGACCATGCCAAGCGCGTCATGGAGTCCTACGAGAAGGAATGGTTGGCCGGGCAACCCATGCTGCTCGCGATAATGCACATAGTCGGCCTGTTTGACCGGCCCGCGACCGCCGATTGCCTGAACGCCTTGCGCAGAAAACCAGCGATTGCTAGGCTGACCGATGTGATTGTGAATCTCGATGAAAATGGATGGCAACGCGCGGTCAATCGCTTGCGCGAAGTCCGATTGCTGGCGCCACAGGACTCGTCAGAACCCCATGCGCTGGATGCTCATCCGCTGGTGCGCGAATATTTTGGTCGGCGGCTTCGCGAGGGGCACCCCGAGGCCTGGCGCGCCGCCCACCGGCGGCTCTATCAGCACCTCTGCGCGACAACGAAGGACAAGCCCGAGCCCAAACTCGAAGACCTGCAACCCCTCTACCAGGCCGTTTCCCACGGTTGCCATGCGGGGTTGCAGCAGGAAGCGTGGGACAAGGTATATTACGGCCGCATCCGGCGGGGGCGGGAAGCTTACAGCATTCATAAACTTGGCGCTTTCGGTTCCGACTTGGAAGCCATCGCCTGCTTCTTCGAGCAACTATGGAGCCGCGTCTCGCCCGCGCTCACGGAAGTTGAGCAACCCTGGCTACTGTACGAAGCCGCCTATGTTCTACGCGCCTTGGGGCGGCTGACCGAGGCCCTCGAGCCGATGCGGGCTGCGGTGGAGATGAAGGTCAAGCAGGAGGACTGGGAGAATGCAGCCGCCGGCGCCAGCACCCTGAGCCAGCTGGAGCTGACGCTGGGCGAGGTGGCCTTGGCGGTGGCGGACAGAGAACAAGCCGTGACCTACGCCGAGCGCAGCGGCGATGCGTTTCAGCGGATGAGCAGGCGCACAAACCATGCCGACGCCCTGCACCAGGAGGGCCGCCGGGGCGAAGCGACGGCGCGCTTCCGCGAGGCCGAGGAAATTCAGGCCGGGGACGAGCCCGAATACCCGCTGCTGTATTCGCTCCAGGCCTTCCAATATTGCGACCTGCTCCTCGCCGCCGCCGAGCGCGCCGCCTGGCGACGGCGGCTGGCGGCGGATGCCGATTTTGGCGCTGGACAGGGCGAGCCGCCGTCACTGAGAGCCGAAGGCGAAACAACCCAGGGGGCGCCCCACGGCTCGGGATTGCTTCGCTACGCTCGCAATGACGGGCCGGAAGGATTGGAGGCTCTCCTCGAATCCTGCCGCGCCGTCTCCGGGCGCGCGGCGCAGACGCTCCAGTGGGTGACCATGCAAAACTGGCTCCTCGACATCGCCCACGACCATCTCACTTTGGGCCGCGCCGCGCTCTACGCGGCGATTCTGGAGGACAACCCGCTTGAACAGCTCGATCCCTGTCGCGAATCTCTCCAGCTCGCGGTGGACGGTCTCCGCCGCGCCGGGGCGCAACATCACCTTCCCCGCGGCTTGCTCACCCGCGCCTGGCTGCGCCTTCTCACTGGCGCGCGCACCGGCCATGAGAGCGCGCAAAGCGACCTCGACGAAGCCTTAGAAATCGCCGAGCGTGGGCCGATGCGGTTGTTCATGGCGGACATTCATTTGCATCGGGCGCGACTGTTTGGATTGAGCAAGGATCGGCCGGCGAGCTACCCGTGGACGTCTCCGCAAGACGACCTCGCCGAGGCGCGGCGGTTGATCAAAAAGCATGGCTACTGGCGGCGGAAGGAAGAACTCGAAGACGCGGAATCGGCTGGGTGATAGCCTTGCAAATCCGGCGGGCGGCGACATAATAACATGTAATTCCACGTGGAATTAGCTGTATTACAGGATGTTTATGTGAAAAATGCCGTCTCCCCGCATTTGCGCCGGCTCGAAGCGGAGGCGATTTTTATCATGCGCGAGGTGGCGGCGGAGTTCGCGCGCCCGGTCATGCTCTATTCCATCGGCAAGGATTCGAGCGCGATGCTGCATCTTGCCCAAAAAGCCTTCTTTCCGTCGAAACCGCCGTTTCCGCTACTTCATGTCGATACCACTTGGAAATTTCGCGAAATGATCGCGTTTCGCGACCAGGCCGCGAAACGGGCCGGGATGGAACTTCTCGTCCACATCAACAAGGATGGCCTGAAGCGCGGGATTTCGCCGGTCGCCTCGGGGTCGTCCGTGCATACGCGGGTGATGAAGACCGAAGCGCTGCGCCAGGCCCTCGATCTTTGGCATTTCGACGCGGCGTTTGGCGGCGCCAGGCGCGACGAGGAAAAAAGCCGGGCCAAGGAAAGGATTTTTTCGCACCGCTCCGCCGCTCATGCCTGGGATCCGCGCAACCAACGGCCCGAACTCTGGCAGCTGTTCAACACGAGAATCAAACAAGGCGAATCGATGCGGGTGTTTCCGCTGTCCAACTGGACCGAACTCGATGTCTGGGACTATATCCTAGCCGAGGACATTCCCGTGGTGCCGCTTTATCTTGCCAAGGAGCGTCCCTTCGTCGAGCGCGACGGCTCGCTGATCATGGTCGATGACGAACGGCTGCCGCTGCGCCCTGGCGAAGTTCCGCGCATAGAGCACATTCGTTTTCGCACGCTCGGCTGCTACCCCCTGACCGGGGCGATCCGCTCGCAAGCCGCGACCCTGCCCGAAATGATCGCCGAAATGCGCGCCTCAAGAACATCGGAGCGGGAGGGCCGTCTGATCGATCACGACGAATCGGGCTCGATGGAAAAGAAAAAGCGCGAGGGCTATTTCTGATGCTCGACGCGCTGCAAATAGACCCGCGGTTTGTTCCCGTGACGCCCGCGCGTCCGACGCTCAGATTGCTCACTTGCGGCTCGGTCGATGACGGCAAATCGACGCTGATCGGCCGCCTGCTCTACGAGCAGAGCCTCATTCTCGACGATCAGCTGGAAGCGCTCGCGCGCGACTCCCGAAAACACGGCACCGATGGCGACAATATCGACTTCGCGTTGCTCGTGGACGGGCTCGAGGCCGAGCGCGAACAGGGGATCACGATCGATGTCGCTTATCGTTATGTTTCGACCGCGAAACGTTCCTTCATCCTCGCCGACACGCCCGGCCATGAGCAATATACCCGCAACATGGCAACCGGCGCGTCCGGCGCCGATCTCGCGGTTCTGCTCGTCGACGCGCGCAAGGGCCTCTTGACCCAGACCTGCCGGCATGCCGCGATCGTGTCGCTGACAGGCATTAGGCATGTGGTGCTTGCCGTCAACAAGATCGATTTGACCGGCTACGACGAGGCGGGCTTCGACAAGATCGCGGCCGATTTCAGACGGTTCGCCGCCGCGCTCGATTTCAAGACGATCAGGCCCATTCCGATTTCGGCGCGCCATGGCGACAATATTTCAAGAAAGAGCGCCAATACGCCTTGGTATTGCGGCCCGGCGCTGCTCGATTATCTCGAAACCATCGATGTCGTGGAAGACGGGGCCACCTGGCCGTTTCGCTTCGCCGTCCAATGGGTCAATCGCCCGCATCTCGATTTTCGCGGTTTTTCCGGGACCGTCGCGAGCGGGACGTTACGTGCCGGCGACGAAATCGCCGTCGCGGGTTCCGGCCGCCTCTCGCGGGTCGCGCGCATCATCACCGCCGATGGCGACCTTCAAAGTGCAACCGCCGGCGATGCCGTCACCCTCACTCTGGCCGATGAGCTCGATATCGCGCGCGGCGATATTTTGTGCGATCCGAAAAACCGGCCCGAGGTCTCCGACCAGTTCGCCGCGCATCTCATTTGGATGAGCG
>JALZAY010000217.1 GCA_030948025.1 Pseudomonadota bacterium
GGTCCGGTTTGACCGCAGTGTAGACGAGGGCCGTCACTTCCTGATTTGGGGCAACCTCGATGCGCATCTTGTCAGGCATGGTGCGCCCTCACGTCCGGGATCAAGATCGCCCTGTTGCTTCTGCCGGTTCGGCGGCCGTCGATGCCGCGCTTGCCATCTCCATTTCGCAATATTTCAATGCGCGTTTGGCGCGCTCAGCCCATTGCGAGGTGCGGTCGCGTTCAAGATACTGCGCCCACCACGTCGCCGCTTCTGCGTGGTTCCCAAGCCGCTGTAGAAACAGCGCCAAGTTGAACATGGCGTCGGCGTATTGGGGATCGGCAGTAAGCGCGCGCTTTTCGCAATCAACCGCCTCGGTTAGTCGCCCACTTTCATCAAGTAAGTCTGCGAGATTATGCCAAGCCGGAGGGAAGTTTGGATCGGTCTTCACGGCCCACCGATAGGCAGCTTCCGCCTCCACCGTGCGGTGCTGAACCCGCAAGAGATTCCCGAGATTGAGCCCGGGTGCCGGATCGTTCGGATCGAGCTTCATGACACGCCGGTAGAGGCTTTCAGCCGACAGGAGGTCGCTGGCCTCCTCAGCGGATTGCGCCTGCACAAACGCTTCGTCGGCGTCGAGATGATTAGTCTTTTCGACCGGCAACACAAACTGCCCTTTTGAATCCGTGTGGCCCCTGGCTTGTTCGACGAGGAGCCTATCCTTTGATTCCGGAAACAGGCGCAGGTTCGAAAGTCGCGCATCGGGAAGCCATTTCCGGATCTCTCGCAGGCTCTTTGTGATCACCGAAAGCCCTATCCCAGAACCAAGGAGCTGCGCGGCCTGACGAGCGGCGGCGAGATCGCGAAAGCCGTAACGGCCATCCCGGACCTCGATCAAACCAAACATCGAAAGTTGCTCGACAACGTCCGTTGGAAGTTTGCTCAATGCGGCGAGCTCCTCCGTGGCATAGGCCTTGGCCTGTTCCTCCGGCGAGATTTTGCCGACCCATTCGAGGAACCGGCGTTCGCTGACAATCGGGACACCATAGGATTTCGCTTGGGTCAGGCTCTTCGAAGGCCGTCCGTCTTCCTGGAGCGGCCAACCGAGCTCGCCAACGATCAAGACGTTTGTATTCTTGGTGACCCTCTCGCAGGGTTTTCCGCCATGCCGGGTGACAAGCGCGAAGGCGTTCGCCCGCTTCATAGACGCAAGCCGTCCCGTGAAGGCGATGATCCCGCCATCGAGCGATGATGCCTCCGGTTCCTGCTTTGGCTTCAGCGTCCCGTCTTCCTCTTGGCCGTCCCGCCTGCACCGGCTCGGGCTTTCGTGCTTGCCGCGGCCGGCTTTTTCTTTGTGTCAGCGCCGATACTCGCCCGTAAAGCGTCCATAAGATTGATGACCCGGTGGGGGGCGGGCTCCTCCTTGGGCGCTTCGGTCACGTGGCCGGCCTGCTTGGCCCGGAGCAACCCAACCAGTGCGGTCTCGTAATGGTCCACGAATGTCGAAGGATCAAAATGCGATGTCTTGCTGTCCACAATATGGGCGGCCAACTCTTTCATATCAGCCGGCAATTTCAAGTCTGATATATCCTCGAAATAGGGGGCTTGATCGCGGACCTCGTAGGGGTAGCGCAAGGTCGTTGCGAGCAGGCCCTTGTCGAACGCCTCCAGCATCATGACATGCTCGCGCCGCGATAGAACGACACGGCCCAAAGCAACCATCGCCTTGTCGCGGATCGCATCACGGATGACGGCGAATGCCTCCTGTCCGACCTTGTCTGTGGGCGCGATGTAAAAAGGGTCGTCGATATAGCGATCGTCGATCTCAGTCCTGGCAACAAACGTATCGATCGAGATGGTGTGGGAACTTTCGATCCGGATCTTCTCGATTTCTTCGTCCTCGACCTGGAGGTATTGGCCCTTGCCAATCTCGTAGCCGCGGCCGATGTCCTCCTTCTCGACCGTCTCGCCGGTTTCGGCGTCGACGAGCTGCTGTTTCAGTCTGTTTCCACTCTTTTTGTTGATCCGGTTGAACGAAACTCGCTCCGAACTCGACGCGGCCGGATAAAGCGCGATCGGGCACGAAACCAATGACAGCTTGAGATAACCCTTCCAGGAGGCACGCGGGGCCATGGGGACGCTCCTGACGCGAACGGACAGTTTCGGGGCGGACCTGCGCCGCCCCGGAAGGCCGGCATCATAGCAAATTCTTGCGGCTATGCAGAGAACTTCTTGAACCGTGAGAACGGCCCAGGAACGTGGGCTATATACCGTCGAGCGTCAAATCCCGCGGGGTCTCAGCCTGATCACTTCGCCGGCGGCTTCGATACCGGTCAGATAGGCGCCGTGCGCCTCGTGAAATCGCGCCGCGAGCACGCCTCTCCAGCAAAAAAAAACTCTTCCATCCAAAGGCGTGGCGAGCGTGGAACGCGCGTCCGCATGGCCGGGAAGCGCGTAGGAATACGATCCTCGCGCAAAAGGATCGCGCCCCCAGCCGGTTTCGACGAGCGGGCGCAAGCGGGCGCGAATGCCGCTGCCGAACAGTTCGACAGGCTCAGCGACGGCGAAATCGAAAAGCGCGCCGGGTCCCGCTGCCTCGAGCGCATGCGCCAGTCGCCCGCCGAAAAATCCTTCGATGAGAGGCCTGCCGAAAGGACGCAAATGATAGCTGCCGGTCGCGGTCTTGTTCGAATTGCCAATCAGATGACCGTCCATGGGCAGCAACTCCGGCGCTTCGACCGCCATGACAAGCTTGTCAGCGAGGCCGAGCGGCAACACCGAGGCAGCAGCGACTTTATCCGTCAGTTCCGGCCGGAACCTGATCCCCTGCGCGGCGATCACTGGCGTTGGAACGGTCAAGATAACGGCATCAGCCGTCACCGTGCCGACTGCGGTTTCGATCGCAAGACGTTTTCCGCGATGATCGATCAGCATGACGGGACAGTTGAGCCGAATTGGCAAGCCCGCCGCTTGCGCCGCGAGTACGGTGCCGTATCCTTCAGCGACCCGCCAGTTGACGCCACTATCGGCATAATCGTTGCTGTCCTGCACCGAGACAAGATTGAGTTCGACACCGTTGACGTAGCTGCTGACCGCATCGAAGAGAGGAATAAAGCGGCAATCGGGTTCGAGAAGCTCGGCTGCGCTGCAGTCAGTGTTGGGCCAATCGCTTCGCGGCGCTCGTGGAATCGCCGGGAGGCCAAAGCAAATGCGGCCTGGTCCTCGGCGCTGAACCCGAGGTCGAAGCTCTGAGTACCCCAGGCGGGGAGAGTCCTGTCGATGGTGAACCCGGCGTCGGCCGCAATCAGGGTCCATGGATTACGATCCGCCGAATGTAGCCAGCCGCACCCGAGATCGCGCGCAAATACGGTTTCCCAATGAAGCTGCGAATCCCAAAAATACAACGTTGCCGGATTGATGGCCGCGATGCGTGCCTGAGGCGCGTCTTGACGCGCCCAAATCAGCCCGTGTAGATGACCTCAGCACATCGTCAGATGCTCGCAGGGCTCGATTCTCGAATTTTGCCGCGCCGTTTCGTCAAATCCTCACCGGTATCACCGCGCACGTAATCGGGGCGCCAATCGCGCGCGTTTTCACACAGCCTGGCCCCATAGGCGACATTGGGCGGTGGGGCGCTATAGGTCTGCACGCCCTCGACACCTATATAACTGGTCGTGCCCACAGCGGAGCCCGCCATGTTGAAGATGCGCGCAATGATCGTTCCGGAACCTGGCGGGCGCTTCCGCATGGAGGAGCGCGACTTGCCCGAGCCCGGCCGTCACGAGGTCCGCATCCGCGTACACGCCTGCGGAGTCTGCCATAGTGACTCTTTCATCGTCGAAGGTCACATGCCGGGGCTCAGCTATCCGCGCATTCCCGGCCATGAAGTGATGGGCGTGATCGACGCCCTGGGTCCGAACGTGGAAGGTTGGGCCGTTGGCGCGCGGGCCGGGGTGGGCTGGTTCGGCGGTTCGTGCGGCTACTGTGGCCATTGCCGGCGGGGCGACGCCTTCGCCTGCGAAAACATTCACGACGCCACCGGCATCCACCGCGACGGCGGCTACGCCACCCACATGCTGGCGCTCGCCTCGGCCCTGGCGCAAGTACCGGAGGCCCTGGACCCTGTGGAGTCCGCGCCGCTCCTCTGCGCCGGCATCACCACCTTCAACGCCCTTCGGAACTGCGGCGCAAAGCCGGGCGATTTGGTGGCGATCCATGGGGTCGGCGGACTTGGCCACCTCGGCATACAATTCGCCGCCCGGCAGGGGTTCCGGACCGTGGCGGTAAATCGGGGGCGCGACAAGGAAGCCCTGGCGCGGTCCCTGGGCGCGCACGACTACATCGACAGCGAAGAGGGCGATCCGGCCCAAGCGCTGCAGGCCATGGGCGGCGCCAAGGCCATCATCGCCACCGTCACAAGCGCCGAAGCCATGCAAGCGATCTCGGGCGGGCTCGGCGTCAATGGAACCATGATGGTCATCGGCGCTGTCGGCGCTCTGACCGTCGATTCCCTGGACCTCCTCGGCAAACGCGCTTCGGTGCGGGGCTGGGCTGGTGGCACTGCGGTCGACTCGGAAGACACGCTTCTGTTCAGTCAGCTCAACGGCATCGCCTCGATGAACGAGATTTTTCCGCTCGAGGAAGCCCAGGCCGCCTATGCCCGGATGATGAGCGGCAAGGCGCGCTTCCGAGTTGTTCTCAAGATCGACTCGTAGAAATGTCTGAGATTGCGCGATCCTAACGACGACGCAGTTTATTGCTCGCGATTTGCGCAAAAGCACCGTTTGCTCAACCGATGTAACATCCAGCCGGTTGGCGAATTCCAAACAAGACGAGTCAGATTTTTTCGGAACCCGCGGCTTTTCTCAATCTCTGGAATCGAAACCTGCCATGTAAACAATCGACACGTTGACGCTCGTTTTGACCTAACCAAATGCCTTCCGTTGGACCGCTTTCTTTCGTGGAGCAAAATACGCGCCGTAGGGCAGCTTCGATTATTTCTACCCTCGTACGCCACGTTGATCATTTCAATTATACTGCTCAGATCGCTTGGCGTCCAAGGGGTGCGATAGTCGAACAGCGAATTGTCCGGCTCACCGGCATTCATGATAGCATGAGAAATTGCAACGCAAAGCGAAGGCTGTGCGCTACGTTGAAATCCGAATGTCCTATTCAATGGGACAACGGCTTATTGTTGAAGGATGACCATGTCTCAATCTGCGCTTCCGATGCTCGGCGCCCGGCGGGACCAAATGTTTCCCACGATGACGCAGGCGGACATCGATCGCCTTCGCCGCTTCGGCGAGTCGAAGTTTTATGAAACGGGAGAACGCATCGTAAGAGCGGGCCACGTTGCGCCGGGCTTGATCGTAATAATTTCGGGCAAGGTAGAAGTCACACAGGGTTGTGGACCTGACCAGCGCGAAACCATCGTCACGCACCTGCCGGGACAATTTGCGGGGGAACTGGCACAGCTCTCCGCCCGCCCGTCCCTGGTGGACGCCGACGCCCTAGAGCCGGTTCAAGCTCTCGTCGTTCGGTCGGACAGGCTCCGCGATCTATTGGTGCAGGAGGCCGAGCTTGGCGAGCGGATTATGCGGGCGCTGATCCTGCGCCGCGTGGGTTTGTTGGAAAGCGGCGCGAGTGGCCCGGTCATCATTGGACACGCAAGTCATG
>JALZAY010000218.1 GCA_030948025.1 Pseudomonadota bacterium
GCTCGCCCAACGAAGAAACGACGCGTGCTATAAGTCACCTTTTCCTTTTCATCGGCGCCGAACCGAATACAGACTGGCTTGCGCAATGCGATGTGGCGCTAGATGAAAAGGGGTTTGTCCGCACGGGCGAAGTTGGCGGCGAAAAACGTCACGCACTGGAAACGAATCGCTCTGGCGTGTTCGCCATCGGCGACGTACGCTCGGGTTCGGTCAAGCGCGTCGCCGCCGCCGTCGGAGAGGGCGCGCAGGTGGTGTCGGCGCTTCATGCCTATCTGGCCCGGAGCGGTAGTGCCGCCACGTCTGCTGCTGAGATCGCGAGAGCTTAATGCCCGACGAATGTGCGCACGCCAGAAGCATCCGTAACGTAACGCCGAGCGCGCTCGGATGCGAGGAATGTCTGAAACTTGGTTCGGCGTGGGTGCATCTGCGCCTCTGCCGGACGTGCGGCCATGTCGGCTGCTGCGACAGCTCGCCAAACCGTCACGCCACCAAGCATTTTCGCAAGACCCGCCATCCCATCATCGAAGGCTACGATCCGCCGGAAGGGTGGGGATGGTGCAATGTCGATGAAATTAGTCTGGACATTGGCGGCCGCACGACGCCGCATAACGGACCAATCCCGCGGTACTATTAAGTTCGCTGCGTGGGGAAAGATTGCAACGGTCCTCCAGCACCCTCGATGCCTGGAATGCTCCGGGCGCCTCTCGCGAACTCTTAGCCGACCTCCCGGCGCACTCAGATTAAATCTTAGCTAACGCATGTGATTTTCCCAGGCGGCACAATGGTCTGCGGAATGACGGTTGCGGCGCTCAAATCTCGCCCTCCCAGACGTCGTTCGACCCGCCGCCCGTTGTTGCCATCTTGGCCAAGAGAGGCTCTCTTCGTTCGGATCGCGATCTGATTTGTCACTACGGCAGCGTCGCAATGATTGCAGTGACAGCCGCCAATTGAGCATTCAGAGCCGCCTGCAGCTCCTGGAAGGCGGCCTTGATTTCCGATGGCGTCTCGCAATTGCATTGATCGATGAGCAGAGCGACTACGTTATTGATTTTGTCCGTAATGGTGCCTGTTGCCATTTTGACCTCCTATGAAGAACCCCTAACTACGGGACTAGATTGGCGCCCCATTGCGAGGAAAGGAGCTAAACACGCAAGCTGCTAAAGCGCGAGCTTTAGCTCGCGTCCTTGACAGAATCGATCCGCTCGCCAAACTCGCCGCCACGAGATGAATGGCAAGTTGGAATTGCATCCGGCGATGTCAGCCAAGTCAAATCCAGACTTTTACGCGTGACTGCCACAGGGAGAATTCTCAAAGCTATCTACCGCTTCGCAGAAGTGCCAGTTCCGGCTGTTGCGCCGCCATTCTCCGGGCATATCGGTATAACAGCAGGGGGGGTCGAGCGCCGTCGTTCTGGTCTGTGATCAGTGATCCCAGGCGGTGAACCAAATCTCATCACAAATCAATGACGATATCGCCGTCGGGTTGGGGCAGCAGATCACCGCTATGACCGGCCTGCGTCCTCAGCCGTCCGTCCCGCCAATGAGCGGTTTTGCGGCAGGTCCGATGGGTGAAAGGTCCGCTGTCCACCCTTCTGAGACCTTTAGGTCAGAAACGGTAAATGGCTACTTTGCTGCTATAATTAGGCCACTTTGCTTTCACTGGCGCCACGAACGAGAGGCGTAATAATCTATGTCGCACCATTATTCCGGTCCGGACTGGGGATTCCCCAAGGGGGACGCCCGTCTAGACCTCACTGATCTTTATGCCTTCCCCAAACCGCGGGACAGTAGCAAGTCGATCCTGATCATGAACGTGCACCCATCAGTTCATGATTACCTTGACCACGAGAACCCGCTTGGGCCCACTACTGCCGAGCCGTTCGCGTCGGAGGCCCTATACGAGCTCAAGATTGACACGGACGGCGATGCCGTCGCCGACATCGCGTACCGTGTGCGCTTCTCGTCCTCTAAGGGCAAAGCGCAGACCGCGACGCTGCGCCGCGTTGAGGGTGCGGAGGCCGCTGGGGCGGGCGACGGCGGGCAGGCCCTGGTCGAGGGAGCGCCGGTCTCGACAGGGCGGGAGGCCCGCGTGACGGAGGCTGGCGACTACCGGTTCTTCGCAGGCTGGCGCAGCGATCCCTTCTTCTTCGACAGGCTGGGAGCTATAAACAATTTGCAGTTCACCGGCGATGATTTCTTCGCCGACAAAAATGTATGCAGCATCGCGCTGGAAGTGCCCAACTCTGCCCTGGGGCTTAAAAAGGTTGGCCTGTGGCACCGCTCGCTGATCCGGACGGACGGCGCGGGCGGGGGCTGGATCCAAGTGGAACGCGGTGCGCGTCCCCTGCAACTTTTCCTAGTCCTCGGTCTTTCCAGCGAGGAGAGAAATGCCTACCTCGCCGGGGGGCCGGCGGACGATATCCGCTTCGTCGCCGCCTTCGCGCACGCGCTGGAGCACACCGGAGGCTATGCGCCTAAGGAAGCAAAGCGGGTGGCAGAGACAATGCTGCCGGAGGTCCTGCCCTATGATCCCAAGCGCCCAGCGTCCTTCCCGGACAGTGGCCGGACACTCACCGACGACGCCGCTGATGTCTTTCTGCCAACCCTCACAAATGGGAATGTAACAGGGGATAAGGTAGGGCCTCACGGAGATCTGCTTGCCGAGTTCCCCTATCTGGGGCCACCGCACAACATCTGACGATTGAGCGACCGTGTGGTGGGCACTTGTACGCGTCGGCGACATCGACCTTGCTCGTGTTCGAGAGGTGAAGAATGCTGAGGATACCGGCATTTCCGTGCAAAACCAAGAGGCTGTTGAGACGGAGTCCAGGAGAAATCGCATGCCATACAAGATTTTCGGAAGGCGCAGAGGGTTGCGCGTATCGGAACGAAGTCAATGGACCACGCTTCGCGCACGCCATTCTGACTCACCAACGAACTGCTGGCTGTACTGCCGTCGTGATTGAGATCACTGTGAGGATTTTTTGCAAAAAGGAGTAAAGTATGACCCAAGAGATAGTTTTGCTGCTGCAGCAACCCCACAAACACAACTTCCACCGAGGAGGAGCATATGCCGCTTCCATCGGACGATAAGATCGTCCAGCTTGCCAACGATTTGCTCGCGCAACTCGACACCATCTTCGGGCTGCATCCCGGCTTCCGCCCGGCCCACGCCAAAGGTGTCATGCTGAGCGGCGCGTTCACTCCCTCACGCGAAGCCGCCGTTCTCACTCGCGCGCCGCACGTAACGCGCGATTCTACTCCTGTAACCCTGAGATTCTCCAACGCGACGGGCCTTCCTTTGATACCCGACAACGCTCCCGATTCGAATCCCCGTGGACTTGCGATCCGTTTCCATCTCGCCGATCACGTTCACACCGACATCGTGGGCCATTCGACAGAAGGGTTTCCCACTCGAACCGCTCAGGAGTTCCTTGATCTCCTGCGAGCTGCGGCAGCCGGCGATCCCTCGGCATTTCTCGCCACACACCCGGCCGCGCTTGCGTTCGCGCAAACACCCAAACCAAGTCCGGCAAGCTTCGCAAAGGAAGTTTATTTCGGCGTGACAGCCTTCCGTTTTATCAACCAGCAGGGGCTGGCGCGCTACGGCCGGTATCGTATTGTGCCTCAAGCAGGCGTCGAGCATCTCGACGACGCGACCGCCAAAGCTAAGGACGAGAACTACCTTTTTGAAGAATTAACCCACCGCATCGCGGCAGGTCCGATTCGATTGGACATCCACGTACAGATCGCAAATGACAGTGACGTCGTGGATGACGCCACGATCCATTGGCCTGCCGATCGTCCGTCGGCTCATTTCGGCACCATCGTCCTCACCGAGAAAGCTCCCGATGATGAAGAGCATCGTCGGTTGATCTTCGACCCGATTCCTCGCGTCGACGGCATCGAACCATCCGATGACCCATTGCTCGAGCTGCGCGCCGCCATTTATCTGCTAAGCGGCCGCCGCCGTCGCCAGGCTGCCGAATCGTAAGGGCGGATTCAGCATAATTGTCCCATGTCCGTCTATGTCTTGGCATTACTGATCGGCGTCGTTGCGGGCCTTCGGACGATGACAGCGCCTGCTGTGGTGATCTGGGCCGCATACGTTGGCCGAATGCATCTGGAAGGCACATGGCTTGCCTTCCTGGGCTACGCCTGGACACCATACATCCTGAGCGCGCTCGCGCTTGCGGAACTCGTCACCGATCAGCTCCCGAAGACGCCGAGCCGCAAGGTTCCAATGCAGTTTGGTGCGCGGCCGAACTGCCCATAGGTGAAGTCGTTTCGACCGAGTTGGCTTTGCCAATAGTGATAGGAGTCGATCTGATAAACGAAAACGGCCCGGTGCTCGCCGCCGTGCCCCGCCAGGTCCCCTTGCCCGTCGCAATCAATGTTGAGCCGCCGTACCATGCGCCCGCCTTGAACTGGCGTCTTCCAAATGGCGGTGCGGACGGTCTTGCCTCGCCACGCGATGTCGCGCGGCAGGCTCACGTTGACTGTGTTCCTCGTGCCGACAATGTTCAGCGTCATCCACGCCCGTGACCGCAAGAGGGCAGAGGCGGCGTCTGTGCACACCGCGCCGAGCAGACCGAAGCCCTGAGCCGGTCGGCGCCAGGCCACGGGCGCAGCAACTGGCCAATTCCTTGTTATTAGATGAACGGCTTCGTGCCGTTTTCCGTTATTGTTGTGGTGGAAGCCTTGGAGGATCGAGCCGTGGATCAAAGAACATTCAATGTGGTGGCCAGCGTGATTTTTGCGCTGGTGGCTCTCCTCCATCTCTTGCGGATTTACATGGGTTGGCCAATCGTTATCGGTAGCTGGACTGCACCAATGTGGGTGAGCTGGATCGGCCTCGTCGTTGGGGGAGGCTTGAGCTACTTCGGGCTGAGTCTCGCCAGCCGTAGCTAGATCCGTCGCCGCGAGCGTCTTTGTGGGAGGCGCTTGACATTGCCAAAATCCGTCGAAAGGCGCAATTTCAAACAAGGCCGTCATCCGGTGAATGTCGGTTATATTGGTGCCAAACAAACCTTGGAAATGTACGCGGCGGAGCAATAGTAGGCCATGGAGCGGCGGCATGACGCGGTCGCGCGTGGCGGAGTAAAACCCGGCCACTTTCGAGGCCGAACCTTTTCGAAGTCTGATTCGAAGAGGGATGGCCGGGGATGTTCGCGGTGGAGATTTACGCAGCGGTTCGACGGTTTGTCTTCGTCGAAGGGAAGAGCCGGCGCGAGGCGGCGCGGGTTTTCGGATTAAGCCGGGATACGATTGCCAAGATGTGCCGCTATTCGGCGCCGCCCGGCTATGTGCGATCCAAGGCTCCGGAGCGGCCGAAGCTCGGACTGGTCGTACCGGTCATCGACGCGATCCTGGAGTCCGACAAAACGGCGCCGCCCAAACAGCGGCATACGGCGAAACGGATTTTCGAGCGGCTGCGGATCGAGCACGGCTTTGCCGGCGGCTATACGGCCGTGAAGGATTACGTCCGCCTGGCACGCACCGGGTCGCGCGAGGTCTTCGTGCCACTGGCCCATCCGCCTGGCCATGCGCAGGTCGACTTCGGCGAATGCATTGGCGTCATCGGCGGCGTACGGATGAAGCTGCATGTGTTCTGCTTCGACCTGCCG
>JALZAY010000219.1 GCA_030948025.1 Pseudomonadota bacterium
AGGCACGCACGGCGATCGGGGCGCGGCGCGCGCCGACGTCATCCTGCCGGGCGCGGCATACACCGAAAAATCCGGCACCTATGTCAACACGGAGGGCCGCGTGCAACTCGCCGATCGGGCCAATTTCTCGCCCGGCGACGGGCGCGAGGATTGGGCGATTCTCCGCGCTCTTTCCGATGTGCTCGGGCACAAATTGCCGTTCGATTCGCTGAAAGCCTTGCGCGCATTCCTTTATGCGGGCCATCCGCATTTCGCGAAGCTGGACGAAATCGCTGCCGGCGAGGCCTTGGACACCGCAAAGCTTGCCGCGAGTGGCGCGGCCTACTCAAGCGCGCGTTTTGTGTCCTCGATCGCCGATTTCTATTTGACCAACCCGATCGCGCGCGCCTCCGCGGTGATGGCGGAATGCTCCGCGCTCGCCGAGGGTTTCGCGCGCGAGGCGGCGGAGTAAAGCCGATGACCGATTTCGCCTGGAACGGGCCTTTGCTGCTGACGCTCGTAAAAAGCGTCGTGCTGCTCGTCGTGCTCTTGATCTTTACCGCCTATGTCCTCTACGCGGATCGCAAGATCTGGGCGGCGGTGCAATTGCGTCGCGGCCCCAATGTGGTCGGTCCCTGGGGGCTATGGCAAAGCTTTGCCGACCTGCTGAAGTTCGTCTTCAAGGAACCGGTCATTCCCGACGGCGCCAACAAAGGCGTTTTTCTGCTGGCGCCCTTCGTCATGGGGATGCTCGCACTTTCGGCCTGGGCGGTTATTCCCATGAGCAAGGGCTGGGCGATCGCCGATCTCAACGTCGGCATTCTTTATATTTTCGCGATCTCCTCGCTCAGCGTCTATGGCATCATCATGGGCGGCTGGGCATCGAATTCGAAATATCCGTTTCTTTCGGCGCTGCGCTCGGCGGCGCAGATGATTTCCTACGAGGTCTCGATCGGCTTTGTTATCATCACCGTTTTGCTCTGCGCCGGCACACTCAATCTCGGCGGCATCGTCGCCGCGCAGGACACGCGCTCCGGGCTATTCGGCTGGTACTGGCTGCCGTTGTTTCCGATGTTCGTCATCTTTTTCATTTCGGCGCTCGCCGAAACGAACCGTCCGCCTTTCGATCTCGTCGAGGCGGAGTCGGAGCTTGTCGCCGGTTTCATGGTTGAATATTCCTCGACGCCCTACATGCTCTTCATGCTCTCCGAATATGTCGCCATCATCACGATGTGCGCGCTGACGACGATTCTGTTTCTCGGCGGCTGGCTTGCGCCGGTCCCTTTTTCTCCGTTCACCGAGGTTCCCGGCCCGATCTGGTTTATTTTGAAGGTTTGCCTGGTTTTTTTCATGATAGCCATGGCCAAAGCCATCGTGCCAAGGTATCGCTACGATCAGCTGATGCGGCTTGGCTGGAAAGTGTTTCTGCCGATCTCGCTCGGCATGGTCGTCGTCGTCGCCGGTGTTCTCCAATTCACCGGCTGGAGCGCGGACATGGGGCATTGAGATTGGCTTGCAAGGACGACCGGAAATGAAACTCGACCAGGCCGCCAAAGCGGTTTTCCTGACCGAATTCGTCAGTGCGTTCATGCTTTCGATGCGCTATTTCTTCAAGCCGAAGCCGACGCTCAATTATCCGCACGAGAAGAATCCGCAATCGCCGCGCTATCGCGGCGAACATGCCCTGCGGCGCTATCCGAACGGCGAGGAGCGCTGTATCGCCTGCAAGCTCTGCGAGGCGATCTGCCCGGCCCAGGCGATCACGATTGAAGCCGGGCCGCGCCGCAACGACGGCACCCGCCGCACCACGCGCTACGACATCGACATGGTCAAGTGCATCTACTGCGGCTTCTGTCAGGAGGCCTGTCCCGTTGACGCCATTGTGGAAGGACCCAATGCGGAATTCGCCGTCGAGACCCGCGAGGAACTCTACTACGACAAGGACCGGCTGTTGGCGAACGGCGACCGGTGGGAGCGTGAGATCGCGCGCAATCTCGCGCTCGATGCGCCCTACCGGTAGGCGTTCGGTCGAGACAGCAAAGAGGGGCAATTCCGCCCCTGGCGCGGGGAACCGGGATAGACGAGGTTAATCGATGAATATCGCTTCATTGTTCTTCTATCTGTTCTCCGTGGTGATGATTGGCGCCGCCTTCATGGTGATTTCCGCGCGCAATCCGGTTCACTCGGTGCTGTTTCTGATCCTCGCCTTTTTCAACGCGGCGGGGCTGTTTGTGCTGCTCGGGGCGGAATTTCTGGCGATGATCCTGGTCGTCGTCTACGTCGGCGCGGTCGCGGTCTTGTTCCTCTTCGTCGTCATGATGCTCGACGTCGATTTCACCGAATTGAAACAAGGTTTTTTGCAATATTTGCCGACCGGCGGGCTCATTGGCCTCGTGGTTCTGGTCGAGGTCGCTTTCGTCGTTGGCGCCTGGACGATCGGGCCCGTATCAATCGCCAATGTCACGACGCCGATGCGACCCGGCATGACGAATACCATGGCGCTCGGGCGGGTGCTCTACACCCAATATGTCTATCTGTTCCAGGCAGCGGGGCTCATCCTGTTGACCGCAATGATCGGCGCCATCGTGTTGACCTTGCGCCACAAGGCCGGCGTGAAACGCCAGAACGTGGCGATCCAGAACGCGCGGACACCGGCCGAGGCGGTCGAGGTCCGCAAGGTTGCCTCGAGGCAAGGAATTTGAAACCGGGCATGGCAAGCTTGCACGCACGCGGCGCCGGAGAGAAACCGTCATGACGATCTCGCTCGCCCAGTTCTTGATTGTCGCGGCCATTCTGTTCACGCTCGGCGTTGCCGGGGTAATCTTGAACCGCAAGAACATCATCGTGGTCTTGATGTCGGTCGAGCTGATCCTGCTGTCGGTCAACCTCAATCTTGTTGCTTTTTCGGCTTTTCTCGGCGATCTCACCGGCCAGGTTTTCGCCCTGTTCATCCTGACCGTCGCGGCGGCAGAGGCGGCGATCGGACTTGCTATCCTCGTTGCCTATTACCGCAACCGCGGATCGATCGCGGTCGACGACATCAACATGATGAAGGGCTGAGCCTTGCGATGTATGCAGCCATAGTCTTCGTGCCACTGTTGGGATTTCTGATCGCCGGGCCTTTTGGCTGGCGGATCGGTGCCCGCCCTTCCGAAATCGTCACCACAAGCCTCTCGTTCGTCTCGGCGCTTTTGTCCTGGATCGTTTTCTTCCAGGTCGCCGTCGGCATGGCGCCGGCAACTGTTTCGGTCATCGGCAATTGGTTCACCTCGGGCGCGTTGAAAGTCGATTGGTCGCTCAGGATCGATACATTGACGGCGGTGATGCTTGTCGTCGTCGGCACAGTGTCGTCGCTCGTGCATCTTTATTCGATCGGCTATATGAGCGACGATCCCTCGCGGCCACGCTTCTTTGCCTATCTCTCGCTGTTCACCTTCGCGATGCTGATGCTGGTGACGGCCGACAATCTCGTTCAGATGTTTTTCGGCTGGGAAGGGGTCGGCCTCCTGTCCTATCTTTTGATCGGCTTCTGGTATGAGAAGCCTCAAGCCAATGCCGCGGCGATCAAGGCATTCGTCGTCAACCGTGTCGGCGATTTCGGCTTCGCGCTCGGCATTTTTCTAGTTTTCTCCCTGACCAATTCGGTTGGCTTCGATCAGATCTTCGCGGCGGCGCCAGGCCTCGCCAATAAGACGGTCCATGTCTTCGGCCTCGACATGGACGCGATGACAATCACTTGCCTGCTCCTTTTCATGGGTGCGATGGGCAAATCGGCGCAATTCCTGCTGCATACCTGGCTGCCCGACGCGATGGAGGGTCCCACCCCCGTCTCGGCGCTTATCCACGCGGCGACCATGGTGACCGCGGGCGTCTTCATGGTCGCGCGTCTCTCGCCGCTTTTCGAACAAGCGCCGGCGGCGCTCTCCTTCGTCACCATCATCGGAGCGACGACGGCGTTTTTCGCGGCGACGATTGCCCTTGTCCAACCCGACATCAAAAAGGTCATCGCCTATTCGACCTGCTCGCAGCTCGGCTACATGTTCGTCGGCCTCGGCGTCGGCGGCTATTCGCTCGGCATCTTCCATTTGTTCACCCACGCATTCTTCAAGGCACTATTATTCCTGTGTGCGGGGTCGGTGATCACGGCGATGCATCACGAGCAGGACATGCGCAACATGGGCGGACTTTGGCGAAAGATTCCCTTCACCTTCGCCATGATGACGATCGGCACCTTGTCGATCACCGGGTTTTCCTACACGGCGGGCTATTTTTCCAAAGACGCGATCATCGAGGCCGCCTTTGCGTCGGATCGCAGCGGCGCCTTCTACGGCTTTCTGCTGACGACGGCTGCCGCCGGGCTCACCTCCTTCTATTCGTGGCGGCTGGTCTTTTTGACGTTTTTCGGCGCGCCGCGCTGGGCCGCCGCCGGACCTGGATCGGGCCACGAATCCGCCGCGCATGACCACGAGGCACATGGTCACGCGGGGCATGCGCTCGATCCGCATGAATCCCCCCTTTCCATGCTCATTCCCTTGGGCGTTCTGGCCCTGGGCGCCTTGTTCGCGGGCCTTGTTTTTTCGCATGATTTCATCGGCGAGGGCGCCGGAGAATTTTGGAAAGGCGCGCTGTTTCTTGGACACTACAATCATCTTCTCGAAGCTCGCGAAGACATTCCAGGGATCGCGAAGCAGCTTCCGACGCTGTTGATGGTCTTCGGATTCTTGGTCGCGGTGTTGTTTTACGTTCTGGCGCGGGCGATCCCGGTGCGCTTAGCGCAAATTGCCCGGCCTCTCTATGAGTTTCTTCTCAACAAATGGTATTTCGACGAACTCTACGACGTGATTTTCGTGCGCCCGGCTTTTTGGCTTGGCCGGTTATTCTGGAAGGGCGGCGACGGCGCCATCATCGACCGGCTCGGACCCGACGGCGTCGCCGCTTGGGTCGTCGATGTGACCGGACGCGCCGTCAAGCTGCAAAGCGGCTACATCTACCATTACGCCTTTGCCATGCTCGCCGGTCTCGCCGCCGTCATCACCTGGTATGTCGCCACGGGAGTTCGCTGATGTTTGGCTTCGGCATTTTGTCCTGCATCGTTTTTTTACCGCTTGCCGGCGCGGGCTTTATCCTCGCCCTGCGCGGCAACGACGAAGCGACCTTGGAAAACGCCCGCCGGGCCGCGCTCGGGACGACCGTCATCGTCTTTCTCTTGTCGCTCTACGCCTATGCGAGGTTCGATCCCTCCTCCTCCGCTTTTCAATTCGTCGAGGAGAAAGGCTGGTTCGGACACGGCCTTGTCTACAAGTTGGGCGTTGACGGAATATCGTTGCCTTTCGTCTTGCTGACCACTTTCTTGATGCCGATCTGCATTCTCGCGTCGTGGCAATCGATTCAAAATCGCGTCAAGGAATATATGATCACCTTCCTTGTTCTCGAAACCCTGATGATCGGCGTTTTCTGCGCCCTTGACCTCTTGCTCTTCTATCTTTTCTTCGAGGGCGGCCTCATCCCGATGTTTCTCATCATCGGAATTTGGGGCGGCAAGCGGCGGGTTTACGCGAGTTTCAAATTCTTTCTCTACACGCTCACCGGGTCGCTGCTGATGCTGCTTGCGATCATGGCGATGTATGGGGTGGCGGGAACAACCGA
>JALZAY010000048.1 GCA_030948025.1 Pseudomonadota bacterium
GTCCCAACACGACGACGATGCCGGGCATCTCGAGCGCGGCCAGCGCGCGATCTTGGGCTTGGCGCCAGACCGCATCCGGTACGACCGCGCCGGCGCCGCCGATTACGCCTCTCTGATCCAATGCGTCCGGAGTTTCGGGCAAGCCGCTTTGAGCCTCCAAATAAGGTGCGCCTGGCTTCGCCGCCCGACTGCGGCGAAATCATGGCACCGCAGCGGCCGCGATGCATCCCCCAAACAAGTCACAGACTACCCGCTGCGCTGATTGGCCGCGCCCGCGAGCCACTTTAGATCCGCCTCGCTGGTGGCAAAGGCGGGCATCACGGCGAGCGGCGCGCCGCGTCCAATACGAAGAGCCGGATCGCCGAGGAGAGATTGGCGCCGCCGCGCCCAGCGTCGATCGAAGCGACCAGGCTAGCAAGCGGCTGTCCCCTGGCACTCGCGATCCTCTTGTACTCTTCCCAAAAAGCCCATTCAAGGGATATGTTGGTGCGATGGCCCGCGACGCCGAGCGAATGTTTGACGATTTTTCCCAAGCGTCGCGCTGGCATTCACTCGGCACGATCGCCGGCCACCTCCCGCCGGTGCGCATCGAGGCGCTTTTCGTCTAATCCCCGCGCGCGCTCCGTGGCCTCGCGTTCGGCACGCGCGCGCCCGGACTTTGCCCGCTTGGCGGCGGAGTCCTTCGTTGCGGCGACGCGCGCGCTGCTTGCGGACACGACGCAGATTGACGACTTCTCCCATCAGCTTTTCTTGCGAAAGGCGTCGATCGAGACGACCTTGGGTTCGCCTTTTTGCGGCTTTGCAGCCGAACCCTCGGCCGTGGCCGCTTCGCTTGCTTTCTTGGTTTGCTTGGCCGCCTTGGCTTCCGGCAAGGGCGGGGCCTGGGCCAAGGGTTCCAAAACGCTCACGGGTGCCGTTTGCGGCGGCGATGATCCGGTATCGCTGACGCCGGCCGCCTCGTCCTCGACCGCGAATTGCAACTCGAATCCCACGGACGGATCGGCAAAACGGGTCACCGCATCGAACGGGATGAGCAGCATTTCCGGGATATTTTGGAACGATAGACCGACCTCGAAAGCCTCCCCGGTCACGCTTAAATCCCAGAATTGATGCTGCAGCACGATCGTCATTTCGTCCGGATAGAGCTCGCGCATCCGCGACGAAAGCCGCACGCCTCGCGCATGGGTGCGAAAACCGATGTAAAAGTGATGCTCTCCCGGAACCCCATCGCGCGCCACACCGGAAAGGACTTTCCGCACGGCCTCGCGCAACGCGTCCTGCACAAGAAGATCGTAACGGATCAAGTCAACGGCCATTCAACCCGCTCGCAGAACGCGATTTTGGACAAAATCCCCAACGCGAAAATATTAAACGCGACACCCGATCGGCGAAAGTGGAGGCTTCTGTTGCCAGGTGCCTCCGGACCCCGCCTTGAAGTGCTACCTCCAAGGGCTTATTTTCGGTACTATTACCGCATTACGCGGCAACAGCCACCGGAGCATAGTTGTCATTAGCAACTATAAGTTTCGGCCCGATGACGGCGGAACCATGCCGGGCAAAAGACCGTCCTTTACACTCCCCGTCGAACCTATTTCGCCCCCGCCGAAACCCGCCGCTGCCGCGCCTTGGATCGCGCCTTCAGTAAGGGCTTGGGTGGAGGCGCCGGGTACCGCCCCCGGGTCCGAAGAGCTTATTTCGACGCCGTTTATCGCCATAGCCGCGCAAGGCGGCGCTGCCAATATAAGCATTATGGCGCACTTTTCAAAGCGTAAAACCAAACCGCGATAAGGCCGGCGGCCCGCATGGGGATAACCTGCCGCGCCGTGACCGGGCGTGCTCCGGCTGGTACACTTTCAATGCCGCGAAAAGACGATAAAAGGTTTGCTCATGCAAGCCTATCTCGATCTTCTCGCCAAAATTCTAAGCGACGGCGAGGTTAAGGCCGACCGCACCGGGACCGGGACCCGCTCGCTTTTCGGGCATCAGATGCGGTTTGCCTTGCGCCAAGGCTTTCCGCTCGTCACCACCAAAAAACTGCATTGGAAATCCATCGTCCACGAGCTTTTGTGGTTTTTGCGCGGCGACACCAATATCGCTTATCTCAAGGCGCGTGGCGTCGGCATCTGGGACGAATGGGCGGATGAAAACGGCGATCTCGGACCCGTCTACGGCAAGCAATGGCGCGCGTGGCAGGCCCCGGACGGGCGTGTCATCGACCAGATTTCCTCGGTCGTGGAGGAAATCAAGCGCAATCCCTTTTCCCGCCGTTTGATCGTCTCCGCCTGGAACCCCGCCGATCTGCCGGCAATGGCGCTCGCGCCCTGCCATTGCCTGTTTCAGTTTTATGTCGCGGAGGGGGCGGATGGCGGGAAAAGACTCTCCTGCCAGCTCTACCAACGTTCGGCGGACGTGTTTTTGGGGGTGCCTTTCAACATCGCAAGCTACGCGCTACTAACCGCAATCGTCGCGCATGTCGCGGGCCTCGATGTTGGCGATTTCGTGCATGTCCTTGGCGATGCGCATCTCTATGAAAATCATCTCGAACACGCCCGCCTCCAGCTTGGCCGCACACCCCGCGCCTTGCCCCAGTTGAAGCTCGACACGCGAGTCAAATCGATCTTCGATTTCCGCTTCGAGGACATCGTGATCGAGGCCTACGATCCGTATCCAGCGATCCCAGCACCGATCGCCGTATGAGGCAGACCATCACGCTCTCGTTTCGTCATGGTGCAGCATAAGGCGAAGATTTTGTAGCGCCGCGCCGGATGCTCCCTTGCCGAGATTGTCGAGTTTTGCGACGAGAATTGCCTGGCCTTTTGAATCGTTGGCGAAGACCCGCAGTTCGAGATCGTTCGTGCCATTGAGAGATTGCGGCTCGATCCTGCCAAAAGCTTCGGTGGGCATGACCTTGACGAAAGCGCTTCCCGCGTAATGGTCTACGAGCGCGGCCTCAAGATCGGCGCCTTTCGGCTTGAGCGGCAGATCGGCCAGAAAAAGCGGCACGCTAACGAGCATGCCTTGCGCGAAATTGCCGACCGATGGCGCAAAAATAGGCCGGCGCGCAAGGCGGGCGTAACGCTCGATTTCCGGCACGTGTTTATGTTCCAGGCCAAGCGCGTAGGCCTCGAACGGAGGCGCGGCACCATGCTCGTAATCGGCGATCATCTTCTTGCCGCCGCCCGAATAGCCGGATACCGCATGAATCGAAACCGGAAAATCGCCAGGCAGAAGGCCTTTGTCGACCAGCGGGCGCAACAGCGCGATCGCGCCCGTCGCGTAGCAGCCCGGATTGGCAACGAACCGCGCCCTTTTAATCGCTTCGGCCTGGCCCGGTTCAAGTTCGGGAAACCCATAGATCCAGCCTTTTGCCACCCGGTGCGCGGTCGAGGCGTCAAGAATACGAGGCGCACTTGCACCAAGCGAGGAGGCAATCGCGACGGATTCGCGCGCGGCCTTATCTGGGAGGCATAGAACAACGATATCGGCTCGTTCCATCAGCGCCCTCTTGGCGCCCGGGTCCTTGCGCTGCTTGGGGGGCAGGCTGAGGAGTTCGACTCCAGGGAGAGAACCGAGCTGCGCGCGAATGCCAAGTCCGGTCGTTCCGGCTTCGCCATCGATGAGAATTCTCGCGCTCGTGTTACGGCCTTTGGGTAAGCAATTGGGTGCTAGACCATAATCGCTTCGAGTTTCATCGCTCATCGTCTCGACACCGCCGCGGAAGCCGCGATCAAAGTAGCTTGGTCCGCCGCCCTGCTTCGTTTATATCCGCAGCTTGCGGCACCGGCTGCTGGCTGCCATGATGGTGGGCATAGACTTTGGTGAACTCGGCCCCGAGCAGGAAAATCTGCGCCGAGTAGTAGATCCATAGCAGCGCCACAATCAAAGCGCCAGCCGCTCCATAGCTGGAGGCGACCGCGCTGCTCCCGATGTAGAGTCCGATCAGGAACTTGCCGATACTGAACAAGAAGGCGGTCACGACGGCGCCGACCAGCACGTCCCGCCACTCTAGATCCTTGTCGGGCAGCATCTTGTAGATCGCCGCGAACAGGACCGAGATCAGGGCGAACGAGATCAGGAAATTCACGGCTTGCAGAATGAAGTGGCCAAACGGCAGATAGGCGTTCACGTACTCGCTCAATGCTGAAAGACCAGCGCTGATCACCAGCGAGACTAGAAGCAGGAACCCAAGCGCCACGACGAGACCGAGGCTCGCGGCGCGAGCGCGAAGCAGGCGGGAGACGGTGCCCCCCTTCGGGTCCGCCTTCCAGATGGCGTTCAGCGCCGACTGCATTTCGCCGAACATGCCCGAGGCCGTCACCAGAAGCGTGGTGACCCCCAAGGCGCTGGCGAAGATACCGGACGACTTCCCGGAGGCGCTCCTGATGATGTTTTGCAGCAGCTCCGCGCTCTGCTGTCCCATGAGCCCGCTGAGCTGAACGGCGATTGCTCCTCGGGCGGCGTCCTGACCGAAGGCGAGACCAGCAATGGCAACAACGATAAGCAGAAGCGGGCCGATAGAGGTAACGGCGTAGTAGGCGATAGCCGCTCCGCGGCTCAGCGCCTGGTCGTTAATAAACGAGGCGACGCATTCCTTGCCCAGATCCCAGGAATTTCCGAACATGACACCCCTCGCGTTGCGGGGAATTGAACCGGCATTCCCCCGATGGTTCGCCGGCGCGCCCACTTGGGGGCAGGCTCAGGAGCGCTATGCCCGGTTGAGCTTTCAACTGCGCGCGAATCCCGCGCCCAGTCGTCCCGGCTTCGCCATCGATAAAAATTTTCACGCTCGTGCCGTGCCTCGTTGAAGCGGGCATGAATATACCAAAAAAGGCGGCCAGAGGCCGCCTTCGTTCCTTCTTTACTGTGCAAGACTGCACGAGGGCCGGAGCACCGGCCTTTTTTAATTCCGCTGCAAAACAAAGTAGGGGCCGGCATAGCCAGATTCTGCGTCGACGCCATTCACATTCGTCAAAATAAAGGGATTGGCCAACGCCCGCAGATCGTTAATACACTGCGCACAGCTCGAAGTCGCGCTCGTGTTACACGACGCCGGTGGCGTAATCGTGGAGTTATTTTGGATTCCAAAAATGTTCTGCCCTGGAAAGGTAGTGCATTGGATTGTCACGGTGTCCACCGCCAACGCAAGGGACGGGAATCCTACTGCACCCCCAAACACCAACAGAATCGCAAGTTTCCGCATTATCTCTCTCCCTTATTTAATAAGTCTGAACAGTTCAGACTTGGTTTCCACAGGCTTTCCCGCAGGTTACGGGATTCACCGTGCTAAACCGGCTCGCTTTGGCCGATCCTGCACCCCACCTGCTAGCACATAAAAGAACACCGCTCCAGCGGTTTCCGCTGCCTGCCAAAATTCTGACCAATCTGCCATCTGACGGAAAGCGGGATAGAGCGCTTCCAAAACTTAGCGCTTCGAGAACTGGAAGCTCCGGCGGGCTTTCTTCTTGCCGTATTTCTTGCGCTCGACGACGCGCGGGTCGCGGGTCAAGAAACCTTCTTTCTTGAGAACGGCGCGCAGATCCGGCTCGTAATTGACCAGCGCCTTGGCAAGGCCGTGGCGCACCGCGCCCGCCTGGCCGGAGAGGCCGCCGCCCGCTACGCTGACCGTCAAATCATATTGGCCGGTGCGCTTGGCGACGCCAAGCGGCTGCTGCAGGATCATCCTGAGCACGGGGCGCGCGAAATAGGAGTCGAGCGCCTTCCCGTTCACCAGGGCTTTGCCGGGGCCGGGCTTGATCCAGACCCGCGCGACCGCGTCCTTGCGTTTGCCGGTGGCATAGGCGCGTCCTTGCGGATCGAGCTTTTGCACATAGCGCGGAGCCGCCTCGGGAGCAGGCGCTGCCGCGCCCTTCAAATCCTGAAGCGAAGATAAAGTTTCGGGCATGATCAGACGAGCCTCGCGTTCTTGCGGTTGAGTCTCGCGACATCGAGCGTCACCGGCTGTTGTGCGGCATGAGGATGTTCGGCTCCCTTGTAGACGCGTAAATTGCCGAGCTGCCGGCGGCCGAGCGGTCCACGCGGGAGCATCCGTTCCACCGCTTTTTCGACGATGCGTTCGGGGAATCGGCCCTCCAGAATGAATTTGGCCGACCGTTCCTTGATGCCGCCCTGATAACCGGTATAGTGATAGTATATTTTATCCTCGCGCTTGCGGCCGGTCAGAACCACTTTTTCGGCGTTGATGACAATGATGTTATCGCCATCGTCCAGATGCGGTGTGAAAGTCGGTTTGTGCTTGCCGCGCAGCCGCACGGCGATCAGCGAGGCGAGCCGTCCGACGACGAGCCCCTTGGCGTCGATCAACACCCATTTTTTTTCGATGTCCGCCGCCTTGGCGGAATAGGTCCTGCCGAACATTTGGGATTCCGTGCCGAATAGCGCAAGGCTCCCCGCAAAAGCAGGGCTTGCGTATTCATTGGCGCTCCTTTTATGCACCGAGTGCCGCCGGGTCAAGGCTTCAATTTTGGTGGAAACGATAAGCAAACAATGGCTTGTCATATGGGGTGTTATACTACCGCGATCACGGATTCCAGCGCTTGTTTTTGAACGTCATCCCCTCGCCGCGCATTCCATTTAACAAGGCAGGACCGCAGCCAAAAACAAGGCTACGGCGGATTCTGTCATAGGAAGGTACTTGTGGAACCGCTCAATCGCCCTTAGAGTGGGACCACAGCCATCGGTTCCGGTAACGCCAAGAAGGAGTGCCGCCATGACGCCAATGCAATGTGTCAAACGGGTGGGAGCTGCCACAGCCATCGGTGTGTTTGTGGGCGTCGTGATCAGTTCCGGGCCCGTACGTGCCTGGGATGACGATGACCTCGGAGATGCACGGGTGAGCCAGGGATTCAAAATCGCGCCGGTCCCGCTGAATCTCGCCCAGAAAAACAAGGCGCTGGTGGGACTCGGCAGCTATCTGGTCAACGCCGTCAGCGGCTGCGATGAATGCCATTCCAACGGTCCTCCGACCGAATTCACCCCTACTGGAAACCCATACTTCTTAAGTCCTCCCTTTGATGGGCACACGAAAATCAATCCGGACACCTACCTGGGTGGCGGCAGAGATTTCGGCCCGTTCCCAGGGCCATCTTCTCCAGTCCACATCGTTTCCCGCAACCTGACACCGGACAAAACTGGATTGCCCGTGGGGGGCGAGAAGTTTTCAAAGTTCCGCAAGGTCATGAGGACTGGCGTGGACCTGGATGGCCTCCACCCGAGCCTCCCGCCTCCATTCAACGGTGCGGTTCTTCAAATAATGCCCTGGCCCATTTATCGAAACATGACGGATCGTGATCTCCGCGCTATTTACGAATATCTAAGCGCGATTCCGTGTATCGCGGGCCCACCTGCGCCGAGCCCGCTCCATAACGACTGCAGCTGACGCAGCCGAACAGCGCGCTGGAGACGGTCAACCCGGAAAGGCTGTTTCGCATCGTCTCCGAGTGCCCCAGCGGATCGATGAAATTGGCGTCGATAAAGCTCATCGCGCCCGAAATCACCGTCGGGTCGTAGCCGAACAGTAGTATGAAAAACGGCACCGATTCGTTTTTGCGCGGTATTTTTTTGGCGGTGAAAACCAGCCCTCCCATGTCGTCTTCGCCTATCTTCTTGCGCGCGGCTACCAGGTGATCGGCGTCAATCCAGGCCTGGCGGGCAAGAGCGTTCACGGTGCCGCGTTTTTCAAGACTCTGGCGGATGTTCCCGAGCCGATCGACATGGTGGACATTTTCCGCACCTCGGCAGCCGCCGGGGGAGTCGTCAATGAGGCGCTTGCGCTCGAGCCAAAACCGAAGGTCATTTGGATGCAGCTCGGCGTCCGCGACGATGCGGCGGCGGCGCGAGCGCGGGCGGTTGGGGTCTAAAGTCGTCATGAACCGCTGCCTCAAAATCGAATACGAGCGCCTTGCAATCGGAAAAGCGTAGAGCGATCCCTTGCTAACGCGCTATTGAAAGCGCCTGCGCGTGCGCGACGGCCATCCCCAAAACGATCATGGCAAAGGCCTGATGCAAAAGCCCGGCCCAGAGCGGAACCGCTAAAACAAGCGTCGCGATGCCAATTGAAGCTTGCATGGCGACGAGCCCTGCCACCGCCCATGCGCGCCGGACCGCCCGGTTTCCCACGGCAGCCCGCGATGCGTAAAGAGCCTGCGCAAGAGCAAGCGCCAACAGCGCATAGGCAATCATCCTATGCTGGAACTGGACCAGCAAAATATTGTCGAGGAAATTCCGCCAGAGCGGCGAGAGAAGGGTCAATTTATCGAGAGGCGGCCAAAAATATCCGTCGATCAGCGGCCATGTATTGAACGCGTGCCCCGCGCGCAAGCCAGCGACGAGGCCGCCGAGCCCGATTTGCAAAAGGACGAGCAAGACCATGCCGCCGGCAAACCACCGCAGCACCGGCAATATCCGCTCCGGAATTTGGGCCACGCGACGCTTAAGCGAAGCGGCGAGCCAAACCAGCGCGGCAAAAGTCACAGAGGCCAGCAGAAGGTGAATCGCAAGCCGCTCCTGCGCGACCTCGACGCGGTCCGAAAGCCCTGACTTGACCATCCACCAGCCAACAAAACCCTGCGAGGCGCCGATCGCCAGGACGCCGAGAAGCCTTGGCTTGAACCCGGGAGGCAGAAGCCCTTTCGCCCAGAAAAAGATCAGCGGCAGCACCATGGCCGCGCCAATCAGACGGCCCAAGAGCCGATGACTCCATTCAAAGAAAAAAATGAATTTGAAACCGCGCAATTCCATGTCTGGAAAAAGCTCTGCATATTGCGGTATCTTCTTATAATTCTCGAATTCGGCCAGCCATTCGGCGGGGCTCAGCGGCGGAATGATTCCAGTCAACGGCTTCCATTCGGTGATGGAAAGGCCGGATTCGGTGAGCCTTGTCGCGCCGCCGACGATCACCATCAAAAAGACGAGAGCGGCGATGCTCCAAAGCCAAATCGCAATCGCGCGATAGAGCGCTGGTTGCCTTGCGTTTTTTGCCGCGTGCAAGATAGCGAAATTGACCGGCGGTTCGCCCATGCGGGGTTCCTCGAATGCAATGGCGGATAAGCTTTGCACTGGCATAAAGACAGCTATTCGGCGGAGCAGTCTGGCTCAATATGGCCCTGGGATCCGGTGCAAGGATAGAACGTTGAACCAAGGGCGTAGACCGGTGGCAGATCAATACCCGGCGGCGTCGCGCGGCCCGTTGCCAAGTGGACCGGCACCAGATGCGTATGAGGTCCATCGGGCGATTGCCCGCCGGGCGGCGGAATGGAAGTGTAAATCTCCGCGCGCCCCAAAGGCGATTCAACGACCCTTGCCGGACTGTGTTTCACGATCATGGCTCCGGCGGCTTGCAAGACATCTGATAGCGGTAGGCCTGACGCTTGGTTCAGCTTGTCCCGCAGTTCGGTCGCGGACGCCCGGACACAGAACCGAACGTTGGCGCGCCCCAGACCCAGATCGAACCAAGCATCGTTTCGACACTCAGGCCGGATGGCGCCCTCGTCGCGGCCAAGCGCCGTGAGAGTTGTTGCAACCGGCAAAGTTGCCCGCGCCTTTAAGACGACGAGAAAAATGGCCCGATAGCCATGAAGGATGTGATCGGCTTGCAGTCGCAATGCTCTGACATGGTCGCCTATTGTCAATTGCAGCGCGCCACGACCCGAGATCGCCGTAATTGTCTCGCCAATTACGGAAACGTCGCATGGTTCGTCATGATGGCAAATGAATTCGGCGGTCGCGCCGTAGCATCCAAGCGCCCAGGTGCCGGATCTCTGGCCCAGGCTTTCAGCGACGAACTCAGCAATCCGGCCATGCGACCAGGGCAGGCGGGTAATCGAAATGCCCAACGCGTCGATGCGCTCCGGCAGGACGGCCCATATCGCACTACGGCGCACATCGCCGGCCGAAGACCATTCGGCGATCTCATCGCCGGTGCGGCCGCATCCAAGACACAAGCCCAAGGCGCCGTCCATCGTGCAGATACCGGTACAGGGGCTTGGGATGGGCTTTGTCTGAATGTTCATTCGCTGTACTAATGATTGCGACTGAAATAAGCGTGGCACGCTCACTTCCTCGCCGGCAAGGCGAAAGCCATAGACTTCGGCGGGGCCGATGTCCACGCGCGGCATGCCGCAACCGGAAAATGGAGGCAAAATGCGGCGGGGCGCCCGCAAATTCACCGGCACGAGCGTGATCATCGGATTTGTGCCCGTCTATGCGCTTGTGGCCATGGCTCTGGCGCAAGCGCGCCCGCTGCAAGAGGCCGCCGCAGTGAGTCAGGTCCTGTGCTATGCGGCCCTCGGCATGGCCTGGATCGTGCCGGTGATGCCGCTGATCAGATGGATGGAAAAACCCGATCAGGGAACGTGACTTCGTCCCCGTTTCGTCATCAAGCCGCATCCAACCCGAGGCTCCGCGAAGATTCAGCCGGCAGCCCAATGAGCAGGACCTCGCGGGCGCCGCTTTCGATCAACCGCGCCTCGGTTTCGAATACGGCGCCGCCGCGCGGCTCTCCGGGCGCCGCCATTAGGACGACATCGGATTTCGCGGCGAGGCTTCCGGCGATGCCGTTCCGGTCGAGAGGCGGCGCGATCGTCACGATGAAATCATAGATACCGGCCAAGGCATCGAGCACATTTGCGAATTCGTGAAGATCCAGCTCGCCGTCGCGGCCAACCGGCAGAAAATGAAGCCGCGAGGCCGGGTCGCGGCGAATGACTTCGGCGAAAGAGGCCGTTCCGGCAAGAAGATCGCCGAGCGTGGGTTCGGCGCCCGGCGGATGGCCATGCGGCGCGCCGGCGGCGGAACTCGCAAAATCCAATAGCCGGGACTCGTCGAGGCCGATGACGATCGAACGTCCTTCGCGGGCGAGATCGCGGGCAAGATCGAGCATCATGCAAGACGCCGCGCCGGTTGCCTGGAGGCTCGTCGCGACAATCCGAATACCTTGCCGAAGACCTTGCGGTGTGCCCTGCCGAACGCCTCGCGGGCCGCCCGCCCGCGCGGAAACCGCCAGGATGCGCGTCACGATCTTTGTCATGGCTTGCCCATTGTCAGGGGAATCGCCGCCGGGATCTAATTTTGGGTTTACTCGCGGACCTAGCCCCGCCGCATCCGTGAAGTGGGCGAAAACGCGAACCTGTCCGAGCGCGCGGGGCTGCTCGAGAGGCGCCTCCGCGCGGAGGAATAAGCGCCCGCGTGGCAGCACGATCGACACAAACGCGCCGAAAGCCACGACAAGCATCGCGGCCCCCGACAAGACCAGCAAGGCCTGCCTTGGATAAAGCGGATGCGGCGGCGGAATGGCGCGCGAAACGATGCGCGCGTCCAACTTGCGCGGGAAATCGGCGGCATGCTTGGCATCGGCGCGCATTTCGAGATAGAGTTCGGCGATGCGATTGGCGGCGTTCGCGGCAAGTTCGCGATCCTCGGACTGAAAAGCGATCGTGACGAGACCGCCCCTGCCCGGCCCGCTCACCCGCAGGCGGTCCTGATAGGCTTCGAGGACCCGGTCCTCCGGGCTTTTTCGCGCCGGATCGCGCATGATGCCGAGAAAGATTAGGGCGCGGAAACCGGATCCGAGGCCCCTCGTCACCGGATCGAATTCCGGATTCTCCTCGATGCCGAGATCCTCGATCGCCCGGCGGCCGAGATCGCGCGACGCGATGAGCTGCGCCTGGCTAGCGGCGGCGCCCGCGTCCAAAAGCGCAAGGTTTGCCCTAAGGCCGATCAAGCCCGCGTGCCGGGGGCCGATCATAACCTGCGTCTCGGCGCTATATCGCGGCGGTTGAAGGCACAACACGACGCTGATGAGAACGAAAGCTGCGAGCGGCAACCCGATCAACCACCGTTTCCAGGCGGCGACCGCTTCGAAAACCAAGCCAAGATCCAACTCGCGGGTACGCGTTGTGCGCAGCGCGTCCCACTCCCGCCAGTCCATAAGTCGCCTCCGCCATCCAAACAGCGCGATAAGACGCCGTTATGGTTTCAGCGAAGTTAACTTTTGGATTTGCGCACGGCCACCCACGGGATAAGCCCGGAGCGGCGTCAGAAAGATTTCGCCCTGTCTTCAAAAGCGCCGCGTGGAGCGTATTCTGCATCCGCATCGCGATCGTCATCGGTCCGACGCCGTCGGGCACCGGCGTAATCGCGCCGGCGCGCTCGCTGCAGAACATGAGGGATCGCGGAGTGTTTATTGCGCAGGGCGGGCTCAGCTTTGCCAGAACGGGCCAAGTCGAACTAATCTGATGAGTCCGATCGTTGGTCATGTGGGCAATGTCGGTCAACATGTTTCCGGACGGGCTCTAACCATGAGGGTAGATAATCAGCCCCTACCAAGGTTTACGCGACCACAGGCGGGTTGTTCATCCCTTGGACTGTAGCCCATCCACACTCCTTCGAGAGTGCGACCTTCGCCTCGCAGTTCAAGAAGTAGGTAGCCAAAGTGAATGGCGGTTTCGTCTTTGGACTTGTAATTCAACTGCACGAAGCGGTTTTCCAAGAACGACCCAATAACGTTCAGCTCGCGTTTACGACCACTAAAGGAATATACGGCCTCTCCGTTGATGTCCTCCTTGCCTACGATCAATGTAAGCACGATGGGAGCAGAAGGGTACGGTTGTAGATGGATTTGACCTTGCCAAACTCCGCTGAGTGCTTGTCGCCGATCTTGGGGAATTGAAGTCCATACCCGCCGAACGCACTTGCAAACGAACTGGTAAGCCTCAGATTCTTTGCTTCGAGGTTTCACAATCGCGGTATGAGAACCCCGCACTGTTTTCTTCTGCGGGTCGGGTAGCCCAAGGCCTGCGCTTAGCTTGTCCACCCAGAAGTCCGAATCCCCTTGGACCGCCCAAGTAGGAATGGTGATATGGTCTGGTTTCCTGCCACCCTCATCGAGAACAATCGAGTTGATGAAGGTCTCGTGTATCCCGGTGACGAAGTCTCCGTGCGGCTTGAGAGCATAAAAATCCCTCGAAAACCAGCTCAGGAAGCCTGGCACTCGCTGCGAGCCCGTTTGCGGGGTCGCCATCAGGAGGAGCCCCCCGATGGGCGCGAGCGCCTTTCTCTGGTATGTCTTTAAAAGTTCGGCGATGGCGGCCATGCAGAGCAGGCCTCCCATGCTGTGCCCCATAAGGATTAGGTTGTTGTAATTGTTGAGGTCGTCGCGGATGATCCCAGCAAATACCTTTGCCTCGTCTGGGAGCGGTACAGAGCCCCGGAATTTGGCCCGACTGAACTGGGTGGGGTACTCGTAAAGGCCCACGTCTAGTTGGGGAAAGTCCTCGTACAGGAACTTTGGAAAATACCCCCACGTCGAGTCCTTTCCGTATCGGCACCCACCCAGTCCATGCACGAGTATTACCAGAGTATTGGCTGTAGGTTTTTGATGAACCACCAGGGGTTCGTCATCTAACGACGCCTGATCTGAGGGTTCCTCGAACTCTTCCTGACGGTATTTTTTCATTGATGCGTTCCTCGCAGAAGGGATAAGGTAACGTCAGCCATTACGTCTTTTTCATCTTCATTCGAAATCGTGTCCTTTAAATCTTAATCCGTTTAAATCTTAATGGGTTTACGCCATGACACCGCGAATTTACGAGCCGATCTTGGTTCTGACCGTCTGATAGACGGATTCCGTCGTCTCGGCCGCCTGCGCGAGCAGCGCATTGACTTCGGCGATCTGCTTCTCGGCGAAATCGCGATCCTTGATCGCCTTGGCGTTGATGAACACATTTAACGCCGCGCTGCGGAGCCCGGCGTTCGCCGAAAGCACGGCAACCCCGGCGTCGCTGATGACATTGAGATTGCCTTTTTCCGCCGCTGCGGCAGACAGGCGTATAACTTCGAAACAGGCTTTGACGGCGCGCAAGGGCGCGAGCGTCGCATCCTTCAAGGCGGCTTGAATCGACGCGGCGCGCTTGGCTTTCTCCTCGCCGGTCGCGCGCGGCAGTCCATAGGCGCCCATCACGGCAGTGAATGCCACCACGTCTTCCTCGATTGCCCGCGTGAGCTCGGCGCGCAGCGCCTCCGCCTTGGCGTTCACGGCCGCGAGGTCTTCGGAGACCGATTCGTAGTTCTTTTTGCCGATGGTGAGATTGGCCACCATGGAGACGAGCGCCGCGCCGATGGCGCCACACAGCGCCGCCGCGCCACCGCCGCCGGGCACCGGACGTTCACTGGCGAGATCGTCGAGAAAGGTCACGATAGAACGATACGTGGTCATGGCTGGCCCGGTCCGCAAAAGTCACGCCAGGGCTTTGGCTTGCGCATAAATATTCTCAGCATCGAGCACCTGATCGGAGCTTTCAAACAGCTGACCGACGCAAGCGCGATGCAGTTTCAGCTTCAGGCCGCCGAGTCCCAGCGCGCCGATCGCGATTTTGCCGTGACGCTCTGTCGCCTTGTCGATCGCCTCGACGCCGCCGATGCCGAGCGCCGGCTGCGCGTTGCAGTCGGCGACCAGTTCGATCGCCGGGTCATTTTGCCAGTCCTTCTCATCGAGCAACGGGACGCCGATGGCGCCTGCGGCGAACACGACCTGCACGCCCTTGACCGCCGCCGCGCGGGCTTCATTGTCGATGGCCTCGATGGGCGCCGGCGCAAAGCCGAAGCGATCGTTGATGGCCTTGGCTGCGGCATCCGCACGGTGTTTCGAGCGCGAGGTTATCGCGACCTCGGCGCCTTCGATATGCAGCATCGCCGCGGCGCGCATGCCGACTGGGCCCGTGCCAGCGAGCACGATCGCTTTCTTGCCGGCGAGCGTCTTAGCTTTGGCCAGCAGCGCGACGCCGGCGGCCGCCGTGGTGTTGGAGCCGTTGCTGTCCAACATCACGGACACACGGAAATTCGCAAAAAAGCGCGTTTTGACCGCCTTGAACAACGCCTCGCCGGCGACCATGCTGCCGCCGCCGACGAAGATCGCGGTATGTTGTTTTTCCTTGGGGCCACGCGTGTAGATCGTACCGTCGACGAGCGCAGCGACGCTGTCCGGCGTCACGCCGCCATAGCTGATGATGTGATCGGCGCCGCCGTCATAGCCGACGACCGTGTCGAAGACGCTCGGCACCGGATCGGTGTCCAACAGGAACAAAAGCTTCTTTGTCATGACGGTCTCGGTGAGTTGAAATCGTTCCGCAATGGCCCTATTTGTCAGAGTTCGGCCGCCCTGCCAAGCCCGCTTCGCCCACTCTCGCCGGAGGCCAGGGCATGGTCGATGGCCGTCAAAATGACCCCGAGCCCAAAAAAGACGGCCAGCAAAACGATTGCATTCCCCCAGACCCGGGCGAACCCGAGCTGCGCGACGTCGAAGAAAGGATAAAGATAGGTGCCAAAGGCCGCGCCGCGCAGCATGCTATAGAGGAAATACAGGACCGGGTAGACGAGCCACCAGGCGGGATCGCTCCATCGCAGGCTGCCCTTGGGCAGAAACACCAGCCAATAGAAGGGGTACAGCAACGGGATGGCATCATGCAGCACCAGGTCGGCCAAAAGCTGCACTCCGTGCGGGTGCCATAAATTCCGCAACAGCACCGCGTAGACCACGCCGACGATGATAATATAAACGACAAGCGCCGATTTGACGCTGGGCCTGGTCAAAAATTGCGCCGCTTGCGGCCGTGCGCAAAAAATCGTGAGCACGACGGCGACAAGGAGATTGGTCTCGATCGTGAAAAAGCTGAAGTATTTGATAAGATTGGCCGGGATCGACAGATCCTTGACGAGCGCCTCATGAATGTTGAAGTAGAGCTGCACGCTCAAGCCAAACCATCCAAGGCCCGCGATAACTGTCGCGCAACGGCGCTGCCCATAAAGCGGGTGAGGCACATTGCCGGGCATTTTCGCTTCGTCAACACCCTGCATTGTACCATCCTCCACCACTCTGATTCGGGAACTCTAATCACATATGGCCGCTTCTTGGGATTTTGCAAAACAGGGCGATGGAGCGGTCGGCCGTGACCGTGTCCGCGAGCCAGGAGCGCGGCACGTTTGGCCAGGCCCCGGTGGCATGGCGGGACGGACCCAACGATCGACCGCGAACGCGGACCTGAGTGGCCGCACGGGAGGGTTGAATCGATCATCAACTTTAATCTTTTTGTTTTACGGTAAGGTTTTGTCGAAGTGTCTCTAGAGAAAGACGCCATGGGCGGTCATCCGCGACTCATGGTATAAGATGGCGAAGCGCGGAATGGGCTTTCGCAATCGAGCGGGTTGGGCGGGCAAGGAACCAGCGGCAAGCCAATGACCGGACCGGGCGAAACCAAGTTTCCGCCGAAATTTTCGGCTTGGCGGCGGATTGTCGTTAAGCTCTCCGGCGAAGCCTTGATGGGCACGCGAAGCCATGGTCTCGACCAAGATACCCTGGCGCGGATCGCGGCGGACCTGAAGGAGGTCGCGGCGCGCGGCGTCGAGGTCGCGGTGGTCGCCGGCGGCGGCAACTTTTTTCGCGGTATTGAAGGCGCGGACAAGGGCATCGAGCGGGCCCGCGCCGATTCGATCGGCATGCTCGCGACGGTGATGAACGCGCTCGCCATCGAATATGCGATCGAGAAGCAAGGTCAGGCGGCCAGAACCCTGTCGGCTTTGCCAATGCCCGCGCTCTGCGAGGCGTATTCGCGCCAGGCGGCATTGCATCATCTTGGCAAGGGCCGGATCGTGGTTCTCGCCGGCGGCACCGGCAATCCATTCTTTACAACCGATACCGGCGCGGCCTTGCGCGGCGCCGAGCTTTCCTGTGATCTCATTATGAAGGCGACGCAGGTTGATGGAGTGTATTCGGCGGACCCGAAGCGCGATCCGGGCGCGACTCGCTACGATCGCTTGACTCATGACGAAGCCATCGCCAAGAATCTCGCGGTCATGGACACCGCCGCGTTCGCGCTTGCACGCGAGAACGGAATTCCCATAATCGTCTTCTCGATAAGGCAGCCAGGCGCGATCCTCGCCGCCCTCGAGGGACGCGGCAAAGCCACTCTGGTTTCGCCTTGATAGTGCGCTACGATCCTCGCATGGCCGATGGACGGGCCGGGCGAAAACACCTTAGAGTTCCAACATGAGCGCTGAATTTGATATTTCCGACCTTAACCGGCGCATGCAGGGCGCGGTCGCGACATTGAAGCACGAATTGGGAGGTTTGCGCACCGGTCGCGCGTCGGCGAGTCTCGTCGAACCCGTACATGTCGAGGCCTATGGGCAAACGATGGCGCTCAATCAAATGGCGACAATCAGCGTGCCGGAGCCGCGGATGCTTTCGGTTCACGTCTGGGACAAGGCAATGGTCGGCGCGGTCGACAAGGCCATCCGCAATGCCAATTTGGGACTCTCTCCGACCGTCGAAGGTCAGGTCTTGCGGATCCGGATCCCGGAACTCAACGAGCAGCGGCGCAGGGAAATGGCGAAGGTAGCGCACAGGTATGCCGAAGAGGCGCGCATCGCAGTCCGCCATGTTCGCCGCGATGGGCTCGACATCCTAAAAAAACTGCTCAAGGATAAGGCGATCGGCGAGGACGACGAGAAACGCCACGAGAGCGAGGTCCAGAAACTGACGGATCAATTCGTCGGCGAGATCGATTTCGCGCTGAACGCGAAGGAAACCGAAATCATGCAAGTGTGAGCCGCCCCTATCTGCTTTAAGCGGGCCGGCGAACCCACGAGGGGGCCGCGTGTTTAGTTGCACGGGCCGTCCGGTGTTAGGGGGCCGGCCGGATGTCCCGCTGTGAGGCGGTCTTTTTGATAGGGTGCTGTATGGCAGAGGGGCTGTCTTGCGTAGGATAGAGAACGCCAAGGGACGATGCCACGGGCGGCTGGCGGCCAGGACATGAGAATGTCATCCATGGTTGCGGATGAGACAGCGCTTCCCGCGCGACGGCGCCTGACCAGCGCGCCCGCGCATGTCGGCGTGATCATGGATGGCAACGGACGCTGGGCGGCACGGCGGGGACTGCCGCGGATCGAGGGGCACCGGCGCGGACTGGAAGCGCTTCGCGAAACCGTTCGCGCGGCGATCGAATTTGGGCTCGACTATCTGACGGTTTACAGCTTTTCCATGGAGAATTGGAACCGGCCCGTCCAGGAGGTCGCCGACCTCATGGCCCTTCTTAAGCGTTTTATCCAAAACGATCTTAATGAATTGCACAAGTCCGGTGTCAAGGTCAAGGTGATTGGCGCGCGCGCCAATCTGAAAGCCGACATCCGCGCCTTGCTCAATGAGGCGGAGGACCGGACAAAGGCCAACAGCCGTATTACTTTGATCGTCGCCTTCAACTACGGAAGCCGGCAGGAGATTGCCGCCGCGGCACGGGCTTTGGCGGAAGAGGTGGCGGCCGGCCTCATCAAGGCATCCGAAATCGACGAGACGCTGTT
>JALZAY010000220.1 GCA_030948025.1 Pseudomonadota bacterium
ACGATGATTGAACCATAGGATGACACCGCGATGGCGTTGCGCTTGATTGAGATCGTGCTGCGGGAGAAGGACGCCGGGGACCTCCGGGAGCTTCTCAAGGAGCACAAGGTGCTCGAACACCGGCAGATCCGATTACCGGACGGAGAAGTGCTGGTGCGGATTTTGTTGGAGGCAGGACAGAGCGAGGCGGTGCTCGATTTGTTCGAGGAGCGGTATGCCGGTGGGCATGGCGACCGGGTCGTGATTCTGCCTGTCGAAGCGACATTGCCGCGCAACGAGCCGGAGCCCGCCGCGTCCGAGGAAAAACCGCCGGAGCGGATCAGCCGGGAGGAGTTGTACGAGGAAATAAAAAACGGTGCGCGGTGTTCGCGCGTCTATCTGGCGATGGTGGTGTTGTCCACCATCGTGGCGGCCATCGGTCTGCATCAGAACAGCGTGGCCATCATCATAGGAGCGATGGTAATTGCGCCCTTGCTCGGGCCAAACGTGGCGCTAGCGCTCGGTACGACGTTGGGTGACTTATCACTGCTTAGGCGCGCGCTCCTGACGGCCCTGGCCGGGATTGCGGCGGCGACGGCGTTGTCGGTGATCATCGGCGCACTGTGGCACGTGGACCCGGCATTGTCCGAAGTGGCGTCGCGTACGCGGGTGAGGCTGGCCGATACCGCAGTGGCATTGGCGTCGGGCTGCGCGGGCGCGCTAGCATCCACGATGGGTGCGCCGGCGGCGTTGATCGGCGTGATGGTGGCGGTGGCGTTATTGCCGCCGCTCGTGACGTTTGGGCTGCTGCTGGGCGGCGGTCATCCCGCGCTGGCTATGGGCGCGTTGTCGCTGTTTCTGCTGAACCTGATCTGCGTGAACCTTGCCGGCGTCGCAACATTTCTGGTGCAGGGCATTCGCCCGGCGAGTTGGTGGGAGAAAGATCGGGCCGTGAAAGCCACGCGCATCGCCATTGGGCTGTGGGTGGGACTGTTGGCGGCGTTAGGCGGCATGATCTCATTGTTAGAATACGGCTGAATACGGTCTTAGTTCTCTGTCTCTCAATGAGTGCCGTACATTTCGCAGTCGCATAAAGCCCAATATGGAACCTGCTGCAAGCCTCTGAAAATTCGTCCTCCGCGCCGTCGCTCGCATCGAGGACCGTGTGGGGCGTGGCGTTCTGGCTCATTGGCCCAAAACCGCGCGGGCCTCGGCCTTGATGTCGAATGCCGCCGCGAAAAGCGCCCGCGTGTACGCGCTGCGCGGCTTTGCCAGAAGCTCCAAGGCCGGACCAGACTCGACGACCTTTCCGTCGCGCATGACGATGATTTCGCTGGCAAGCGCGCGCACCACCTTCAGATCGTGACTGATGAAGAGGTAAGCGAGCCCGCGCCGCTTTTGCAAATCGCGCAAGAGATCGACGATTTGCGCTTGCACCGACATGTCGAGCGCCGACGTCGGCTCGTCGAGGACGATGAATTTGGGCTCTAGGACAATCGCCCGCGCGATCGCGATCCGTTGCCTCTGGCCACCGGAAAATTCGTGCGGATAGCGATCCATCGCGGCCGGGTCGAGGCCTGTGTCGGCGAGCGCTTGCGCCACGATCTCGTGCCGCCGCGGCAAGGACATGGCCTTATATTGCACGCCGAGGCCTTCCGCGACGATGTCGGCCACCGGAAGCCGGGGCGACAGGGAACCATAGGGGTCCTGAAACACGATCTGCATGTCGCGCCGCAACGGCCGCATCGCCTTGAACTTGAGGCCGTCGATCGGGCGCCCCAGAAAGACGATCGCGCCTTCGCAACGAATGAGGCGCAGGAGGGCGAGGCCGAGCGTGGTTTTTCCCGAGCCGGATTCGCCGACGACGCCGACCGTCTCGGCTTCGCGCACGCTCACCGACACGCCATCGACGGCCTTGACGAAACCAACGGTCCTACGGAAAAACCCGCGCTTGACCGGAAACCAGACGCGGATGTCTTTTGCTTCGAGGATGGTTTTGGCGGCAAGGTCAATCGCCGGTGGGGTGCCTTTCGGTTCGGCGGCGATCAGCGCCTTGGTGTAGGGATGGCGCGGCGCGGCGAAAAGGTCCGCCACTTTGTTGGTTTCGACGATTTTGCCTTTCTGCATCACCGCGACATCGTCGGCGATTTTGCGGACGATGCCGAGGTCGTGGGTAATGAAGAGCATCGCCATATGATGGCGCGCCTGGAGCTCCTTCAAAAGCTCTAAGATCTGGGCCTGCACCGTGACATCGAGGGCGGTCGTCGGTTCATCGGCGATAAAAAGACCGGGCCTATTGGCGAGCGCCATGGCGATCATCACCCGCTGGCGCTGACCGCCGGAGAGCTGATGCGGGAAAGCGCCGAGCCGCTCGCCGGGATCGGGAATACCGACTTCCCGCAAAAGTTCGGCGATGCGTGCCTTGATCTTTTCGGCCCCCCAGGCGCCATGCAGCTCCAGTATTTCGCCTATTTGGCGCTCGATCGTGTGCAAAGGATTGAGCGAGGTCATCGGCTCCTGGAAGACCATGGTGATGTGGGCGCCCCTGACCTCGCGCAGCCGCGCCTCCCGGCAGGCCAGAAGATCCTCGCCCTTGAAAAGCACTTGGCCTTGAATCACGGCGGCGCGTCCGAGCAGACGCACGATCGAGAGAGCGGTCACCGATTTTCCGGAGCCGGACTCGCCGACGAGACCGAGGGTGCGCCCCCGCTCCAGCGTGAAGGACACTCCGTCGACGGCGAGGGTCCCGGTGTCGCCCTGCCGGAAGAGCACCTTAAGATCTCGGACGTCGAGGAGAGGGGCGTCAGCCACGGCAACTATCCTGCAAGGCGAAACGAGGGTTCCAACAAGGCGTACACACGGGACGACGCCCCTAGAAAAGCGTCTTCCTGGGGTCGAAGGCGTCGCGCACGGCTTCGCCGACGAAGACCAACAACGATAGCATGATCGCGATGACCAGAAAGCCCGTGAGGCCGAGCCATGGCGCGGCCAAGTTCGACTTTCCCTGCAACAAGAGTTCGCCCAGCGAGGGCGACCCGGGCGGCAAGCCAAAGCCTAAAAAATCAAGCGCTGTCAGCGTTGTGATCGAGCTGTTGAGGACGAATGGGAGAAACGTCAGGGTCGCAACCATTGCGTTTGGCAAAACGTGTTTGACGATGATCGCTCCATTGGAGAGCCCGAGCGCGCGAGCGGCATTGACGTATTCGAAATTCCGGGCGCGCAAAAATTCCGCGCGCACGACATGGACGAGCGACACCCAGGAAAACAACAGAAGAATGCCGAGAAGCACGAAGAAGCTCGGCGTGATAATCGAGGAAATAATGATCAAGAGATAAAGATGCGGGAGCGACGACCATATCTCAATGAAGCGCTGAAAAATGAGATCCGTCCAGCCCCCGAAATAGCCTTGCACCGCGCCGGCCGCGATCCCCACGACCGAAGAAATCCCCGCCAGCGTCAGGCCGAACAAGAGCGAGAGGCGGAAGCCATAGAGCAATCGGGCAAGGACATCGCGGCCCTGATCGTCGGTTCCGAGCCAGTTCCATTCAATATCCCTGCAGTCGCCATTGGGCTGTCCCTTGTCGAAGCGTTTTGCGGCGGCGCGGCACTGCGCTTCGCTCAGCATCCAGGTCGGCGGCGAAGGTGCCGGCACCGGCAATTGGCGGTTGATGGTTTTGTAGGAATAGCGGACCGGCGGCCATATCATGAAGCCATGCTCACCGATCTCCTTGGCGATCACCGCGTCGCGATAATCGGTTTGCGCGAGAAAGCCGCCAAACTTCTCTTCCGGATAATCATGCAGGATCGGCACCAAAATCGCGCCTTTGTAGGCGACGAGAAGCGGCCTGTCGTTGGCGATGAATTCCGAAAAAAGCGACAGCACGAAGAAGAAAAGAAAAATCCAGAAAGACCAATAGCCGCGTTTGCTGGCTTTGAAATTTTCGAGACGGCGCCGGTTGATCGGACTTAAACGAAATCGTCGCGGCTTCCGTCCGGCCGGCGCGAAAGGCTTTGCGGCGATACCGCCTTCCGACAGGGAGGCGCGCACGGCCTAAACCTCCCGCGTCTCGAAATCGACGCGCGGATCGATCCACATGTAAGTCAAGTCGGAAAGAAGGTTCACGAAAAGGCCGAGCAGCGCGAAAATATAGAGATCGGCGAACACGACCGGATAATCGCGATTGACGATCGATTCGAAGGAAAGCAGACCAAGCCCGTCGAGCGAAAAGATCGTTTCGATGAGGAGAGAACCGCCGAAGAAGGCGGCAATAAAGGCGCCAGGAAAACCGGAGACGACGATCATCATGGCGTTGCGAAAGACATGATCATAGAGCACGCGGCGCTCGCTCAAGCCTTTCATCCGCGCCGTCTGCACATATTGCTTGGCGATCTCGTCAAGGAACGAGTTCTTGGTTAGGAATGTGGAGGTCGCGAACGCGCCAAGCGTCATCGACACCACGGGCAGAGTGATGTGCCAGAAATAATCGGCGATCTTGCCGGCGAGAGAAAGCTCGGGCCAGTTCTCGGAGGTCAGGCCGCGAAGCGGAAAAATCTGCCAGAACGACCCGCCGCAAAAAAGAACGATGAGCAGAATCGCGAAGAGGAAACTCGGGATCGCATAGCCGGTGATGACGACGGCCGAGGACCAAACGTCGAAGCGCGAGCCGTCGCTGACCGCCTTCTTTATCCCTAAGGGAATCGAGATTGCATAGGAAAGCAGCGTCATCCAAAGACCGAGCGAGATCGAAACCGGCAGCTTTTCCTTGATGAGTTGCAACACCGGCACGTCGCGAAAGTAGGAACGCCCAAAATCGAACGTCGCGTAGTTCTTGAGCATCAGGAGAAAACGCTCATAGGCCGGCTTGTCGAAGCCGAATTGCTTTTCGAGTTCGGCGATGAATTTCGGGTCGAGCCCTTGGGCGCCGCGATATTTCGACGACATATCGCCGCTTCCCGCGTTTCCAACTTCGCCGCCGCCGCCGATACGCCCGGTTGCTCCCGAATCGAGCCCTTGCAATTGCGCGAGAATGCGTTCCACGGGCCCGCCCGGCGCGAATTGAACGATGCCGAAGTTGATCAGCAAAATACCGAAGAGGGTTGGAACCATGAACAAAAGACGGCGCGCGATATAGGCAATCATCGGACGTCCTTCAGTGGCCGGCGAAATGAATCCGCTTGGCTTTTTCCTCGTCGTACCACCAGGTCGAGACGACGCCGATATCGTACCTTGGGCCGCGCTCGGGACGGCCGAACAAATCCCAGTAGGCGACCAGATGATTGAGCTTGTTCCACATCGGGACCCAGTAATGACCCGAGCGCAGAATGCGATCGATCGCACGGCAAAAAAAGGTCAATTGTTCCCTCGTGTCGACCACCAGCGCCTTCTCGATCAAGGCGTCGACCGCCGTGATGGCGATCCCCGAGACGTTACGCGAGCCAGGCAGGCTTGCCGCTTCCGACCCAAATGTCGATCGCATGCCTTCTCCGGGCGTGAGGCCGAGGCCGAAGCGCGAGGTCACGATATCATAGTCGAAATCGTCGAGGCGCCGCTTATATTGCGCCGCATCGACGACC
>JALZAY010000221.1 GCA_030948025.1 Pseudomonadota bacterium
CCAGCATCTCAATGTCGATCGGTTTTGCGCCGTGACGGCCATCGATGAGAAGAAACACGCGCAGCAACGGCACCCGGCCGCGCAAGAAATCCCCACTCAGCCGGGTCCAGGACGCGGTCTTTTCCTTCGATGCCGAGGCATGGCCATAACCGGGCATATCGATCAGGCGCAATGTCGCGGTTTCTCCGTCGCCGCCAAGCACGAAAAAATTAAGCTCGCGCGTGCATCCCGGCGTATGCGACGTCCGCGCCAGCGTTTTGCGATTGGTCAACGCATTGAGGAGCGAGGATTTTCCCACATTGGACCGGCCGGCAAACGCGATCTCTGGCGGGCCCGGCGGCGGCAATTGGGCGGCGTTCGCCGCTGCCCATAGAAACGCGCATTCCCCCCCGAAAAGCTTGCGTCCCATTTCGGCAAAGTCAAAAGGCACACACGCCAAATCCTTCACGGCCGGCGAGCCCGCCAATTCAGGTTGTCGCTTTCTTGCGGAACATGCCTATCAAATTGTCCCAGAGTTCGATCTTGACGCCGGCCCGTTTCATGATCGCCGTCTGCTGAATGACCGACAAAAGATTATTCCAGCTCCAATAGATGACCAGGCCGGACGCGAAGCTGCCGAGCGTGAACGTGAAGATGACCGGCATCCAGGTGAACACCTGCTTTTGCATCGGATCGGTTGGTTCCGGATTGACCTTCATCTGAATGAACATGGTAATGCCCATGATGATGGGCCAAACGCCAATCACAAGGTAGGGGCCGAACACAGGTATTTGAGCCGGATCGAACGGCAGCAGGCCGAACAAATTGAAGACGACGGTCGGGTCGGGCTGGGAAAGATCCTTGATCCAGCCGAAAAAAGGTGCCTGCCGCATCTCGATCGTGATGACGAGCACCTTATAGAGCGCGAAGAAGACCGGAAGCTGAATCAGCACTGGCAGGCAGCCCGACAAGGGATTGATCTTTTCGCGCTTGTAAAGCGCCATGATTTCCTGCTGCTGCTTGGGCTTGTCGTCGGGAAAGCGGTCGCGGATCGCGGTGATCTGCGGCTGCACCGCCTTCATCTTAGCCATCGCGCGATAGCTCCGGTTGGCGAGCGGGAAAAAGAGTCCCTTGACCAGAACCGTGATGCACAAGATCGCGACCCCGAAATTGCCGACGAACTTGTAAATGAGGTCGAGTAAGCGGAACATCGGCCTGGTGATAAAATAAAACCAGCCCCAGTCGATCAGAAGATCGAACTTCTCGATCCCCAAATTGGCCTGGTATTTGTCGAGCGTGGCGGTCTCCTTGGCACCCGCGAACAGCCTGGACGTGAAATCGCTCGAAGCGCCCGGCGCAAGCGTCCTTCCTTCCGTTCCGGCAAAACCAGCCTGATAAATCACCGGAGTGCCGCCGGATCCAGAATAGCTTGCCTCGACAGTTGTGCCCTGGTCCGGAATGACCGCCGCGGCCCAATATTTGTCGGTCAGGCCTAGCCAGCCGCCGGTACCCGTGAAGCTCTTCGTCGCATGATCTTCCTTTTCGATCTTGTCGTACCTGATCTCCTGCACGCCGGACTCGCCGATGACCCCGACGAACCCTTCGTGCACTCTGTAAATGCCCGAAGCCACGGGCTTGCCATGCCGCTTGACGAATGCATAGGGGTGCAGCGTAACCGCCTGGCTGGACTTGTTCTCGACGCTGTCGGTCGCCGTAAACATGTAACGGTCATCCACCGCGATTTTGCGGTGAAACACGAGGCCCTGGCCATTGTCGTAGGTGAGCATCACGGGCGATGTTTCAGTCAGCGTATCATGATCGGCTTGCCACAACGTATCGGGCCCGGGCAGGACAAGATTGGCGCCGGGATCGGCGATGAAGCCCGCCTCGGCGTAATAAGGCGCCGGCGAACCGGCGGGCGAGAGCAAAACGATGTTCGCACTGTTCGGATCGACCGTCTCGCGGTAGGCCTTAAACGACACGTCGTCGATGCGCCCGCCCTTGAGCGCGATCGATCCGTAGATGGCGGGCGCGTCGAGTTTGACCCTGGGGCTTTCGGCCAAGGCCTCGGCACGGCTCTTTTGCGGCGTCGATGCCTCGGCCAGCCCCGGCGCCGGCGCGCTCAAACCGGACGTTCGCGAACGCGGGGCTTCGGAATTGCCCGCTTGCGGCCCCGGCGGCGCGCCAGGGGTTGCGCGCGCGTGCATTTCAGCTTGGGTCTGCCGCTCTTTATCGAGATGCGGCCGGGCATAAAACGCGTCCCACCCAAGAACGACGAGCAGCGACAGGCAGGTCGCTACCATGATGTTTCTGGTTTCCTTGGTCATCCCTTGGGTTTCCTGCCTTTTGAACTCTGTTGCCTCGCCGCGTCCGCGTCGCTGGCGGCGCGGCCCTCGCGGTCATTATCCCGGCGGATGGACGGCTGGTTTTTCCGGGCAGCGATCTCGCCGAGCGCCCGGAGAAGCTCCCCTTGCAAGGCCAGGAACGGCATGCCAAGCGTCTCGGGCCGCGCGAGGATTACATAATCATGGCCTGGCCGCGCCGGAAGAGGGTTGAGTAGCCGCAGCGCTTCCTTGAGACGGCGGCGGATCCGGTTGCGCTGGACCGCGCCGCCGGATTGTTTGGTTACGGTGAAACCAAACCGCGGCGCTGCCCCCCGGCAAGAGAGAACGTCCAGCGGGTTGCCGGTTTGATCCGTCCGGGTCCCGGCGCCATAAGTGTTTGGATCGCCGGATGCGCGGTCCATCGTCTCGGACGGGATCGGGCGCCGCGCCGCTTGCAACGTCAGTCCCCGCGCGTAAAAGCGCATTCCCTTCGCCGCGCGCAGGAAGTCAGCCCTTCGTCGCAGCCGTTCCGGCGCCGCCGCGGCGTTTCCACCCGGTTGGTCCAAGGGCTTTGCCGGGAACCGGGATGAAAATGTGGTCGCGGCTTGGGCGCCGCGCCCGGCGCGAGGCTTTCGCATGGAGTTAAATCCCACCGGAGTGAAAGACCGCCAATTTTTTCACGCCAAGTCTTTTTTCACGCCACTTTTGCGGCGAACGCTGGCCGGACGGCCGATTTGGGTGACCGCCCCGTCCCGCCGGGACGCCGCGATACCCACGCTAATAGAGCATTGTGAAGCGAAGCGGACACCGCCGGGAAACCGCTACATCGAGACCCTGGAGCTTTCCGGTGTTTCATGGAAACATTGAAAGGTACTAAAACTTATCGGTGAAGGATTTCACGCGGACAGCCGTTTGCGGCCGCGCGCGCGCCGTGCCGCGATAACCTTGCGGCCACCCACACTCGCCATCCGGGCACGAAACCCGTGCCGGCGCTTGCGCACAATTTTGCTCGGTTGATAGGTCCGCTTCACCGCGCCCGCTCCCACCTGGTCCAACTAATGCAATAATAGCCGCCGCGGCAAGACTCAAAACGTTGAGGCCAAGCCGGCACGGCGATCCATTCCGCCAAACGGAGGCGGCGCGGTTCCGGCGACTCTCACCCCCTTCAATGAGGAACGAGAATGGGCACCGCCAAGCCGCGATTTCGCCCCTTATAAAGGCAACCTGCAAAGCAAGTCAATTCGCGGTAGTGGCCCAGTTTGAATTTCAGCAATGGGTACTGGGGTGGACGTTAAAGCTCTTGACGGCCGGCGGAGAACGAATTCAGGCTTTCGTTGGGTGGATCGTCTGACCAAGCGCCAACATCGATACAAATTTCTCAATCCGCGCGGCGCGGGTCTTTGCTATCTTCGCGTCATGGACTCGGTAAAGAATGGCGTAGCGATTAGCGCCCCGGAGCGTTGCGAAGAACGCCTTCGCCGCAGGTTGAGCATCAAGTGCTGCTTGCAAATCATCCGGAACTTCTGCTCTGCTTTGCGGCGCATACGCGGCATCCCAACGTCCGTCGCTCCTCGCCTTCTCGACCTCAGCAAGACCTGCCGGGGCCATCCGCCCATCCGCTAAAAGCTTGGTAGCCGTGTCCCGATTGATTTGTGACCACTTGCTCTTAGGCCCGCGAGGCGTGAAGCGCACAAGCCAAAACTGGTCATCGAACCTATCAAGCTGCCCGTCTATCCAGCCGTGGGCGAGCGCCGTTTCAATCGCCTCGGGCTTATCGATGCTGGCTACGCCCGATGTCTTCTTAGCGAACTTCAGCCAGATGCCCGGCGAAGCGGCTCCGTTCTCAACGAGCCACGCCTCCCAATTCTCTCGTGATGCAAAGGCTACAACCAGCAATCCCTTATGGTCCGCATTTACCATAACCCAATTTCACTCTGGCACATCGCTGCAACCCCCTGATCAGACAGCATAATGAAGTCCGGCTCACGAAAGGCGAATGCCCGCATTGGACGGAATGTGTTGAAAAAGTTCCGAAGCGCTCGACCTCGATGTGATTCTCACCCCTCCGTGCATTCGAATCAGAACATTCCACCGACGTGAATCACCATGACGGAGGAACATTGCTCGGTTTCGGCTCAGATGAACGGCCCGCCCGCGTTTTCAACATAATCGACGAGCCTGGGACGGTTAACTGCCGTTCCGCCGCGCCGGTCCAACCCCTGCGACCGGAACTGTTTCAGTCTGATTACCAAAACCCGCGATCAATGGGCGCCCCTTGGCGATTGCTGCGCGAACACTGGGCAGGTCGAGAGATGCGTCATGGCTCGCCTTGCTGTCCCATACTTCGGAAATCCAGATCAAATCAGCATTGGCAGCGTCGCGAGCAAGGATATAGCTAAGACATCCCGGCATATCGCGAGTGCTGTCAGCTAAGATCGTGATCAGTTCGTCTCTTTTGCCTGGTATCGCTTTCATCGAACCGATCAGACCATACATACTTCCACCTTCCGTCATGGCTTCCGCGACCGGCGCTGACCGAATCAGCGCAGCGCCCAGCGAGGTCGCCAAGGTTTGCCCGCAGGATAGGTTCATGTCGCCTTTATAAGGCAGGAGTCGATGGTCTGCTATGGATCGGAAGCAGAAAATCAAACTGAGACATTACCCAATTCGGCTAGACAAGGCTAGCCCGGAAACCAGCCTCCACACGGGCGCGGGGCGAACCACGGGCGAAAATCATGCCCTGGCCCGCAACGTGCAAGAAAGCGTCCATAAAACCCATGGAGCTTCGTTGAGCCGGGATCTGCGCATTGCCGTCATCGACAAGAACCCGTTGCGCGCCGCCATCATCGAGGAAGGCTTGCGCGCGGCCGGGCACATGAGCGTGGTGCGGATCGATGACACGGCGGAACTGCTCGACCGCATTCGGGCGATCGATCCCGACGTCATTCTCATCGATCTCGAAAGCCCGAGCCGCGACGTTCTCGAACAAATGTTCAAGGTGAGCCGTTCGGTCGCGCGGCCCATCGCCATGTTCGTCGACCGGTCCGACGCCGCAACGATCGACGCCGCGATCGATGCCGGAGTCTCGGCCTATATCGTCGACGGCCTCCGCAAGGACCGCGTGAAGCCGATTCTCGACATGACGATCAGCCGTTTCAATGCCTTCGCCAAGCTCAAGAAAGAGCTTGAAACGGCGAAGTCGCAGCTCGACGA
>JALZAY010000222.1 GCA_030948025.1 Pseudomonadota bacterium
AAACACTACCGCGCCGTAGCCACGCGCTACGACAAAACGCCCGATAACTTCCTCGCCGGCGTCAAACTCGCTTCACTTCGAATCTGGATGCGCTTTAATGAGTCGATGACCTAGTGCAACAAGGAAGCCCTCAAAAATCGATGGCCTGATTTTGGTGCCGGTGTCTTGAGTGCTGCACCAAGGGGAATGTCAACTATCCTTGTGCCGTGCCATAGTGGGCGGTTCGCAACCTGCGAGCCACTACGGTTCGTTGCAAGCATAGGCTTTATGATCTTCTTCAGCGAGCGTGAACATTCCGCGGCGAGGGTCATTGATCGGATTGTAGAAAACAATGAAACCCCTACAACCCGTCACGCCGCTCTTATCCGAGAAACGGACAAAACCAAACACGTAGAGCCTAGTAGTCCCCTTGTTGATGTGTTCAACATCGCTTTCCGTTAGCGGGCGGGCCGCCTGAAACGTTGCAGTGAAGACCTTGCCGGGGCCGATTTCGATGCCGGTCAGGCGATGCTGGCTGGGGGAATACTGTGGCTTTTCTGGCAGCGGGGAGTTATCGGTTTCAAAAAACAAAGTCATATTGGAATCGACCAATGTAGCCGCGGTTCGCCCGCTGTTTTCGATATCCCAGTGTATAATGATTGGACCCGGCTTTATGAGAAGATCAGGGAACCCCATAGAGGCAACAGAGATATACGGCCGATCACCATTCAGTTGCGAGGTTGGGGCCTTCCAAATGAACTGCTGCAATTGCAGCGCACCGGCGAGGATCAGCAATACGGCTCCAGCGAAGCCGATCCAGAGCGCGAGTGTCTTACTCCCGCCGTACCAAATGGACCCGGCCAGACCGAACAACAACGGCCCGATGATCACCAGCCAGAAAACCGCGAAGTCCATTCCTTTTCTATCATGATGGGGCAAAGCCCTCGCGGCTACAGATATCCGGGAAACGGGAATCGAGATAGACGCGGATCGACTGGAGCGCGGCTAGGAATGGACTGAACGGGATTTCGTACCATAAGGAATGGTTCTAGGCGTCGCATAACCCCCCGAGCCTGCTCGATCTGACGCTAGACCGCCCTCGCGTTGTCAATCGCCTTCTGAAAGCCGGGCGAGTTTATGGTGCCCTGCAACCACGGCGAATTTCTCCATGTCCTTGATCACTCGCATTATGGGCAAGTTCTCCATGGCTCTGATCGCCCGCAACCACGGCGAATTCTCCATGTCCTTGATCACGCGCATTATGGGCAAGTTCTCCGTGGCTCTTATCGCGCGCATCCATGGCGAATTCTCGAAGTCCTTAGCCGCTTGCGTCCAGAGCAATTCTGAAGAGCCGACGGATGCCGCGCGGTGTTGGTAACGAACGCGCTTCTGCGCTGCGCATAAGAGAGAGGGTCCGTCGGCCTTCCATTTAACCTGCCAGCGACGAAGTAACGTAGGGTCATTGGCGTCCCAATCCGTCCGACCACGTATGACACGCTTCATCGCAGTCGTAGGCTTCAGCGATGGATCGCCGATCAACAGCTCAGCAACTTTCGCGAGGTAAGGCGCGTCGTTCTTTCCTGAACCGCGCGGACGACCAAGTAGGCGTATTGCATTACCCATGTGAGACTCCCTCAGTCGAAATTGTGTTTCTAAAATGAGACGCGTCTTGCTCTTGTTCAAGCAAAAAGGAATGCACTCCCAAGGTTTTTAGCGAGGGAAACCAGCGAGCTAGTGAACCGGAGCGAGGAAAAATCGACCACTCGGGAATTTTCCTCGCTGACGCGCCGTCACAACGAGAACATCGCGCGGGCATATATCGCTTCCGGCTTATTGGCTTAAAGCCGCGCCATTCTCGGCCACGATGTCGATGCCTATTCCGCTAATTCGCAAAAAAATCGGCGATCGTTTCCGCTACCACTGCGCCGAACCCTTCGATATGTTGATCTCCGCGCGGGCCTCCGAGCCCTCTAATGCTGCCCGCGCGGCGCGTGCTGCAATGATAAAGACTGGCAATTTGGATCGTTCAACCCGGCGATTCACCGCCGCGCCGGGTTGCGCCTGTCGCGATTCCTGAGCGTCACACGTTACAACGGCACGGCAACGGCGACGGCGGAGGACTCGCGCCGCCGAAATGTTTCAGCGAAGCCGACATCCGGTTCCACGCCGGCCGGAAGCACACGAGGAAGGGAAACGAAATGATTGGCACGAAAGATGACCGGCCGGCCGGGAAAAGCGGGCTTCGCGGTTTTACTGGAACGATTCTGGTGGCTTTGGCGCTTGGCGCGATCCTTTGCGCCGACCCTGTCCTGGCGCAAACGGCATCCCCGGCGCAGGACGCCGCGCCCGCGGCCGCGCCTCCTCCGGCCACGGGCGTGGCAGGTGCAACCCCGGAGGCAGCGCCCGCCGCCGCGCCTGCCGCGCCGCCAGCGGAGGAGTCCAACCCGTCGCCGCGCATAACCGATGCCCTGCTGCCTTCGGCCTTGCCGCGCGATTTGTCGCCCTGGGGAATGTTTCTCAGCGCCGTCCCTATCGTGAAAATCGTCATGGTGGGACTTGCGTTCGCCTCGCTTGCGACCTGGACCGTATGGCTCGCGAAAACGATTGAACTCTGGAGAGCAAGGGGCTTGGCGCGGCAGGGCCTTGAGGTGCTCGCCAGCGCGAAAAGCCTGCGCGCGGCGGAAAAGGAACTTGCGCAAATGCGCTCGCCCGTGGCGCGCTTCGTCGCGGCGGCGGCCAACGAGGCCGATCGCTCCGATGGTCTTGCGCCCGAAGGCGTCAAGGACCGGGCCGCCACCTTGCTTTCCCGCATCGAAGCGCAAGCCGGACGGGCGATCACGCGCGGAATTGGGGTTCTCGCCACGATCGGAGCCACGGCGCCCTTCGTCGGTCTGTTTGGAACGGTCTGGGGAATCATGGATAGTTTTATTGGGATATCGAAGACCAATACGACCAATCTCGCGGTGGTGGCGCCGGGCATCGCCGAAGCCCTACTTGCGACGGCCATGGGGCTTTTCGCGGCCATTCCCGCTGTCGTGATGTATAATGCTTTTGCCCGCGCGATCACGGGCTACCGGGCGCAGCTCGGCGACGCGGCGGCGGAAGTTCTTCGTCACCTGTCTCGCGATCTCGACCGCGACGCCGCGCCCCGCCAAAAGGAAGATGCGCCGATCGTTCCCCTCCGCCGGCCGGCGGAGTAAGCGCACATGGCCATTCGACTCTCGCAGCAAGAGGACGCTCTCGAGGAAATCCACGAGATCAATGTGGTGCCGTTCATCGACGTCATTTTGGTTCTGTTGATTATTTTCATGGTGGCGGCGCCGCTTTCCACCGTCGACGTCAATGTCGATCTCCCAGCGTCCACCGCCAACCCCGCGCCACGCCCCGACAAGCCGCTGTTTTTGACGGTGAAACCGGACCTTACCCTGGCGCTCGGCGAATCTCCCATCGCGCGGGGCAATTTGGCCGGCGCCCTCGACGCCGAGACGCAAGGCGACAAGGATCAACGCGTCTTCGTCCGCGCCGACCGCGCGGTCCCTTATGGCGAGGTCATGGAGTTGATGAACCTCCTGCGCGGTGCCGGCTATTTGAAGATCGGTCTTGTCGGCATGGAAGCCGCCCCCGGCGGCCCGGCGGCGACGGGGGAACCCACGCACGGAGCGGCGGAGCCGAAATCCCCGGAGGCCAGGCCGCCGGAGACGAAGCCATGACGATGGCCGCTAAATCGTTTTTGCTGCCCGAGGAAGACCCAGAGCTGCGGCGGTGGCTCCTGGCCGCGGCCTTCGTCGCCGCCGCGCATGGAGCGCTCGCCCTATGGTTGATGAATAAGCATGACGCAAATCTCGCCGGGACGCCTCCAGCGGCGATTATGATCGAGCTTGCGCCGCCGGAGGTCACCCCGGGTCCGCAAATGTCGCAGGCGGAGCCCGAGGAGGTTGAACCGCCGCAAACAATGGCGGTTCCGGAGCTGCCTCCGGCACCGAAACCCGCGGTGGTTCTGATGACCCCGCCGAAGGCAAAACCGAAGCCGAAAAAAATTGTAAAGGAAATACCGAAGCCGGTGGTGAAACGGACACGCGAGCCGCCCGCGCCGCAGACCAGCGCGCCATCCCGCGCGGTGGAGACCCGAGCCGCGAGCGCGGCGGAGGCCGCCGCTTACCGCAGCGCCTGGACGGCGGAGATGAGTTGGAGCAGACATTACCCCGAGGCGGCGCGGGCCCGGGGCGAACAAGGCACGGTCCGGCTCGCCCTCACGATCGGCCGCAGCGGCCACGTCATGTCCGCGCGGCTAGTCGGAAGTTCCGGATCGTCCACGCTCGACCAAGCCGCGCTCGAAATGGCGCGGAACGCCAGCGGACGGCCATTGCCTCCCGAGATGGGATCGAGCGTCAGTCTCATCGTGCCGATCAGGTACAGCATAAGATAGACGACGAACGGCAATGCAGGCGGGCGCAAAAACGCGGTGGCGATTTTCCCACAACCGTACCAAAATGTTTCACGTGAAACATTTTGGTACGGTTGACATGCGGTACAAATATACATCCGCGAGGCGCCGTGGGATACGAAGCGAATGCCGGAATGTAAGATCACGCCGCCGGCTAGGCCGAATTTCAGATGGCCATTGATTTAGGGAGCGCCCGCCTAATTCTACTGAGTCATGAAATTTGATGGGATTCGCTGTGCTCGCTGATCTGGTAAATTGGTGATTCGTTGAGCGACAAAGGGTCGTTGATATGGATCTTTCCGGGCAAGCCAGCCAAGCGCGTTTTGCGTCCTATGTCGAGGCTCTCGTCGCAGTCATCGGTCACGCCGATCGCGCCGAGCCCTTAAATGATTATTGCGTTGGCCTGCTGATGCCGGGCGAACGCAAGAGCGTCGAGCCGATGGCGGCGATCGTGGCGCCGGCCCGGGTTTCGGCCAAACATCAATCGCTTATACATCTGGTCGGCCAGGCGCCCTGGCCGGACGAGGCCGTTTGGCAAAAGATCCGTGAGCTGGTTTTGCCTGGCATCGAACGACAAGGGCGGATCGAAGCCTGGATCGCCCCTTCGGCGAGCTCAGGAGACACCGGTTTTACGAAGAAGGGCACCCCCATCCTGAGCCCGTCGAAGGACGGTCGGCGTCGCGCGCCAATATTGCGGGCGGCTCGGCAAACAAGATAATTGTCAAATCGCGGTTATGTTGTCGATCGCCAATCATTCGGCGAGCCTGCCGATCGCTTACCGGCCCTATCTGCCGGAGACATGGGCAAATGATGCGGCACGGCGGAAAAAGACGCATGTGCCGAAGGATATCAGGTTCAAAACCAAGCCGCAGATCACGCTCGATCAGATCCGCGCAGCCCATGCGGCAGGTGTCGCCCCCGGTATCGTCTTGGCCGATGCGGGCTAGGTCATCGACTCATTAAAGCGCATCCAGATTCGAAGTGAAGCGAGTTTGACGCCGGCGAGGAAGTTATCGGGCGTTTTGTCGTAGCGCGTGGCTACGGCGCGGTAGTGTTTGATTTTGTTGA
>JALZAY010000223.1 GCA_030948025.1 Pseudomonadota bacterium
CGGCTCGATGCCGTGATTTATCGCGCCAAATTCGTTCCGACCGTTTTTTCCGCGCGCCAATTCGTCAATCACGGCCATGTCAAGGTCAATGGCCGCCGGGTGAATATTGCGTCCCACCAGGTGAAGGTCGGCGATAGGATCGAGCTCAAGGAGAGTTCACGCCAGATCATCCTCGTTCTGGAGGCCCAGCAACTCGCCGAACGCGACGTCCCGGATTATTACGAAGTCGATCACACCAAGATGACTGCAAAGATCACCCGGATTCCATTGCCTTCGGAAGTGCCTTATCCGGTGGTGATGGAACCCAATCTCGTCATCGAGTTCTATTCGCGGTAAAACCGGCAGAATAAAATTGGGCGCAACGATCTGACCATCTCGATTGCACGACCCGGAACCACGCGCTACTGGAACATGGTTTTCAAATCGGCGATGCCCTTGCTGATGAGTTCGGCGCCAAAAGCGCCTTGCGCCTCGCCTCTCAGCACGATTTCCGCGGCTTTGGTCGCGGCGTCGGCGGCGGCGGCACGCACCTCCGCCGCCGCCTGAGTTTCCGCCACGCTGATTTTTTCCTCGGCCTGTTTGGTCCGGCGTTGAAGAAATTCGGTCATGCGCGCCCACGCCTCACTGGCGATACGTTCGGCTTCCGCATGGGCTTGCGCGACGACGGCCTCGGCCTCGGCTTGCGCTTCGGCCCGCCGCTGTTCGAAAGAGGCGAGAATGGCTTCGGCTTCCGCCCGTAGCCTTGCGGCCTCCGCGAGTTCGGCCGAAATTCTTGCCGCGCGGCCATCTAGCGCGAAATTGATCTTCCTGTGCATGCCGAGATAAAACATCAGGCCCACGAAAATCACGAAGCCGACCGCTACGATAAACTCCCCATCGAACATCGAAACTCTCCAGCGTCAGGCTTTACTCGTGGCGATCGCCCTTGCAATGGCCTCTTGGTCGGCGGGTTTGCCGATGACGTGCTGAACGATCGCCGCCGCCGCCTCGCTGGCGATCGCCGCGACATTGCCCATGGCCTTGGCCTTCATTTCAAGAATTTGCGTCTCCGAAGCCGCGAGCCTGGCGTTGAGTTCGGCTTCTAGCGCGAGGCGGTTTGCCTCGGTCTCCGCAGTGAGTCTTGCATGGGTTTCCTGGGCGAGCGCCAGCGCCTTGGCTTTCGCGTCGGCGATTGTCTTATCATGCGCCGCGGCAGCTTCTTCCGACCGCGCCCGGAAAGCATTCGCCTCGCCGATGTCCTTGGTGATCTTGTGCGCGCGGGTGTGGAGAATGCTTTCCACCCGCGGCAAGGCGATTTTCGACATCAAAAGGTAGAGCAACCCAAAGCTCAAGGAGAGCCAGATCAGCATCGCCGTGAAATTGACCGGGTCGAACGGTGGGAACGAGGTCTCGCCATGGCCGCCGCCCGCCGGCGTCCCGGTTCCCGCAATGGGGCCTTCTTGTTCGTTGCTGGCCATCCGTCACATCCCGCGGGAAAAGGTCTGCGGCCTCGAAAGTGCGTCCAGAAAACTCCGGACGCACCCCCGAGGGTCTTTAACTACTTGACAACGAAGAGCAGAAGAATTGCCACGAGAAGAGCGAAAATGCCCAAGCCTTCGGCGAGCGCGACGCCGATGAAAACGCGTCCGAACTGGCCATCGGAAGCGCTCGGATTGCGTAGCGCACCCAACAGGAAATTGCCGAAAATTATGCCGACGCCTATCGCCGCGGCGCCGGTGCCGATCACGGCTAGACCTGCGCCTATATATCTGGCTGCTGTGGGATCCATTATGCACTCCTTAAGCTTGCGACGAGGGGGACCGGTCTGTTGTTCAATATTTATTCAGTGGCCCGGATGAATTGCGTCGTTGAGATAGACGCAAGTGAGAATGGCAAAGACATAGGCCTGGAGGACAGCCACGAGCAATTCGAATGCCGTCAATACGATAGCTACCACGAACGGCAATGGCGCGATGACCGCGAAGGCGCCGGCGCCGAGCAAGCTCACGACGAAACCGCCCATTACCTTGAGCGTGATGTGTCCGGCAAGCATATTGGCGAAAAGACGAACCGAAAGGCTGACCGGACGGGAAAGGAACGAAATGATTTCGATTGGCACCAGAAAGGGCAGCAACGCGATCGGCACCCCCGAAGGCACGAATAGCCGCAGGAAACGCGCGCCATTGTGCAGGAAGCCGTACACAATAACGATGCCAATGACAAGCAGCGCAAGCGCGCCAGTAACCGCGATCTGACTCGTCACCGAGAATGTATAAGGAATGAGTCCGATGACGTTGCAAAACAACACGAACAGGAACAGCGTGAACACGAAGGGAAAGAAGCGCATGCAATCGTGCCCGCCCCCCATGTGCACGGTGGACACGACGAATTCGTACGCCATCTCCGCGATGGACTGAAGGCGGCCCGGAACGAGTGCGCGCGCGCGCGTTCCGAGGAGCATCAGCGCGGCGGCCGCCAGAACGACGATCACCATGAACAGAGAGGCATTGGTGAAAGAGGCATCGATGCCGAAAGGATGCAGGCCGACGATTGGTTTGATAATGAACTGATGAATTGGATCCATGGTGTGTTCTTCGGCCACGTCTTGTCTTCCCTGCCCCTAGAGTTGTTTCATGGAACTCGCTCTAGGTTTCTGATAAACACATTTTCTTAATGCCGTCCCGTGCCCGCTTCAACCCTCTACCGGCCCTCTGAACGAGGCGGCTTCATGGCGATGCGATAGACGTTCCAAAACCCCGCCGCCGCTCCCATGAGAAGTAAGGCTACTAGAAACGCCGGCGAGGTGCCGGCAACGCGGTCGATCCACCATCCGATGAAGGCGCCAACGATCACCGCCGCCACGAACTCGCTCAGGACGCGGAAGGCAAGGCCCATCGCGTTCCCCATCGACGCGGGGGAGGGAGCGTCTTGTCCCAAGTGGCTTGTGCCCGAGGATCGATGCGCGTCCCGTTGTGCGTCGAGCGCGTTTGACAGCTTGTCAAGCCGCGCCCTCAAGCCCTCGGTTTCGCGCTCGCGGCTTTCATGTTCGCGCCGTTCGTCGCCGTGCCCTTCGCCTTGTTCTCGTTGATCCTTGTCCTGCTGCCCACCACGCTCCGCCACCCGTCTTGCTCCCCCGCTTGTCTTTTCCGCCGAGTGATTCTTTACCTCGCAAATGCACTTAAGAGTAATTCATAACGCCTTCCTATGCAAAAAGAGAGGAAGGCGACTTTTTCGTAATGTCTCAGTTCGAATTTCTGCTTCCGACCCATAGCGGACTCTTGACTTCACGGTTCCGTCCTTCCCTGCCGTTCGGAGCGTCCGGAGTTGTGCCGGTCCTAGCTCTGGTGGCTGATAGGGGGTGTTATCGGAGCGGTTTCCCGCTTCATGCACTGCTCGCCAGCCGAGAACACGATTTCGATCGCACTCTCGGCTTTGTGGAAACGATGCTCAGCGAGAAGCGCTGAACATCGGCTTGGGCGTGAGCCGACCTCACATCTTCAGACGCAACGCCCCGATGTAGTCGAGCTTGCCCACGGGCACGCCCCTGGACCGCAGGATGTTGTAGGCGGTGGTGGCGTGGAAATGGAAATTGGGCAGGAAGAAAGACATTAGAAATCCCTCGGCCGTGAAGATCCGCTTATGTTCGCGGACCTGGAAGACCACGTCGGCGCCTTCGCGGCCATTGACCTCTTCGGGCGTCAGCTTCCGCAGGGCGTCGCGCGTATCGGCGATCAGCGCTTGCAGGGCCGCGTAGTCGTGGGGAGGCCTGTCGCCCGGCAGGTGAAGGACGCCGCCTCTGATTGCATCGACCGCGCCGATGGAATGGAAGACCACCGACTGGATCTGGAAGCGGAAGGGCTGCATGTCGGGGAAGATGCGGGTGTCGACGATCTCCTCCGGGTTGATGTTGTTGTCCCGGCAATGTGAGAGGCCCCGGTCCAGAAAGCCACTGACGGCGCCCAGCGTCTGCAGGTAGCTGGTCACACTCCCGTCGTAGAGCGAAATCGCCATCGATGTCTTGCCTATCTGAACCGCCCCTGTCTTTTTCGACCGCTCCTCCTAGTCCCCGACGGTGACTGGCGCAAGGTCCGCTCTCCACCCATTGCTAAAATTCAAAACTGACCACTACCGGCTTTTTGGTAATGTGGCGAAATCGGATGCCTGGACAGGTGAGGCGCTTACGGGCGCGGCGCACCGTATGGATGGCGGCTGCCTCTGTCAAGACTAAGGCAAGAACGTACAGGGCGATTTGGTGAAAGCGCAAACCTCTTGAATGAACAGGATAATTTGATTCAAACGAGTCTCGCCGCTTCAAAAACGCGGGTGCCAAGAACATGGCCGTGGTCCGCCACTTTGCCGCCCATCACCTGCGTGTCGTCAAGGACAAGCGAAGCATCAAACTCAGACGATAGCGCGCGGGATAGGACCAATTATCTCGCGACGCCGCTGGGGTCCCTATCGCGGTAACCCGGATTCGGAGCCCTGGTCGATCAAGTTGGATCGCGCGAACCTTCGAAAACTTCGTGCAGATGCGACGATCAACGACGCCGTGGTTGCGATCCATGCGCCGAGCGCCACCCAGGCCATCAAATGCGACAGCACTCGGAGGGGCGGATAATCGTCGGCGAGCGAGAGGCGGTCGGTTGCGACAGCATACATTCCGAGCGGAAACACAATGCTCCACAACATCGGGGTGTAGCTCAGCGGAATACGGCGTACACCATGTTTCCAAATGCCGAACATGACGAGGAGCGGAATCCACCATGTCCCCCATGCCCAAATTGTAAAGCTGGCGCCGTCAACGAACGGTCTCATGGTGTGGAGGAAATCCGGTCCCGCCCCGTTTTGGACCAGCGTAGACCCGGCATTTGCGCTGATCGCGGCCGCGCCCATGACCACCCAAAGAAGCGGGGTCAAATCTTGGGGCTCGACACGCATGTAAGAGATTCGATAGGCAAAGTGAGTGACGAATATCCCGTAAAGAACCAGTCCTATTCCCCAGAACGCGTGAATGAGGACGAATATGGCGTTTCCATGTTCGCTGATTGTTGAAGCCGCCACCGACACGCCAAGAAGCACCAAAGATTGGGTGCCTACGATAGCAAGAAGGCCACCGCCACGAATAACCAGATCGGCTCCACAAGCAGCATTGCAGAATATCAGCAAGCCAGAACTGAAATACGTGAGGACGGCGAAGGCCGCGAGTGCCGATAACCACAACAGAAGGGGGATTGTCACAAATCCGCGCAGGGCAATCTGGACGCCGAGAACGTCTGATGCCGCAACGAACGTAAAAAACGAAAATACGAGACGCGGGTTAGCAAGGTCGCTCCATCGTGCGGCACGGAAGTCGGTCATTCGTAAGATGGTGGCGAGTACAAGCCACGGATAGACAAAAAGGTTCACGCGAAATAGCACGTCTGACAATCCACGCTGGCGCTCGGCAAACATGGCGTTCGACGTAATTCCCGTCGCCATCACAATAGCAAAGCAGCCTGGATCGA
>JALZAY010000049.1 GCA_030948025.1 Pseudomonadota bacterium
TCGCCTGATAGAGCGTTTCACCTGATTTATATCAGCGGTCTGCGGCGTTGCTTCAGGATCCAGCCAAAGACGACGCCCGAAGCAATCGCCAAGGCGACCAACGAAAACGGATGCAATCGTTTTGCGACCTCCATGCCGGCCTCAAGAGCAAGGCGTTCGCGCTCGAGGCCGGCTTCGCGCAAAAAATCGAGAATAGGTGCGACGGCCTCGTTATTATTGCTCGCAAACGCAAGTTTTTGGGGTGAAGAATTTACTTTAGTTTCGGTCATTGGGTCGGACTCCACCGCGGCAGGCGTGGCCTGGTCCGCCCTGTCGCGCGATGCAACGACGAAGCAAATTCCTGCGACGCCGAGGTAAAGACTGCCGGTTCCGAGTGCCGCGATCACGGTTCCAACCAATGGTTGGACGAAAATAAAAAGAGCGATTGTAAGAAATATCGAGCAGACGAACAGGCAGCCGATCGCCACGAGAAAGAGCACGGCCTTTTTGAAAAGGCGCGCGCTCATTTGTTCGACCGGAGCCGTGGCGTCGCTTATCAGCCGGCTAATCAGCGCACTCATCTGCGGCTTAGCGAGCCTCCAAATATGCCTATAAACAAGCCGGCAACCATCGCAATAAGCACCGCCGACAGGGGATTGTGCTCGATCGTCTTTTCGAGATCCCTGCTCGCTCCGGACACAACATCTTGCGCCTTGCCCGCCGAATCGGAAACCTTTTGCCGCGCGTTACCGGCCGCATCGGAGACTGAGTTTGACGCCGCGGCGGTCTGTTTGCGAATATAGTCGGAAAACGAGGACGTCAATTTCGTAACGTCGTCGCGCAGGGCCGCAAAATCAGCGGCGAAATCTTCAGGTTTAACGCTCATCACGTATCCACTCCAGTTTTGAGGGTTAAGGTCATTCGCGGATGCGCTCGGGTTGGTGCCGTCTGTGTTAGACTGATCCCCAAGTTCGCCTCCATCAATGCATGCAACGCGGAACTTGGGAATAAGTTGCTCCGCTCATGCCGGCTGTCCGCGCCGCCATTACGCGCGGATGAGCTTGCAGTGGAACCTTCCGGACTTCGCTTTACGCCGCGCATGCGCATCGGCGTGCGCGCGGGAGTTGGTTCGCCGGGCTCGATCACATCAGGGTCGGTGATCGGCGGAAGCGGCACGTCGCCGGGATTTTCGACCGGCGGCGGCGGTGGATCGGGAACCGGAATGTCGGGCGGAAGCGGCGGGATATTGCCCGGCGGAACGCCAGGCTCGGGCGCGGGAGGCTTGGGAACCTGCTGCTCAACTTCAAGTTTTTCCAAAGCGAAAGTCCTTATCGGCGCGCGCCGCTCGCGGCACTACCATCACGTTCGCGAATGATGAACTCCGTAAACGCCTTCTCGCCCAGCGGGTTCCGAAAAAAAACGCCACGCTGCCTGGAACCTGGAAAGCCGAGTCCACGTTAACTGGCCGTGTTCGATTCCTCGCGTTGCGTTTTAAAGAGGCCGTCATGCCGCCGGGTGCAAACTGGAAAGGTTACCTCAAGCTGTCGCTTGTCACGTGCCAGGTGGCATTGTTCCCCGCCGCCAGCGACAAGGAAAAAGTCTCCTTCCACCTCCTGAATGGTGCGACCGGACATCGGCTCAAACAACAATATGTGGATGCTGAAACGGGGACGATCGTCGATCGCGAAGACCGGGTCAAAGGCTACGAAGTCGGCAAGGGCGACTACGTCACCGTGAGCGGCGAGGAACTGGCCGCGATCGAGACCGAAAGCAGCCATATCATCAACATAGAAAGTTTCGTGGCAAGAGCGGAGGTGGACCCGGTCTATTTCGACAAGGGCTATTTTATTGCCCCGGACGACAAGGCCGGACAGGAGGCCTTTTCGGTTATTCGCGAAGCGATGCGCCAGCGCGGCGTCGCCGGTATTGCCCGCGTCGCCCTCCATGGACGCGAGCGATTGATTCTGCTCGAACCGAGAGCAAAAGGAATCATGGGCACGACATTGCATCACAATTATGAAGTGCGCAGCGACAGCGTGTATTTCGACGACATCCCAGACCTCGAGATCGGCAAGGAATTGCTTGATCTTGCGTCCCACATCATCGAGACGAAGAAAGCCAGCTTCGATCCGGAGAAGTTCAAGGACCGTTATCAGGAAGCCGTGGTCGATCTTATTCGCTCAAAGCGCGCTGGGAGGCCAGCGCCCGTTACACCCTTGCCGCGACCGGGCAATGTAATCAACCTGATGGACGCTTTGCGGCGTAGCCTCGGGCCGGAGAAGAGCGCTCAGCTGGAGACGAAGAAATCCAGCACGGCCGCGATGAAGCGGAAGCCTGGCCGCCACGCCGCCGCCCGGCCCAAATCCGCGCCAAGCAAGGGCCGCATCAAAAAGGCAAGCTGATGCCGGCTTCAAAAGCACTCGAAGCCTATAGGCACAAGCGTGATTTCTCAAGGACCATTGAACCTTCGGGCCGCACCGCGCGCGAAACAGCCAAGCCGGAAACTCTGCGTTTCGTCGTGCAGAAGCATGCTGCCCGCAGGCTGCATTATGATTTTCGGCTCGAACTCGACGGCGTCTTGAAGAGTTGGGCGGTCGCCAAAGGGCCGAGTCTCGTTCCCGGCGATAAGCGCCTCGCGGTTCATGTCGAAGATCATCCACTCAAATACGGTGATTTCGAAGGGGTGATTCCGCAAGGCCAATATGGCGCCGGATCGGTGATCGTGTGGGATCGCGGTCACTGGATTCCGGCAGGCGACCCGGGCAAAGGCTATGCCAAGGGCCACCTCAAATTCTCCCTTCGCGGTGAGAAACTCGGCGGCGATTGGAACCTCGTGCGCATGCATCCGAAGGCGCGAGAGCGCGGCGACAACTGGCTGCTGATCAAGGCCACCGATGATGCCGCGCAGGCCGAGAACGAACGTGATATTTTGGATGAAATGCCGGATTCGGTCCGCAGCGGCAAGCCAATCGAGACAATCGCCGATGACCCAGCGGCTCGCAAATGGACGCGCAGCCAGCTAGCCAAACCATCCGGTACATCTTCTGGTGCGTTGACACCGCGACAGCGCGCCCGCGAGCTTTTGACCTCCAACGGAGCTACTGCCCCGGGCCAAGAAGTGGCGGGAAAAAACGCCGTGAAGCCGCTCAGGATCCGATTTCCGAAAACCGCGCGCACCGCCAGGATCGGCGGCTTTGTTGCGCCGTGTCTGGCGGCCGCGACCGCGACGCCGCCTGCCGGAACGAGCTTTGTGCATGAGGTCAAATTCGATGGCTACCGCCTGCAGGCCGCCCTTGAAAAAGGCCAAGCGGTCATCAGGACACGCCGGGGTCTCGATTGGACTGAAAAGTTTCTTTCCTTGGCAAAAGCCATTGCCGGATTGCCGATCGAAAGTGCTGTCTTCGACGGCGAGGCGGTCATTGAGGATCGCCAGGGGATCGCCGATTTCGCGGCGCTTAAGGCTGCCCTCAAGGCGGGACGCAACGAGACGATCGCCTTCTATGTATTCGATCTTCTTTACCTCAACGGCCATAATGTGAAACCTTTGCCGCTGCTGCAACGCAAAGAAATTCTGGAGCAGGTGATTTCCGCGGCACCACCCGGCGGACCGCTGCGCTATAGCGCCCATTTCGTCAGCGGTGGCGAAGAGCTTTTGCACCATATGTGCCGGCTCGGCGGCGAAGGGATTGTCTCGAAGCACACCGGCACGCCCTATCGTTCCGGCCGCAACGGCGATTGGCTGAAGTCCAAATGCGCCAACGGGCAGGAATTCGTGGTAATCGGCTACGTCCCTTCGACGAGCACGCCCAAAGCAATCGGTTCGCTCGTCCTTGGCTATTACGAAAAGGGAAAACTCGCGCATGCCGGCCGGGCCGGTACCGGCTACAATTTGCAAACGGCCAAGGATCTTTTTGGCGCGCTTGAAAAGATCAGGATCGACAAGCCGGCGGCCGAGGGACCGTTACCGGTCGATGCCAAGCGCAATGTCCGGTGGGTCGCGCCTTCACTCGTCGCGGAGGTCGAATTCCGTGGCTGGACCGCAGCCAACATGCTGCGCCAGGCGGCGTTCAAGGCGTTGCGCGAGGACAAGGCTGCGTCCGAGGTCGTGCGGGAGGCAGCGGTCCCGGATCGCGAACCGCACGCGAAACAGCCGCGCAAGGCAAACGTCAGACTTACCCACCCAGACCGGGTTTTGTGGCCGCGCGCCGGCTTTACAAAAAAGGCGCTTGCCGACTATTACACTTCCATATGGGATTTGATCGCCCCGAATATAGTTGGCCGGCCGCTCGCGCTTCTGCGATGTCCCGCCGGCGTTGATCATGGCTGTTTCTTCCAACGGCATCATTGGCAAGGTGCCGCCCCACAGATCCTGGTGATCAACGACGCGGAAGAGGACGAGCCGCTTCTAGGCGTCGCCAATCTCGATGGGTTAATCGAGCTGGTTCAGGCGAGCGTCCTCGAAATTCATCCCTGGGGATCGAGAGCCAAGGCACTCGATAAGCCGGACCGCCTCATTTTCGATCTGGATCCCGGCGATAACATCGGCTGGAATGATCTTGTTGCCGCCGCCCTGGAGGTACGCGCGCGGTTAGCGGACGACAAACTCGATAGTTTCGTCAAAACAACCGGGGGCAAGGGCCTGCATGTGGTCGCGCCAGTTACGCCGCGCGCAGGTTGGGATGAAGCCAAGGACTATTGCCGCGCGGTCGCCGAAGCCATGGCCCGTGACAGTCCGGATCGTTTGACCGCGACCATGGCCAAGCGCGAACGCGCGGGCCGCATCTTCGTCGACTATTTGCGCAACGGCCGGGGCTCGACCGCGGTCGCCGCCTATTCGACCCGGGCGCGGCCGGAGGCGGGGGTATCGATGCCCCTGGATTGGGGAGAACTCGACGCCATCGGCAGCGCGGATCATTTCACCCTGGCTAATGCCAGCCGACGGTTCAACGGCCTGGGCTCCGATCCGTGGCAGGCGATCGATACGACTAAGCAGCGGTTGCCGGCAAAGAATAGCCGCGCTTCGCGCCGGTCCGTTTGAAGCCGCAACAAAAGGAACTTCCTCTTGCCCGTTGCGTTGGGGCACATGATGCAACCACGCTCAAGGAGAGCCCAATGACGGTCAAATCGATGAACGATCTGTTTCTGCACACGCTCAAGGATATCTATTACGCCGAAAAGCAAATCTATAAAAACTTGCCGAAGATGGCTAAGAGCGCGAAGTCCCCCGATCTCAAACGCGTCTTCGAAAAACACCGCGAAGAGACCGACCGTCACATTGAACGCCTGGAGACTATTTTCGATCAATGTGGAGTGACTCCACGTGCCATACGCTGCGACGCGATGGATGGAATTTTGGCGGAAGCCAAAAGCGTCATGGAGGAGATCGAGGACGGTCAAGTTCACGACGCGGGAATGCTTGCGGCGGCGCAGACCGTGGAGCACTACGAGATTGCACGTTATGGGACCTTGATTGCTTGGGCTGACCAGCTCGGCATGAAGGACGCCAGCAAGCTCCTGCGCGAGACCTTGGACGAAGAAAAAAAGACAGACCAGTTGCTCACGCGGCTAGCCGAGGCGAATATCAACCAGAAGGCGGCGTGAACGCGTTCACGGCTTTTTTGATGCGGGCCCGGGTTCTCGGACATGATCAGCGAACCAACTTCGCCATTGCGCGTGGAGGGCGGGTCTTCATCCCGGCGGCGGTTTGCCGCAGAAGTCTCCATGATTTGGCGATGTGAAAGGTAGACGAAATTCCGGCGTCGAGCATGAAAGGGCTAAGGGTCTGGACAAGCCACGCACCTTTGCGTCGATTGGCACGCCATGAGCCATTCCGTCGATGGCATAAAGCTCGACGACGACGGTCCCCGTGCTGTCGCGCCACGACACGCGCGTTTGACCGTCAACCTCGTCTAGCGCCGCGCCGGCCTCGTCGACTTGATGGATATCGATCCATTGCCGGACCAAGGCCGACCCATTGGCGGGCGCGACCACTTCGTCGTGACTGCCGTGCCAAATCGAAATTTTTGGCCACTTGGTTTGTCCAGGTGACGCCTGGCCACCAGATTCCCCCATTCCTGCGAAGACCGCCCCGGCGCGAAAGCCATGGCCTTCATCGCTTCGAATTGCCCAAGCGCCGCTCCATAGGGGAGGCCCGCGATGATTGCCCCGGCGGCGAACAAATCGGGATAAGAAGCAAGAAGCGCAAGCCATGGCGCCGCCGGCGGATAGGCCGGTCACGAAAACACGGCTGCGGTCGAGCTTGTAATCCCGCAGCATTTTTTCGATCATGGCGCGGATCGACGCGATTTCTCCCTCGTTGGGGCTGATGTGCCTCTCAATGAACCAATTGAAGCAATTCTGCGAATTATTCGCACATTTCTGCTCGGGAAACATGACCGCGAAGCCGTGCTTGCGGCCAAGCGTCGACCAGCCGGTCGCTAAATCGAAATCCCTGGCGGTCTGCTGACCGCCATGCAGGGCCACGACGAGCGCCGAAGACTTGGCCAAACCACGCGGAACGCAGGAATACATCCCCAGATTACCCGGATTCGAGCCAAATTCCGCGTTCCCCTCCATCTCTTAAATTTGCTCCAGACTCTTGCGAACGTGGCGCTAACCGCTTCGGAGAAGCGGGCGGCCAAGTTCCGGCAGCACCTAGTCAAGGCCAAGGATGTTTAAACTGCCCTTATCCCGTTTTCAATCGTCAATGCGCGGCGCCGCGAAGCGTTACCATGAAGGGTCAATCGGCGCGCGCAAATCCGCGAGCGGCGGGCCAGGCGATGGGTATCATCGCCCATTTTGAAGCGGCACCGCCATTCGCAAGCGAAATCCCGCGGGCGCGAAATCGACTGTCACTTCCGCCTGGATCTGCTGCGGCAGCACCCGTTCGAGAAGCATCGAGCCAAACCCGTCGCGGCAACGCGGCGTCACCGGAGGTCCCGCGAATTCGTTCCATTCGCATAACAGCGCTGGTTCGCCATCCTTCTTTATCAAGCTCCAGCCGACCTCGACCCGGCCTTCCGCCGTGGCAAGGGCGCCATGCCGGACGGCATTGGTCGTGAGTTCGTGGACCGCCATGCCGAGCGGTAGCGCGATCTGCGAGGGCAAGTCGACGGTAGGCCCGGAGAGGCGAATCCGGAGGCCCTGTTCGTTGAAATAAGGGCTAAGCTCCTGGGTCAGCAATTGTTGAAAGGAAACCGATTGCTGGGGTTGCTCGGTCATGACGGCGTGGGTCCTGGCGAGCGAAGCGATCCGCCCGGAAAAGGCGTCCTGAAACTCCTCGATGTTCGCGGAGGTCTTCCCGGTCGTGGTCATGACTCCTTGCACCATCGCCAGCGTGTTGCGGACCCGGTGATGCAACTCGCGGATAAGGAGCGCTTGCCGTTGCTGCGTGAGGACATGATCCGTCACGTCGTTGCCTTCGATGAAGATCCCCGTTACCTCGCCGTTCGCGCCCATGATCGGCTGGGCGACGAAATCGATGTAGTGTTCCTCTATCTCGCAATCCGGTGTGTCTTGCAGAAGAATACGCGTCTTGCGCCCGACGTGAACTTCGCCGGTTTTAAAAATATTCTCCAGAAGACGCGGATAATCCTGACCTTCGGATTCGGGCAATCCCTCCCGTAAAGTTTTCCCGATGAGATCGCGGCCTCCGGCGAGCATTGAAAAAGCGATATTGACCAATTCGAAAACAAGGTCAGACCCGCGCAAAACGCACATGAAGCTCGGGGCTTGCATGACCAAACGGCCCAACTGCTGGACTGTCGCCAACAGCGTCTGATTGAGGACCTGGATGTTTCCCGCCTGTGGATCGGTCTCGCCCGCTGCCGCTGAATCCAGGCCCGCCAAGCCCTGCGATGAACGCAGCTCGGAAATATCCTGAGCGCTCTTGAGCAGGAATGCGACTTGCCCGTTCTTGTCGCGGACCGGGACATGGGTACAGCACCAAAGACGCTCTTCGGTACGGCCATCGACGGCAACTGCGTAGGAAACCGATGGCAGCACATCGACAACCCCTTTGTTGCGGACTCGCTCGAGGGAGTCTTGCAGGATGTGTCGGCTTTCTCCCACCGCCGGAAATGCGGTGAAGATATTGGTCCCGGCGAGCGCTTCTCGCGACTGCACGGTCGCGTCGAGAAAGGCCTGGTTCAAGGCAACGATATTGAAATCCCGGTCCATCACCAGCCAAGGCGCGGGCAGGCTATTGAAAACGGCCTCGAAATCCAATCGTGTGTCCTGCTTCACCATGCAGCTCCGGCGAATGTTCTATAGATCCCGTCTTAGCCCGGGCTGTCCGCGAAGCCCTGGCCGGGCCCGGCGTTGCCCGCGAAAGAGGAAGGATGTAGCGCGGCGGGGGCTCGCGGCAAGTGAAGGAGCGTGCCGGGTTTGGCTGGTTGCCACGGGTTGGAATGGAGATTGACAATTTGGCTGGATTTGCATGTCACGCACAAACACGCGGTATAAGACACCACCAGCTCCTAAAGCCCCCCGCCACAGGCGCCGGTGTCGAGCGCTGGATCATATAACGAACAAGGGCTACCATTAGTTGCATCGAAAGGCTGCTTCAGGGTGCGCTTTTTAACGGTTCCTCGCCTGCGCGAGCAGGGGCGTCGGAACTGCTCCATTCGTTGATAGCTGAAAAGGCGCCGCGCTGATGTCTTCGATTGACCATATGTCTGCGATAGACCGCCCAGTCCAAGCCGGCGACCATGTTTTCCTGGTTGACGGATCTTCTTTCGTCTTTCGCGCGTATTTCCAGTCGATCAACCAGCTCGCGAAATATAATTACCGCTCCGACCGTCTGCCGACCGGAGCGGTACGCCTCTTCTGCACCAAGCTTTTCCAGTTCGTGCGCGACGGGGCGGCGGGGCTCATGCCGACCCATCTCGCGATTATTTTCGACAAATCCGAACATTCATTCCGCAAGGAGCTTTACCCGCCCTACAAGGCCAATCGTTCGGAGCCGCCGGAAGATCTCGTCCCGCAGTTCCCGCTGATGCGGGCCGCCGTGCGGGCTTTCGGCCTGACCCCTGTCGAGCAGGACCGCTATGAGGCCGACGATTTGATCGCGACCTATGCCTGCGCGGCGCTCCGGCGCGGCGCCGACGTTTTGATCATTTCCGCCGACAAGGATTTGATGCAGCTCGTTGGCAAGGGTGTCGCAATGTATGATCCGGCCTCGGGGGAAGCCGGCGCCAAGGGCGCGCGCGAGGAGCGCAAGATCGGGATCGAAGAAGTTCGCGCCTATTTCGGCGTCGCCCCCGAAAACGTCGTCGACGTTCAGGCGCTGGCCGGCGATTCCACCGACAATGTGCCAGGCGCGCGCGGCATCGGTTTGAAGACGGCGGCGCAGCTCATCGGCGAATATGGCGATCTCGAAACCCTGCTCGCCCACGCCAACGAAATCAAACAACCGAAACGCCGAGAGACCTTGACCGATCCCGAAAGCGTGGCGCTGATCCGCGTCTCGAAACAGCTCGTCTCGCTGGTGCGCGACGTGCCGCTCGAAGTGCCGCTCGAAGATCTTGCGCTTCATCCACCGGATGGAAAGACGCTCGTCGCCTTCCTCAAGGCGATGGAATTTTCCACCATCACCAAGCGCGCCGCCGACGCTTATGCGATGGATGCGGCCATGATCGAACCCGATCCGGCTTTCGCGGGACCCGCCGGCTGGCGCGGCCGCGATCGCGAGGCGCTGAGTGAGGGCGCGGAAACCGCGCGGGAAACGCCGCCGCCGGCGGCAAGCACGCAGCCGGAAGCACCCAGAAGGAACGCCCGCTATGGCGAGCAAACGCAACAAGCCGTCATCGCCACGGGGCCCGGCCATCTCGCCGCCGCGCGCGCCACTGAGGCGCGTGCGCAAAAATTCGACAGCAAAAGTTATGCGGCCGTTTCGAGCTTCGAACAGCTCGACGAATACATCGCCGCCGCGTTCGAGGCGGGCGCGATCGCGGTCGACACGGAAACCTCTTCGCTGCAAACCATGCAGGCCGAACTCGTGGGCATCTCCTTGTGCGTCACGCCGGGGCACGCCTGCTACATCCCGTTGCGGCATAGGAGCGAAGGCGGCGGCGATCTTTTCGGCGGCAACGACCTACTACCCGGCCAATTGCCGGAAGCCCAAGTGCTCGCGCGGCTAAAACCGCTCCTCGAAGACCGGAGTGTCTTGAAAATCGCGCAAAACATGAAATTCGACTGGCTCATCTTCAAGCAGCGCGGCATCGCGGTGCAGCCCGTCGAGGACACCATGCTTTTATCCTATGTGCTCGACGCGGGCCGCACCGATCACGGGATGGACGTGCTCAGCGAAAAGTATCTCGGCCACAAGCCAATCCAATTCGGCGAGGTGGCGGGCTCGGGCCGCACCTTCATCGGATTTGCCCGTGTCGCCATCGACAAGGCGACTGAATATTCGGCCGAGGATTCCGACGTGACCTTGCGTCTCTGGTGCGTGTTGAAGCCCCGCCTTCCCGCCGAACACATGACCAATGTCTATGAGACGCTGGAACGTCCGATGATCGAGGTCCTTGCGCGGATGGAACAGCGCGGGATCACGATCGACCGCGCCATCCTCTCAAAGCTATCTCGCGAATTCGCGCAGGACATGGCGCGGCTCGAAACGGCGATCCACGAACTCGCTGGCGAGACCTTCAATCTGGGCTCGCCAAAACAGCTCGGCGATATTCTGTTTGGCAAGATGGGCCTCCCTGGCGCCAAAAAAACCGCGACCGGAGCCTGGTCCACGGCGGCGGGCGTGCTCGACGATCTCGCCGCGGAAGGCAACGAACTCGCCGCAAAAATTCTCGATTGGCGGCAGCTTGCAAAACTCAAATCGACCTATACCGACGCTCTGCCTTCCTTCGTCGATCCGGCGACCGGGCGCGTGCATACCTCCTATGCGCTCGCCGCGACGACGACGGGCAGGCTTTCCTCGTCCGACCCGAACCTGCAGAATATCCCCGTGCGCAACGAGGCGGGCCGGAAAATCCGGAGGGCTTTTATCGCGCGCGAAAACCATAAGCTCGTCTCGGCGGATTATTCGCAGATCGAATTGCGGCTGCTTGCCCATATCGCCGGCATTCCGCAATTGAAGGCGGCGTTTGCCGAGGGCCAGGATATTCACGCGATGACCGCTTCCGAAATGTTCGGCGTGCCGGTGGCCGGCATGCCGCCAGAAGTGCGCCGGCGCGCCAAGGCGATCAATTTCGGGATCATCTACGGCATTTCCGCCTTCGGCCTCGCCAATCAACTCGGCATTTCGCGCGAGGACGCTGGCGCCTACATCAAAAAATATTTCGAGCGCTTTCCCGGCATTCGCGCTTATATGGATCAAACGAAATTCTTCGTGCGCGAGAAAGGCTATGTGACCACGATTTTCGGGCGCAAATGCCATTATCCGCGCGTCACCGCGTCAAATCCCTCGGAGCGCGCCTTCAACGAACGCGCCGCGATCAATGCGCCGATCCAGGGCTCGGCCGCCGACATTATCAGGCGCGCGATGGTGCGCATGGACGATGCGTTGGAGAAAGCGAAGCTTTCGGCGAACATGCTTTTGCAGGTCCATGACGAACTCGTTTTCGAGGTGCCGGATTCCGAGGTCGAGGCCACGATCGAGGTCGTGCGCAAAGTGATGGCCGATGCGCCGCATCCCTATATCCAGCTCGCGGTGCCCTTGCAGGTCGACGCCAAGGCCGCGCAAAATTGGGACGAGGCGCATTGAGCGCAATTCAGCTAGTGAAACGCTTCTGTTGCAAAGTTATGGCTGACCTCAGCTAACCAAACTCAGTCGGACTTAGGCCGCTGTCTTTCCCCTTCCTTTTTATTTCCTCGCTCCGGTTACCTGACGTGCACGACACCGAACATGCCGGCATCGCGATGACCGGGGATCAGGCATGCAAACTCGAATTTGCCTGCCTTAGTGAACTTCCAGACGATCTCGCTTGTCTGCTTCGGGGCGACGCGCCTCGCGTTTGGATCGACGTGCCGCATTTCGGGGTTTTTCTTCATCATTTCCGCGTGCTCTAAATTCTCCTGCGTGGTCGCAAGCACGAATTCGTGGTCGAGTTCGCCGTTGTTATGCAGCACGAATTTGATTTGCTCGCCTTTGCGAATTTCGACCCGGTCGGGGACGAAGAGCATTTGTCCGTCGCGTTCTTGCATGGTCACTTGAACGATCCGCGTCGGCTTTTTCGCGGCACCCGGCTCACCGGCGGAGAATCCCGCCGCATCGTGCTTGTGTCCGGCCGGACCCGCGCCCGCCCAAGCGGATATGGAGAGAAGCACCATACTAACGAGTGCGATCCCGGTTTGACGCCAATTCTTCATCTCTCGACCCCTTCGATTGTCGCGCTAACTTCATTCGTATCGCTCTGGACTACATTTCATTGTCTACATCCCTTTCATTCCCTTCATCCCCTTCATCCCCTTCATCCCTTTCATCTCGGTTGGCTTATTTGTCTCCTTCTGAATATTTTGCCGTGGCGCCTCGCTCCGAGGCGCGTCGACTTCGTAGGCCACAGTGCCTTTCGGAAACTTGTACGGGCCGGGGTCCTTGTAATCGTGCGCCGCGAGGCCCTCGCGGACCTTGACGACGGTAAGCATGCCGCCCATCTCGATCGGGCCGAATTGGCCGGAGCCGGTCATCATCGGCAATGTATTGTCGGGGCCGGGCATTTCCATTTCACCCATCATGCCCATCCCATCGGTGCCCATGGGCGTATAACCCGGCACAAGCTTCTTGAGATTTTCAGCGGCTTTCTTGATATCAGCACCGATGTAAGTTCGTACGTCGTGGCCCATCGAATTCATGGTGTGATGCGACTTATGGCAGTGGAATATCCAATCTCCTGGTGCATCGGCCACGAAATCGATCGCGCGAATCTGTCCGACCCCGATATCGACCGTGGCCTCCGGCCACGCGGCCTGCTCAGGTACCCAACCGCCGTCGGTGCAAGAGACGATGAACTCAACCCCATGCAGATGAATCGGGTGGTTCGTCATGCTGAGATTGCCCATGCGAATGCGGACGTTGTCTCCCTTGGCGGCCACGATAGGATCGATCCCAGGAAAAACGCGTGAGTTCCATGCCCACATATTGAAGTCCGTCATTTCCGAAACCTTGGGCACGTAATTGCCAGCCGCCACGCTGTGGCTGTTCATCAGGAAGACGAAATCCCGATCGACTCGACGAAACGCGGGGTCCCTTGGGTGCACGACGAAAAAGCCCATCATGCCCATCGCCAATTGAACCGTCTCATCCGAGTGAGGGTGGTACATGAAGGAGCCTGAGCGCTGAAGCTGGAATTCATAGACAAAGGTCTTGCCGGCCGGAATGTGCGGCTGGGTCAAACCGCCGACACCATCCATACCGTTCGGCAGCCGCTGACCATGCCAATGGACCGTCGTTTTTTCAGGCAGTTTGTTTGTCACAAAGATCCTGACCTTGTCCCCCTCGACGGCTTCGATCGTGGGACCAGGTGATTGGCCGTTGTACCCCCACATGTAAACCTTCATCCCTGGCGCAAATTCACGAACGACAGGCTCCGCAACCAAGTGGAACTCTTTCCAGCCGCCGTTCATCCGCCACGGAAGCGTCCAGCCGTTCAATGTGACGACGGGGTTGTAGTCCGCCCCGGCCGGGGGAATGAACGGCGGTTGAGTTGCAACGTCCTTCGTCGTTGGAGCTTCGGGAATGCCGGCAGCCTGAACCCGTCCGCTTATGGCCGTCACCCCAACAGCCGATGTCGCCGTTGCATGAAGAAATCCGCGTCTCGAAAGCATATGCCTGCTCCTTCCATTTCTATCATTTCTGTCCGCCAGAGCCGCTAGCCGCTGCTCCGGCGCCATCGGTGCGGCCAGCCATTCCTCCCCCGATGATGGCAGCACGAAGGTCCGTGTCGGCGATCCAGAATTCGCGACGTGCGTTAAGAGCCGTGACCTGGGCCAATATGCGGTTACGCGCGTCCTGAACGAGCACGAACACGTCCGTTTGCCCGGTGCTGGTTTGCAACAGCGATTGCTTGAGAATCTGGTTCTGGAGCGGCACCACCTGCGCTTGATAGAGGCGGGCAACCTCAAAGGCACCCTTGTACGCGATAAAAGCTTCTCGAACTTCCGACCTGACGTTTACCGCCTTTTCGGCAAGAAGATGGGCTGCTTGCATATAGGTCTCTTCCGCGTCTCTGGTTCGCGTCTCGCCGAAATCGTATAGAGGTATTTCAAACGTGATTTGAACGCCATAGCGGTCAAAGCGCTCCGGAGATTGGCCGCCGGTTACCGTCTTTTCGTACTCCCGCAAAGGGCCCAGCGCTGAAGCGTTGATGTAACGGGTTGCGTGCGTCAGACCGAGCGTCTTGGCGAAGATTTCGAGATTGGTGCGTGCTAATCGAAGGTCGACTCGTCTCTCCATCGCATGCGCTTCGATAAGACCGGAACTGGTCAATTTAGCGGGCAGTGCCGGCAAGCGTGCGGGGAGCGTGTAGATCGAGTTGCGGTTCCACAGACCCATGAGGCGTGCGAGCCGCTCGTGCTCGACCTTCTCCTGAACGCGCACATCCGCCAGTCGGCCGGAGGTCTCGGCGTAAAATGCAAATTCGCGGCTTTGGTCGAGCCTGTTCATCGCGCCCGACTGGCCAAGTGCCTTCGCGAGGTCCGCGCTGGCTCCCGCCGATCCACGCGCTTCATTGAGAAGCCGCACGAGCTCTTGAGCCGCAACGGCTCGCCAATAGTGGCGGCGCACATCGGCCGTCAGTCTGAGGGTGGCTTCGATTGCTCGAAGCTGGGCTGCCTGGAACTGCGTCTCAGCGATGTCCCGCCGAGCAGGAAACGTCACGAGCGCAAACAGATTGCCGGTGACCGCCTCGGTGAAGCCGAGCGAATTTGGAGCCACCGTTTTCTGCAAGAAGACAGTCGGGTTCGGTGGCAAGCTCGCTTGCACATATTGCGCTTCCGATATGCCGAGCTCGTTGTAGGATGCTTGCAACCCCTGGTTGTTGAGGAGCGCGATCTGCACAGCCGCATCGGCCGTGAGGCTTCGGCCAAGCAACTCGCGAACGCGATCGCCAACGAGTGCCGCCTCGAATGCCGATGTCTCTTTAACGACATCTTTGCCCAATTCGATGGCAGCGGTCTCTTGTACTGTCGACATGCCGCCATCCGGTGAAAAAGACGCGCAGGCTGCGAGCGACAGCTGCGCGGCTATCGCCAACCCGATTTTCACCGGCAATCCAGAGCCAAAAACGTCACTCATGTCCGCCCCCCGATTCGCCTTTTTTCTCCTGGAGCGGCATGTTGCCCCAGCCGCGGGGTTCCACGGGCCGGAACGTTTGTGTTCCAACAGTAACGTCGGCAGCGTGAATTGGCGGACCCCTCCATTGAGGGTCTGCCGGCGCCACTACCCATTCGGGGGGAGGAACGGCGCACCCTGAGAGTACCGCAGAGGACAGGATCAAGAGACGTTTGTACATTGGCTAGCGCCTCTCAAAGGAGGCGGCGTGAGCCTGTAATTGCCAAGACATGGAAATACCTTCGTCGCGTCGATCGATCTCGGGCGCGGGCGGCTACCAATTAGTCGCGGCGCCAGCTGTCAATGCGATAAGAAGGATTTTGGAGGCCTGTTGATACGTTTGGGCCCGAGGCCGTCAAGACTTTCATCAAGTGCCCAAAATGAGGGAGATGCTTCGACCGGCAGCGCCATGGTAGCAGCCGGGTCGCTGGTTACGGCAGCGAAGCAAGAAAACCCGCAGCATGCGCCGGCATGACACTTTAATTTGCCGTCTCCCCCTTTCATGGAATCGTCGGCGTGTTTGTCTATTGTATTATCGCCAAGCGTAGGGTTGTGGGTACCGACTTGGACCTGCGCCTCGGGCACGCCGTGATGATCATTGGTCAGGCAGTGGGATGGGGAACTGCCGCGTGGGAATGCCAATGCGATCGAGGGTATGACTACGCAAACGGCGTATAGTGCGACCAAGCTTATCGCACCACAAGAGCGCACTCTGATAGTAAGCCAGCTCAGCATGCCGTGTTCACGTCCGGTTCCAATTCACATTGGTCTAAATCTTAGATTCAGACGGAAGTCAGGCGAAACAACAAAAAACCGCGGCCAAAAATAAACGTTAACCCACTCTTCCGCTTGCGCCAAATCCCGGATTCGTATCCCCGCCGCCCTTAAATCTCGCAGACTTGGGTCACCTGTTCCGGCAAGCCGGCTGTTGTCATTTCATAGCCAACTACGCGCAGGATGGCCCGCGCGGGGCTCATCGTGACAGCAAGCCGCGTATAGGGGTTGAGGACGGGTGGCTGCACCCAATCGAAACCGCGGCGCGTCAAGAGCCCGCGCCAGCCGGCGAGCGCGTCTTGCCGATCACGGCTTCGCGCGGCGGCCTCCGCCGACGAGCACATCAGAAAGTGAGCGGCCGCAATACGCGCTTCCCACATCGGGCGGTTCGGCACCCAATCATTGGCCGCACTCGTCTCGTCCTCGCGCGTCTCGAAACTGTTCTCGGTGCGCTCGATCACACATCGCTCACCCGGCGCGCAGCCAATGAGCGTGTAGATCACCGGCCGCGCCACCGGCGTGGTTTCCAACACGCTCTTCGCCGCGGCATAGGTTTCACAAGTCTCGAACACCCAACGCAGCAATTGATCCGGCGGCATGTGGCGAATATTCACCCATGTATGAAGCGCATTGGCTGCAAGGTCATAAAAGCGCAGCCAGGGATGCCGGGTGCGGCGCCACATTGGCGCCTGGTTGATGCAGGCGGCGAACCGGCACGGTGCCATCGCCGTCAGCACGCCAGCATAGCCAGGCCAGGTGATGCTGAAGTATTCGCCTGCGGGTCCCTTTGTGCGGACAACATCCGTATGGCGGCCTAGCCCGGGGAATGGCCAATCGAGCGTGCGTGCGAGCCAGGGCACGCCGTCTTCTTCGCGCGCGAGCGAGGTGCAGCTCCATTGGTACGAGCCGTTAAGCAGCCAGACTCCCGGAAAGCCGAGCGCTGCCGCGATTTGCGCGATTTCTGGCACATAGGGCGAGCACGAGCGGGTGAGCCAGCGGCGCGCGGCTCCATCCAACGCCGGCAGGAACGGTGTTACCGCGCGCGGAAAGACCGTGAGGCAGTCGTCGCGCAGGGCACGCGCGCGGGCTCGGCTTAGCAGGGCGTGGCGGAGAGGCCCGCCATCGCCGACGTTGACGATGGAAATGGCTGGCGTGGCAGCACTCATGGACTTCTCATCGCAACGAGGCGCTCGATCTGTTGGCGCCAAGGAGGAATAAACCAAAAAATATCCTCTACCGCACTCTTCCGCTTGCGCCAAATCCCTGATTCGTATCGTGGCCCGCGCACCAAAAGGTGCGTTTGCGCAAATCGTCTATCGGACAAAAATGTTTCACGTGAAACATTTTTGTCCGATTGCGCGAAAACCGGGGCGAGCCGTGGCCAAACCTTTCGTCGCCCTAATCGGCTATCCGGCAGAATGTTTCTACCCAGATAGAACCTGGGTTCAAGAATTCGTGAACCGGCGTGGATGACCCGCGGCCTGACGCATTTTCCGGCCACCCTCGTTATATCCCTAAGCAGAGATGTGTCTTTAGCATAGGTTTAAGACCTGATTAACCATGTTATGATTCAAGAGGTTGGCAACCGGTATGGGAGGCTAACCGATGGAATCGCATTTGTTTTGGTTCAACGATGAGCAATGGGCGAAGATCGCGCCGCATTTGCCGACAAACCAGCCGGGGCCTCTCCGCAAAGACGACCGGTTGATTTTGAGCGGGATCATGCAGGTGCTGAAGATCGGCTGCCGCTGGGTCGACTGCCCGAAGGCGGATGGCCCCCACAAGACGATCTACAATCGCTTTGCCCGCTGGAGCGAGCGGGGAATTTGGCAACGACATAGGCGCCGCCGATCGTCGCGGCGCTTTTGAGTACCGGGCCTGCGACCGGCTCGTCCAAGCCAAGTTCGAAACGGATCATGAAATTGATCCAACGGTCCGGATCGCGTATAAACGCCCC
>JALZAY010000224.1 GCA_030948025.1 Pseudomonadota bacterium
GGCGAAATCACCGACCACTCGACATCCGTCAAATCAAAACGAGCCATTCCAACCTCCATGATCTGAAGGTTGAATCATTCTCTTGCCGATTCGGGAATCCCCTTTATGAGATCATGACCTAATCCATTCGGACGGGCGAAAGTGGAGCACCGCGGCACCAGCTGCGTCTGGAAATTCGGCGCTTACCGCTGTGGCTGACACGCTCGACGGGCCTGCACCACTCTATCGGATGGGAAGTGGTGAGAACTGGGTAGGCTACGACGTCCTGGCGCACCTAGCCTTGCACAAATGGTTTCGGCAAAAGCGTCACCCTTGGCGCCGGCGCATCGGCCCCAGCAGCTTCCAGGCAGCGGCGGCTTTAGCGCCGAGATTGCCAAGGCCCCCTGCGAGCGAGCTGGCCGAGCGCCCTCAATGGTCGCCGGCGGTTCACCCTCCATAAGAAGCTGTCTCTGCTTGTCGTTGTTGAGTTCCACCATGTTTCCTAGGTTAAATTGAAGATCTTGGTAACGGCGCCGACTTGAGCTTTGAAGTTGGTTGCATCGAACCACATATTTCCGTTCGCGGGAGCAGTCGACGCATACCGCTATCGAATGCCTGCGTACATCACCGATCCGGCGGCCGGGCGGCAGTGGACCAGTTCCTCCCGTCTGCCGCGCGATATTGGCGATAGGTGGCGGCCTGGCCGTCGGCGTCGAAATCGGTCCAATCCATGGCCACATTGATGCTGCTGCGGGATCCCACCACGTAGGGAACCCAGTGGCGCAGTGCGGCGTCGATATCGATCCTCTTGGTTGGACACCCGCCGGTCCACCTGTTTGATCGCGTGCTTGGTCACCAGGCCGCGCGCCAGGGCGAGGCCTGGCCGATCGTATTGACCGCCAAGGAAGCGGTGGCCGGCTCTTACTTCGGCGTTGACAATAATCGTCCTGCATGACGACCGCACTGTAACCAATGGTGAAACCCTGAATCAAAATAGCCGAGCGTTACGGCTTGCTTTACGTCTGGATTCGCGGCGAGATATTCCGATTCATCAAATCCCTCGGGTGCGCCGAGCAACCGTGCTTCGTCACGGAAAAGGTTAGCTTCAACGAAACCAATGTAAGCCGGAAAAAGAGGATCATCTGCTGCATTTGAAATATCTTGTTTCAGTTCCTCCAGAAGCTCTCGGCCTTCCGCCACGCGACCGCGCTGACGGAGAAGCTGACATTTAGCAACCTTGAGGTGACGATTTTGCCCAGCAAGCCGCTCAATGGCCTGATCCATAAGCTTGAACTCCTCGGCGGCTGTAAAATCGTACTGTGCGACTTCATTAAGCACTTTTTCTGGAATTCGATCTGTTATCAAAAAGGCAGCGGTATCGTCGGCCTTTGCTTCGACGATTTGAAAATAAGGAGCCAGCCGTTCCTGCGCGACATGGATAAACGGCAAGAGCGGGTGATGATAGTCCTGATGAAGGACGACCGATATTCCAGGGATAAGACTTGGATAGAACGTCGACAATATATGTTGCAAGATTGTCTTTGATTTACAAATATCCAAAAATAGAATCTCGATAGGACGAGAGTTCCATTGCTTTTTCATTATATCTCCTGGATATACCATTATGTGACGCGCCAAAGGTCCTAAATTAGCGAAATAGATTGGCAACGTTGACTCATTTGTACCTACATCAATATCAAAAATCCTCTTCAGTTCAGACGCCATAAACTGATCACTTCTTTCCTGTTCCCGCCATACTGTAAAAAGATCGTACGCGTGCAAACGGCCAGACTTAGCTCTAATCTCGTTGTTATCTTCCAACCCCTTAGCGAGGCAGAAGGAAGACGCTCCTAGGAAGGCGCCGGCGTCGATAATTTCTCCGAATCCACGAAAATAATCGCGGGCGAGAAAATATAACATCGAACCTTCAACCACTCGCAGCATGCCCCTAGGCATACCCTCAATCTCTTTTTGGGATGAAGCCCATGGCCGGTGCTTAAAGATCGAATCCAGCATCTCTCAATCCCTTCGCGAAGAAGTCGTTCCTACCACTAAGAGTCGGTCCGGAAAGTTGATTATTGATTACAAAGCTTTCTGAGCATGAGGCGGATCGAGGCGAGACGCAAGAATGCCAGGGCATTCTCGAGGTGCGGAGGCGCTTTGGCCAAAGCCTTTTGAAAGACCGGCCCTTGATACCCGCAATCGGCGAAGAGCTTTTGCAAAAACGGATACAAAACGTCCCGGGCAAATGTGCATGTCTGAGCGTTAGAGAGCGACGTTGAAAGAACTATAGTCACTGCCAAAGAAAGCAAGTATCTCATTTGAAAGGTGGCCTATTGTTCTGCGTTGATTGTGACGGATCGTCATGAATGGACATTTCGTACCAAGTACTGCAAATACCAACGCGGCTAGACAGCCTGAGCCAACTAATCTGCCACACTTATCCCTTCGATGTCCGAATCTGCGGATTTGCGCCGCTTAGCTTGGCTTCGAGCTAAAGCATTCTCTCGGCTTTCCGCAAGCTAAGAACGCCGAGCGGTAGCAATGATATTGTGTCCGACATCCCACACGCGCACATCGCTGTGGATCGTTAACGAGAAGCCAAAGTGAGAAAATAATTTCTCGATTGTCTCTTTACTTAACCAGGATGCCGTTTGTTGATTGCCGCCCCAGAACGGCTCAGTACTTATGTCCACGGCATAAGCATGCTCATAAAAAGTAACTGGCATGCCGTCGCAGTCCACCGATTTTGGTTTGCAATTTGGGCCCTTCGGAAAGTCTGGATCGAAATAGTGCGTCCATAGGAATATTCTGTCAGTCCTTTCTGCCATCGCTTTTATAAGCTCATAGGGATTGTTCATGTGGTATAATATGCCGCTGCAAAATATCATGTCGTATCGAGCTGTATTGGTCTGCAAGAACTTTAGCGCATCTCCTAACAAAAAGCGCCCTTTGTGTTGCAATATTTCTTTCAAGACGAGGCAACGCAAGTAAGCATGAGTGTTTGCTTCCACAGCTATAATGCTTTCGGCTCCTAGATTGGAAAGCTGGTATGTGTGCATCCCTTCCATAGGGCCCAGTTCACAAACATGCATACCATGAAGGCAGCCGGGCACGTACCCTAGATGTTTTGCCGCCAATACGGGTCGACCATCCCCTTTCAAATAATTATGGGAGCCAGACGTCACACCAGGAAATACCTCTTCTATCCTCGTAAACCAACGATCTTCGAACAGATCGATTGCATTCTGTTGGCTAGGACAACGCACCTCAAGGCCGGGATGAATCATCTGCCGCGTCTCGTCATTGATAAGTTTGATCCTAGTCCGCCTTATCGAGAGCTATGTGTCAGCACATCTGCCATCGACGCTTGACCAGCTTCCCGCTGAAGGCTTGTTTTGCGGTTCTGCGTTCTAGAGTCCTAACACCAAACGAGATCACCCGCAGCTCCTCTAAGCCCGCATTCGCCAGTTGACGCAATAATTTGAGGCTTTTTTACGCGATGCAGCTATTATCGCGCATTCGTCGGATAACGCACTTATTTGTGGCGCAATGACCCGCGATTCAGATTAATAATCAAGATCTTATCTGGATCGGATGAGGCTGTTATGGCGAACCCGACGGCTGAATCAACCAATAGCGTTCTCGATGCGACGGTTCCATTCTGCGCGACGGCGCCCTTGCGGGTCCTGGACTCGCCGGCCTCGGACCGGAGATAGAGCGAAGACGAAAGGCTCTGTTATACTGTCTTCATCTTCGCTCCCTCCGGAATGACGCCGTCCTTTGTGTAACGCGAAAGGGCGACGAGAAGCTTGCGGGCCAGTGCCACGATCATGGTGTTCTTGATCCGTCCACCGGCTTTGCCGGCCCGTTCGCGGAACCAAGCCGACAAGGTGCTGTCAGGCTGCCAGCGGAGCCACAGCCAGGCGAGTTCCACCATCGCCGCTCGCACGCCTCTGTTGCCGTCCTTGCCGATCCCGTGCTCGCGCTCGCTGCCGCCGCTTGAAAATGGCGTCCCGGCAAGTCCGGCATAGGAGCCGAGCGCGCGCCGGTTGGAGATCGGCCGCGAGAAAGCGTCGCGCACGAAAAGTGTCGCGAGTTCGCGATGGCGCGCATGTCCACGAGCGAGTCGCCCGCCGCTTCGACCTCCTTGATCTGCCGTAGGGTCAGTTCGAGACGATCGAGGAGACGTTCGATCCGAATTTGCGCGGCTTGTGGAACTGGGTCGCCATCCGGTTGCCGCAACAAGGCAAGCTGCTCGCGACGGTCACGCCGCAAAGCCCGATAGTTCTTCACGCCGAGCGTCGCTAGAATACTATCAATTTTGTTCAAGATCGAGAGGCGTTCGCTCGTCAAATCCTCACGTTCTCGATGAGCCCGGCGCGCTTCTTCATCGGTCTCGGTTGGAATTGGAACCATCGAACAGACGCGAGGCTCTCCGCGGAGCCAGGCCATCAACGCGCGCAACAGCATCTCGACGTCGATGACATCCGTCTTCGCCCGCCGTGCTCGGCGATCGACGGGAAGGCTCGAAGGCTGCATCACACTTCGACGCCGCGTCGCATCAGAAAGCGCGCCAACCAAAATCCGTCGCGACCCGCCTCATGGGTCAAAATCACCCGCGCAATCGGTTGACCTGGCGCGGCGCAGCGGGCCTTCAGTCGTTCGATCAATGAGGCCAGTTCCTCACCGCTTGCTTCCAAAACATGCCGCGTGTGGCGCTTGACACCGGACAGTTGAACCGCGAGCACCCTATCGCTCATCTCCAAAGCGCCGATGATTGTGCTATCGTAATCCAGAGCGGCGGACGTGGCCGCGGGCCTTCCAGGCTGTGTCATCTTCGATTCTCCTCGGGTCTGCAATCGACCAAGGATACGCGATCCCGGGCCGCCACTCGCCCTCATAGGATCTGGGCGCCGCAGTAGTCGGGGCACTCGCTCTCGAACTCGCCGTGAGCCTCCTTTTCGGTCTTGGCTTTCTCCAGGCCTATGACCTGCGCCTCGGTCAGGATCAGGCCTTCCTGCGCAACCTTGGCTTCCAAGGCCTTCAGCCGCTTCTTCATCGTCTCGAGATCATGGCGCTGCCAGACGCCGCGCACGCGGGCCGGCAAGATCGCCGAGCATCTTGCAGGCCTGGCTCACATTGCCAAGTTGCCTGACGAGCTCCAGCAAGCCCACCTTTCCTTTGATAATCTTTTGGTCCTTGGTCATCTTCGGTGTCCTCATAAAACGCCGAGGCCGGCCTCTCCGCAACCCTGGCCAGCTCCGCGCCCAGCCTCGGCTCTCGCTTCGGCCTTATGACACCAAATGTCGGATCAAATATCAACTAGTGCGTTATCCACTGTGACAGAATCGGGTGGAATTCCCAAGCGAGCTTTGTCGTGATTCAAGATTCTGGCTGGGAGGAGGCCAGGATGAATGACGAAGCCCTATTCGGAAGATCTTCGGACCC
>JALZAY010000225.1 GCA_030948025.1 Pseudomonadota bacterium
TCGCCGGCGGAGTTGGCGCCGGGCAGTCTGCACGCGCGCCCGATGATCGCGATTTCCAACCCGTCCAAATTGGCCGGTGCTGGGCGACCGCTCTGATGTTTTCTCATAATCCTGCCTGATTTATAATAGCTAAGTCGAACCGAGCGGCGTCCACTCCCACATGATCGCGGAAATCTTTATGTGATATGTTAACTTGTCATATAGCCGCGAATGCGCTTTGCCTAGAGCTATGGAAGCAAATCCTCCGGAAAACCGTCAAGGGAGATTAGGAATAATTAATTTGCGCGGCTAGGCGCGGACTTCTTATGGTTAACAAACATATAACAATCCAAAGGCCAACATGTATAATGTATTTTTGTTGTTGACAGGGATACTCTCCGTTTTGATGGCCTTATTATGGCAAATGTAAGTTTTTCCCAGACAAACGATGTAGTCCGCAATGATTAGATATGCTTTATTAATTTCCGTATCTATTGTAATTGCACTTGCGGTGTCTATTTCAACCACGCACGATGTTATATTCTTCCACATTTGCTTTCGCTGGTTGGCTAACGGGGCTTTCGCGATAAAAACATAAAGATGGGGTCAAACTCCGGCATGTCGGCACATCGTCAAATTTTGCTGAAAATGTCTGGTTTAACCCGTGTCCCTCACAGCCGAGCGATACCCGAGCGATACTCAAGGAACGATGTTAGAGAGACCGCAAAAGTCCGCTGCCCGAAAGCTGCTGAGGCCGCGCTTTGCCGTGCGTGCGCGTGACCCTCGCGTCAGCCCATGGTTTTCGATCGAGAGCTTGAACCGGCTTGCCACAAAGGCCGGGCACAGCTTGCAAAAACCCCGTCTTGCGGGGACCGGCGCGGCCGAAGCGACGACCGCGACGGACGCGCGATCGTCTTGGCTTTGGCGCAGCTTCATTGTTCTTGTCCTCGCCCCCTTAATCACGAGTTCCATCTATTTTGGGTTCCTCGCGTCTGATCAGTTCGGGTCCGAAATGCGCTTCGCCGTGAGAGGCGCGACAGAGGTGCTTCCCGGCAGCGACGCCCTGGCGGCTTCGGGATTGGGCGCTTTGACAGCCCTCAATTCGAATCAGGATGCCTATATCGTCGCCGATTATATCGATAGCCGATCGATGATCGACGATCTCCTAAAGGAGATCGATCTCGGGGCCATATATAGCAAGCCAAGGATCGACGGGTGGGCGGGGTTTTTTGCTTCGCGAGCGGCGGAGGACCTGCTTCGCTATTGGCGCGGCAAGGTCCAAACGTCGGTCGAGGCCGCTTCGGGCATCGTAACGGTCACCGTCAAAACATTTTCCCGCGAGGATTCAGTTCTGGTCGCCACCGCCATTCGCGCCCGATGCGATATCGTTGCAAATCAGCTTCTGAACCGGGTGCGTCACGATGCGGTCGAGCGCGCCAAGGCCGAGGTGAAAACCGCGATGGCGCAACTCTCGGCGCGCCAGGCCAGGCTCGAACAGTTCCGGAACGCACGGATGCAGATCGACCCGCTTGCCCTGGCGCGGTCTCTGGGCGAGACGATCACGACATTGCGGCGCGATCTCATCGGCGTTGAAGTAAAGTTGGATACCGCAAAGGCTTCACTTGACTCCGATGCGCCACAAATCAAGATGCTCGCGGCAAATCGGCAAATCCTTTCCGATCAGATCGCGACGCTCGAAGCCAGGATCACGGGCGCCAATCTCACTTCGCCGACCACCTCCGCCGCGCTCGCCGAATATGATAAACTGGACGTCGAAAAGAGCCTGGCCGAGCAAGCCGCCGTGCTCGCGGAGAGGATGTTGGACAACACAAAGGTGGACGCCAACCGCCATCATATCTACCTCGTCGCCATTGAAGATCCCACCGTACCGCAAAGCCCGATCGCGCCGAGGCGAGCACACATGATTTTGCTAATATCGCTGGGGGCGCTGAGCGTCTGGTCGCTCATCGCGGTGATCGCCGCCAACGTGCGCGACCACACCGTATGAAAAACAAGGTAACGGCCGGGGTTCAGGCGGCATTCCGATGAACGAAGCGCATCTCGCGGCCAGTTCCGCCGAACGTTTTCCGGCAGACCCGTCAGGCAAGACTGAGCTAGATCCTTTTGTCCTGAGGGAAGATCTGCGCCGCGTCTCCGTTCCGATCGATCAGTTCGGATCATGGCGAATGCACGGTTTGTCATTCGCCCTCCTGGTCGTACTGCCCATAGTGTGCACGGCGATCTACTACGGTCTCATTGCCGCCGGAAAATATAGCGTGGAATTTCGATTTAGCGTCCGATCGGCGACGGAGCTCGTCGCGAACGAGGACAATATTGCGCTGCTGATCAAGGCCGGCAAACCTGGGACACACGAAATCGGGCGTCTTCCCTACATGGCCACGGACTATCTGCGAAGCCGCAATGTTGTCAGGGCACTCGATCGAGACGGTTGGTTGCGGTCGGTATTTTCGCGGGGTGAGGCGGATTGGCTGTCTCGCTTCGATCCAACGAAGAGCGACGACGATCTCTGGCTTTATTGGCGGGACATGATAAGCGTCAACGTTGACCGCGTCTCGGGGCTGGTGCTCGTGCGAGTCCTGGCCTTCACCCCCGAAGATGCGCTCGCCGTGGCTCACGCGACCTCGGTTGCCGCCGAAAAGATGATCGACAGTGTCGCGATGCGGGAGCGCCGGGACGCGCTGTTTTCGGCCGACCAGGAATTGCAACGCGCGAGCCTCCGTTATTCGGCGGCGCTCACTACTTTGCGTGATGTGCGCAACCAGGAGGGAACCGTCGATCCGGAACGAACGATAAAGAGCTCCGCGGACACGTTATTGGGCGTCATGCGTGAGAAATTGTCTCTGGAACGCGACCGCGACGCCAACCTCAAGGTTTTGTCCGCCGACGCACCTGAACAAAAAGTTCTTTCCGATCAAATCCGGGCGCTCGGGTCCCAGGTCGCTTCGCTGACCGAGGCTCTAACGAGTCATCGAAAGAACGCCAAGACCGCGGCTCAATCCATCGCGCAATTCGACAAGCAGGAGCTGGAAGTTCGCTTCTCGAAACGTCTTCTGGAGGTCGCTCAGGCTTCTTACGAACGCGCGCGTCAGGAGTCCGAGCGGCAGCATGTCTATTTTGCGCTTTTTGTCGAACCGAAGAAACCGGAAATCGCCGAATATCCGCGCCGCGCGCGATCGGTCGCTTTCGCCGGTATATGCGCATTCTCGTTGTGGAGCGTTCTGATGCTCGCGGTCGCGGGTATTAGGGATCACAAAATCGAACGTTGAGCGGCGGCGCATCGCGGAGACCGCGCGGGCGACGCGAATGGGAACGCGGGACGGCGATGTTATTCAGTATCGACGAGGACACGGGTTCGCGGATCGTCGGTTGGGTCATGCCCGACAATCCGGCGACGACCCCGAAGGTCGTTATCCATCTCGGTCCACAACATCATGTCGTTATAGACGCCTTCGTGGTGCGTCCACTGCTGAGGGAACAAGGCCTCCACAATACTGGCGTTTGCGGCTTCGTGGTCGATGAAAATAATTGCCCCGGGCTGACCGCCGCTGGACATTTGGAAATCAAGGATGCCGACAACCATATCCTCATCTACCGGCGCCGCGATGACTCGCAACTCGTTGACCAGAAATTCTTGCGTGTTGAGACCCAATTGTTTCGCTCACACAGTCTGGATGATGCGCTGATCGCGCGGTTTCAGATGTCCTATAAATCCTTGGAGCTGCTTCCCGAAGAAACCACAAGGTCAATATTCGCCATTTCGTTCACGAACTCCCTTTTCGCATCCGGCCGCATTTTTTGGCGGGTGTGGGAACCGATGGTCCGCGATCGTAACTTCAAGGCCGGGATTCTGGTGCGTGAGCCGTTCGAGGAACTGTCCGAACGGCTGTTGATCTTGAAGTGGGCATCGCTTTCCGGCGCGAATTCGACGGCCGCCGTCCTTGGACAAACCGTTCAGCTCTGCGCGAAGACGTTTTGCAATGTCAATCTCAGCGATATGACCGCGCTGCAGGATCTGCTGTCGCGCCCCTCCGACGAGTTGCGCGCCGTTCTGTACAATCCATTCGTCTATCAACTGGCGGCTCCGAACGCCTTCGATCCTCCGCGGACACCGGAAACCGCCGCCGCGCTCGATTCGTTGGCGGAGATGGACGCGGTTGGCTTGCGCGACGACGCGGACGCGTTCCTCCGTCTTGTCGGCGCCGTACTGGACCTGCCGGATCAGCTACCCGGCATTTCGCCGCGCACAAGCGAGACGGTGATTGGGCTTGCGGACATATTGCGTGAAATGGGCCCGGCGCGCGCCTTGATCGAAAAAGACCTCGAAGTTTATGCCGAGGTGGCCCGGGTTCTTGCGCCGCATCCGGCGGATCAATTAGGCTAGCAGGCCGTTGAAAAATTGCCGGATTTATTCGAGGACCGGCTCCAACCCTTTGCTTTTGAGCGGTTCGTCTTCGCTCAAATGAGCCATTCGATTGGGAAGCGTTTTGATGGAAAAATTCAAGCGGAAGGTCGACATCGATTGGGCGCCGCCAACGGCCCGTCTAATCGCCGTCTCCGGCGTGGAAGGGAACGCCGGAGACTATCTTGCCGCGAACGGGCGGCCATGGCTGTCGATTGAACCCATTTCGATTTTTGCACCCGGACGATGGTTTCGGATGCGTTACCGGCTCGGGCTTTACGACCGGCCGGTGCGGCCGTTGGTAAGCTACCGGCGAGACTCGGAGGAGATCGGCTGGCATCTGCTGCCCGGCCCTGTTCTCGGGCGCGCGGATTGGTTTGCCATCGTGCCGGCGGAGGCCACCGCGGTGTGGATATCGCCGGTTTCCGAACCCGGCCGTTTTTGCTTTACTATCGAGGAGATCGAACCTTTATCAAGTCTCGCTTTGCTGCGCATGGGAATGGCGGGTAACAGAGGCCGATTGTTTGGTGCGGCCGGGACCTGGCTTCTGGGGTGGCGGAAGGAAGCCCAAGAAAATCTCCACTGGTCCATTCAAGGCGCGCCCTTGACCGTATGGCCCGCCTATCGCGACAGGCTCTCGGTGGCCGCTCGCCTCGAAGAATTCGAGAGCCCGCGCTGCGACTGGGCGCACGCGCCGGTGGCAAGATTGCTTGTTCGCCTCGAAACAGAGACCACGGCGGCGCGAATCGATGAAACCATCGCGGCGCTTCGAGACCAACTCTACCCGCGCTGGACACTCACGATTCTGGGAACCTCGGAGGACGCCGAGGTCACCGGCCGGCTCAATTCATGGCTGACCAAGGATGCCCGGCTTGCGGTGCGCGGCGAACGGATGGAACTTGATGGAGAAGACGCGGATTTTGTTGCTTTCGTGGAATTTGGAGATCGTCTCGCGCCCCATGCGCTCGCTTGTTTTGTCGAGGCTAGCCAGA